>NZ_MWQK01000004.1:0-300000 GCF_002210425.1 Fibrobacter sp. UWB2 | reverse complement strand
AATGGACAATTGTCGAGAGAAGAATTTTATAAAGGTAAAATGTATAATTACTGGATTCAGAATTGTCATCGACTTTCGGGTTGCTATGATGACTTTATTCGAGATAGTGTAAGTAGAGAATGGTATGCGAATGGAAAAATAGAATCAGAAGAACATTATAAGAACGGAGTGCGAGAAGGAACTAGTAAACGTTGGTTTGATAATGGTCGATTGCATTCTGAAATGTTTTATAAATCAGGGAAAATAGATGGCATCTTGAAAATTTGGCATTATAATGGGCAAAAGCTTTGTGAGCATGGTTATAGATTAGGCCGAAAAGAAGGGGCGTGGAAAGCATGGTATGAAAATGGTTTTTTGGAACTCGATGGAATGTACAAGTCTGATAAACGAGAAGGACCTTGGAAATCTTGGTATTGGAACGGACAATTGGCGGAAGAATCTTTTTATGTATCGGGTAAAAAAGATGGTGTTAGTAAAAAATGGTTTCATGACGGCAAGTTGAAAGAGATAATTTCGTATAAGTTAGGAGAATATGATGGCCCTTGGAAAGCGTGGTCCGAATACGGACAATTGAAAGATGAACGATTCTATAAAAATGGTAAGTTCGAAGGAACTTGGACAGAATGGTATATAAATGGTCGTCTGAAATCGAAGGTCATTTATAAAGATGGTAAACGTTATGGAACTTGGAAATGGTGGTATGAAAATGGGAAAATGCAATGGGAAGATAATTATGTATCAGATAAAGCCCATGGCGTATGGAAGAGATGGTATAAAAATGGAAAATTGAAAGCCATGTTTTATTATAAAGACGGCAATTTAGAAGGCGTTCGGAAAAAATGGCATGAAAATGGGAAAATCGCCGAGGAGGAACATTATAACGAAGGAAAACTCAACGGCGTTAGAAAAACGTGGTTCGAAAATGGACGTTTAAAGGCTGAAGAATACTATGAGTTAGACAAGCCCATAGGTGTATGGAAAAAATGGAATGAAAACGGTGAACTGATTGAGGAAGAAACTTTTAAAGACGGATTTAAGACATCCGTCCTTGATAACCCTGTTCGTCGCGATGATGACAAAATGAAGGAAAAGAGACGAAAGTCTGTGCCGACAATTCCTGTACTAGAGAGACTGCGAACTCTTTATGTTGATGATTCTTTGAAAGCTCGACAGTCTATTACAGACGAACCTGTTTGGAAGAGAAAGTTCGATTGATCCGCCTTACAATTATTAAACTTTCATCGCATCGACTTGATTGACGATTGCAGTCACGGCTTCGATGTACTTGTTGATGTTTGATATAATCACGTCGTTGTCTTTTGACATTTCGGGGATGCGCACGCCCGGGAACATTTCGTAAACTTGTTCGTGATTTTCGGGATAATTGCCTGTTGAAAGGTAATAGACACCGTAAAGCAAGGGGAGGAGTGTCGTTGCAGAACGCACGTAAATCCCGTGCGGATTGCGGTCTTCCTTGAGGTAAAGGAATGCTCGGCGTAAATGCACGAGAAGTCCGCGCAGTTCGCGTTCGCATTCGATTCGCAGTTCTGCGAGGTTCGGGTAAAAGTCTGCAATCGGCGCCTCGCCACAAATCGTTACATTTCGGCTCTTGATATGCAAAAATTCCAGCGGGAACACGTCTTGCGAAGTCTTGATTTCATAACGGCTGAACACGTGATTGAACACGATGTTCTCATGCTTAGCTTTTGATGTGAGCTTTTGTAGCGGGAGCAGGTCCTGTGCGGAATTGGACTTCAAGATGAAGCTGACGGTCCATGGAGATTCCAATGCGGAAAACCCTTCCATAAGGCAATCTCCGTGAACGAACGCCGAAACGAGATTGTCGCCGAGCGCTTCTTCAAAAAGTTTCGGCCATTCCGAATTCTGAAATTCTGCAACGCTTAAAATCTTCTTCATAGTTTACCATCCTCCGCCGGAGCCGCCACCGCCAAAGTGGCCTCCACCAAATCCACCGCCGAAACCGCCACCAAAGCCGCCTCCGCCGCCAAAACCGCCAAAGCCTCCACCGAATCCCCCTCGTGGCCCGTGATGCCCGCGGCTGCTATTGCTAAGGGCGTTCCCGAGCAGGAACCAGAGACATCCGTTTCCGCGCCCGCCGCCGTTCTTCGAAACAAGTAGGAACAGAATCACGAAAATAATGAGTGCGAGTCCGAATGGGCTGTTTTCTTCTTCTTGCGGGAGCTGGTCGGTATTGACCTCAAGCGTGATGCCTTTTTCCTTGGCGACAACTTGCGCAATTTCCCAGGCGAGCATCATCACGCCCTGGCCATACTTTTCAACTCTGAATGCAGGGACAATCGTCTTTTGCTGGAGCCGTTCCACGAGCACGTCGGGCAAGTAGCCCTCGGCGCCATAGCCGACTTCGACACTACGCTTGTGCTGCTTCATCGCCGCAAAAATCAGGACGCCTTCGTTTGATTTGTCGCCAACGCCCCAGCTTTCGGCAATGTTCAGTGCGTAATCTCTAAAGTCCGCAAAGCCGATGTCATGGATGAGCGCTACCGCAAGTCCAAAGCCTGCTTTTCTGTAAAGCTCTTCAGAAAGCGCATTGACGAACTGCACTTCTTGCTTTGAAAGCAAGCGGTCTTCGTCGTACACGTAACTGTTCTGCGGGCGCTTGGGGAGTCCCGCCTTGTTCACCTTGAAACCCGCCGCAACCGGGATTGCGAGCAACAGAATGAACAGTATCGATAAAATTCTTTTTTGCATAGAAAAAAGCCGCTAACCAGCGGCTTTGCAAAGATACATTTATAAATTGTCTAAAATTGCATCTATTGGTTTTGTGACCACGTGAATTCCATCAATTATTTGCAGAGCGGCAACAGCTGCTTCTGGAGCGGGCTAAAGTCCGTCTTCTTGATAGCGCTGATGGTTGCATCAACTTCATTCTTGCCGACACCTTTTGCCGTTGTGAAAAAGTTGACCTTGTCGCCCTTGATAGAAATGGTAAAGTCAAAGGACGAGATAAACCCGAGTTTGCCTCTGAAGGTGTTTTCGATTTCTACGCTAAGTTCCGGTGCCGTCGATTCTTCGTCTGGGCTGACGAAGATGGACTTCTTCGAAAGAGCGTTTTCAAGAGCGTTGCAAGCGTTTGCGATCATGTCGCAGTTGAGCTTGACTTCGCAACGGGAAAGCTTCACGCGGTACGGAACTTCAAGGGCGTTTCTCAAACCAGCCTTTTTCAGAACTTCAAGCGGGAAGTTCGGCTCCACGGTAATCACGTACGGGCCCTTGTCGAAGTTGACGTTGCGCAGCTTGAACGTGGCAATACCATTTTTCTGCGTACGGCGTTCTGAGAGAGTCTTGCTTTGACGAGCGACAAGCGGGAAGCTTGGCACAGGACCAATCGAATCCTTGACGATTACATTCCAGGACGGCATTTCGGCCTTGGTCAGTTCAAAGTTCGGTTCGGTCGTCGTTGTAATCGTGATGTTCGAAAGTCTTTCGATGAGCATGTTCTCGATTTCGGGGAGACCATGTTGCAAACGATGGCTGTCGTCCAGCGGATAAATATCGGCAAGCTGGAGCAGATAGAAATTGTATTCGTTGACCTTGTCTTCGGCTTTTTCCAAGTCGTTTGCGGCATTGATATAAACGCGAGTGTCGATAGCCTTTCTAGCGGACTTCTCGAGTTTAGCGATGTCCTGTTTTAAAGTCTTCAGACGGAACTGGAGGCTTGCGGTGAACTCGTCCATGTCGAGAGTTGCGGTTGCCTTGAAGCCTTTATCCACTTTTACAGGAGTCACCTTGACGCCTTTCAAGACGACGTTGCTCTTGACATTGCTCTTGGACCTGTAAGTTTCACCGAGGACGCTTTTGCCATCGTTGATGTCTTCGTACTTGGTCAGAGTCTGGGTGGCGCTAACTTGGGACTTGATCTGCTTTGCGACGCCTGCCATGGCGGTGTTGTTCGCATCTTCTTGCGATACTGTGGAGGTGGCGGTGTAGGTGACGATTTTCCCTGCCATCGCCGGGATTACAGCAAGACACGCACAAAGGATAAGGGCTTTGATATTCATTACTAGTTCAGCTCCATCAAAATCAGCTTACGAGTGATGTTATTCTTCTTGGTCTCTGCGATAGGCTTGAATACCTGTCTGATCTTCGAGTAGACTTCTTGGGAATCCTTGTACTGCAAGGGATTGGCGTAGATGACGAAGTCAAGTGTCTTGGCGGTCATCACGTTTACCTTCACGGAACTGAAGTTGCTCTTGAGGCCCTTCATGATGGCGTCGTGGAGGTCTTCGGTCTGGCTGTCGGAGTATTCACCCTTGATGTTAACGACGACCTTGTACTGTGTACCCTTGGCGAGGTCCATCTTCCAGTATCCGAGAATCTTCTGTTCAAGTCCGGGCATAGCCTTGCGGACGGCTGCGCCGATGTTTGAATTGATGTTGATTTTGGAAGTATGGCCGTTGTTGCGGACGACTGCAGACTGCGAACCGAGGAGGCGTGCGGTCGAGGTTTCGTAGGCAGAAACTTCGACGGAGACTTCGTCATTCGTCACTTCTGGGGTATACTTAATATAGATGTCGGCATCCAAAGCCACGCTTGCAAGGTAAGACAAGTCGTCTTCCGTATTGGCGATATCGCTTTGCATCTGGAGGATGCTGCTCAGCTCGGCCTGACCATCGACAGACTTGACCTCGTAGTTCTTCTTGGTCAGGTAGCCGTTAATGGCTTCTGCTGTTGTGCGAGAGTACGGGCTTTCGCTAGAGAGGTCTGGAACTCCGTCCTTGAGAGTCAAGTTGGGAGAGACCATGATAATCGGGGTCCCGATGTCCTGGATGGCGCTTGCATTGGCGTAAGTTTCAGTTGCGGCAGATGTCTTTTGAGCTACTGCTGCCGGAGCGCTTGCGTTAAATGCCGTAGGCGCAGCTGCGGTCGATTTTACTGCAGAATTTGTGGTAGAGGCGAATCCGTCCAGTTCGTTATAGGCGCTTTCTGCTCTTTGTCGGGTAGCGGCGTTCTTTTGACGATTGTCGGAATCATTCTGTTTTACGGCATGTGGTGCGGAACAGGCTGTTTCGGCCAGAAGAAGAGCTAAGCAGAGAGAAGGAATCAGGTGTCTCATATTACAATTATCTCTTTATAGGTTTCATATTTTTTTTATACAGATAATATACAATGTTTTGTGTTCGGAAGTAAACAAATATTACGAATTGTAAAATACTTTTTTTAAGAGTTGCTATCAAAGCAAAATTTGGATATATATATCTATAAGACTACGTTTGTTAAAAAGTTTTGCGGATAATGGAAAATTTATCAGCAATTATGTAGTTTGGAGTGTGTTTTAGTAGGCTCTTCACATGAGTGAGGTTGTATATGAGCGAAAAATGGATCTGGCTGCCTGATTGGGCCTCAAATCTCGGGATTTGGGAAGATGATCTGATGGACGTAGCTCCTTCGGCAAACCATAATTATGTGCAGTACAGCCAACTGGCTGAGTTTTTAGAGAAACCGGAGGATATTCCGGAGTTCAAGAAAGCTTCTACGGTAGTCGCCTGGGGGCTTGGAGCCTTGTCGTTGATGTGTTCTACGGCGGGTCCGCAAAAGGGGCAAAAGTGGATTTTGCTTTCTCCATATGCAGATTTTTGCGATGAAATCGGTAACTGGACTGTGCCGAATTTGCACTTTATGGCGCACCAGCTCGAAACGACCACGGAGCCAGCACTCAAGGCTTTCATGGAGCTTTTTGAGGAAGATTTTGGCGACTGGCAGGACGACTGGTTTGATGAAGCCAAGAAGTATGATGCTGATTCGCTTGCCAAGGGCTTGATGTACCTGGCATCGCACAAGGTGGAATCTGTAATCCCGAACAGCGAGAACATCCAGGTGCTTTATGGGCGACTGGATGCGACTGTCCAGCCGGAATGGACGTTGAAGCTTAAGGAATTCTTGCCCAATGCGGAATTCAAGGAACGCCCCAAAGCCGGCCATTGGCCGCCGATGCTGTTACTTTGAGTTGCGAAAAATGTCATGCCCGATTTAATCGGGCATCTCCTTTATGCAATCTCGAAATAGCAAATATTGCAATTAGGTAAATGGCAAAGAACCAAAGCAATGCAGTTTCGACAAATTCGCCTACAGATGTATAGAAGGTGCTCCTCGTCTTGAGGGGCATTTTTCTTTGGATGACGCGCATCTCGAAGATGCCGGTGTTCTGGTCATAGTGACCGTACTGGTCGATGAATGCCGAAACGCCACTGTTGGCGAGGCGTGCCACCGGATAGCCGTAGGTGACGGCCAAGTGGCGCACGATGTTCAGGTGCTGGAATGGGGCGGTGCTGCGGCCGAACCAGCCATCATTCGTGATGTTTACCATCAGGCGGGAACCTGCGCGGATGGCGTCTCTAATGAGGTCTCCGAAGATGGCGTCGTAGCAGATGTATGGCGTCCAGTTGTAAGGTCCATAAACGGGCGTTTCCTTTCCGGGGACAAAGTCGCCTTCGCCAAGGTCCACGTAATTGAGAATGGGGAAAACGTCATCGAAGGGAATGCGCTCGCTGAAAGGCACGAGGTGCTTTTTGATATAGCGCTGCGGAAAGTTTGGATCGCCCGGGGTAAAGAGGAACGAGGCGTTGTAGATTTCAAAGCGGCGCGGGTTGTTCATGTCGTCCGAAACGCGCTTGTAGTCGAGCGCTCCCGTGAGAATGCTTGAGTTTCTCATGTCGGCCATCTGGTGCAAACGCCTCAGGACTAAAGGCTGTCTGCGGATGTGGTCCGGGATGGCGGTCTCGGCGAGGAGAATCAAGTTTGTGCCTGGCTGAACGCTATCGAGCGCCATGTTGAAAGTCTTTGTGACAATGGAATCGAAACGGGCCTTGCTCCACTTGGCGCCTTGGGCAATGCTTGGCTGCACCATCGCGATGGATGGATTTTCAGGAGCGCTTGCGTTGTGGTACGGGGCTGCTTCCGGTGATGAAAGCACGCAAGAGCCGTGAATCAAAAGAGCCATGAAAATCACGAACGGAACGGCAAAGAGCGCGAGCTTCTTGCGGCCTTTCTGCAAAAAGGCGTAAGCGACAACCTGGTTCGAGGTGACAATCAGGATTGTGTAACCGAACACGCCAATGATGGAAAGTGCTTGGATCAGTTCGAGGTAATTGCCGAACGTGTAACCGAGATGGTTCCACGGAAATGCGAAATCACCGTGCGTGCGGAACATTTCGATGGATGCAAAGAAAACGGGGAAGAGGATAAGCAAGTACGCCTTGCCTTTGATCTTTAAGTTCTTGGCGGTGGAGTAAGCAAATGCGGCAAGGACGTTGAACAAGCTCAAGTAAGCGATGAGGAGTATAAGCCCGAGGAAGATAAGTCCTGAAGGCGCTGTCTCGACATTCATCACATTGCGGATCCAATAGTAATTGACGGTGTTGTAGACCATGCTTGCCCAAAATGTCGCAAAGACGGCAGTCTCGCGATTGTACTTGTTGAGCATGATGAACCACGGCACAAGCAAAACGAGAGTGGCAGGGCCAAGAGGCAAAGGCGGGAATGCAAATGCGAGAAATCCCCAGGAAATTGTGGCCAAGGCGATTGCAATGCGCGCGTCTTTTTGCTTAAAGAGCTTGACGTTCCAGCGGATGAACAATGCAAACCAGTAAAGCATCATCGGGATGAACGTCGTTACAATCTGGAAAAGCCCGGCATGGCTGCGCGTGAGGTAATCCAACGCAAGGAACGTAAAGACGATAATGCCGTACGTGTTCATGAACCGCGCAAATGGACGGCGAGCGTTCTTTATGAACAAGAATGGGAGTGCCGCAACGATAGGCAACAGCTGCGGAATCTGCGTGTAAAGCCCGGGCGTATCCGGACGCAACAGGAACAATACAAATTCAACGGCAACGAGTACCGCGATGTAAATCTTGTAAGCTCGCGGAAGTGCTTTAAGCTTGTTTAGGAACTGGTCGATAGTCATTAGTCGTTAGTCGGTAGAACTTAAAGACCGCTTTTGTCTTGGGGATTGAACACGAGCACGAATTCGCCTTTGGGCGGGTGCGACTTGAAGTGTGCGGAAATTTCTGTCGGCGTTCCGATGAGGTGTTCCTCGAACTTCTTGGTCAGTTCACGCATCAGTGCAATTTTGATATCGCCAAAGACAAGCTTGATTTCTTCGACGAACTTGTCGATGTTGTGCGGGCTGGCGTAGAAAATCTGTGTCGCTTCTTCGTCCTTCAACTTCTCGAGCAAGTGGATGCGCTGGGCGCTTTTCTTGGGAGAGAAATACTGGAACGTAAAGTGGTCGGTCGGCATGCCGCAAGAGACGAGTGCGGTAATCATCGCGCACGGTCCCGGGATGGCGCGCACGTCAATACCTTCGCGGACGCATTCTCGCACGAGGTTGAATGCCGGGTCTGCAACGCCGGGCGTTCCTGCATCGCTTACGAGTGCGATGTCGCCGGTATTCTTCAAAAAGTCGACGTACTTGGGCGTGACCTTCTCTTTGTTGAAGTCATGGTAGGCTTCCATGGGCGTCGTGATGCCGTAATTGTCAAAGAGAATTCTCGAATGGCGGGTGTCTTCGGCAAGGACGAGGGGAACTTCCTTAAGGATGCGCACAGCGCGGTAGGTGATGTCTTCCATGTTCCCGATGGGAGTCGCTACGATGTATAAAGTGTATGACATGATGTAAAAATAGATTTTAGACGAGAGTGTAGAGACTCCTCATTCCGAATTTAATAGTCGCTCACGCTATTTAAATCGGTGAGTCTGTTGGAATTGAGCTCAAATGCCAAGCGCTGTACGAGCTTGCGGTGCATTTCACGGGACGCCCTGTTCACGAGATCGGTGCGGAGACGCCCATATAAAATAGCGTTAATGTCTTGCTGCTCAATGAATTCCACATGGCGTACGAGTGCCCCATTGCAAAAGATGCGTGCCGAAAGCTCATATGTCCAGGATTCATTGACGGGGAGGATAGGCCACAGCGGAATGAGGACTCCAATATTCCAGGCGGAATTTGGTTCGTTCTGTTGAACTGTCGCCTTGATGGTTGCGTCCCCGCGGCATGTGTTGCGCGGAAATTCTGTTTCGCTTGCAGCCTTAGTGTAGGCTCGTAGCAAGTCTTGCGAAAGTTCTAGCGAGTCGCTCCCGTAAATAAAGGGAATGTTTCCAAAAAAGCTGAACGATTCATCGGTCAGGGGGATTCCTTCCAGGTCGCCTTGCGTGAGTTTCATGGAGCATCCGGAGAGGATTGCTGCCAAAGAGACGGCTAAACATGAAAATTTGACGATGGAGCGCATGTCTCAAAGATATAAAAAAACGAACGGCTTCGATTTTATTTAGATTGTGCTTATGGAATTGCCCGCTTATTTTATTAGTGACGCCCATCTAGGAATCGACCCGCCGGGTGCGGTCCCCGATAGGGAGCAAAAGTTGATTCAACTTCTTTCTTCGTGGAAGGGGAGAGCAAGCCACGTTGTCGTGGTTGGAGACCTTTTTGAATTCTGGTATGAATACAACTATTATATAGCGTCGGCACATTTCAACTTGTATCGGGCTTTTGCGGAACTGGTGGAATCCGGAGTGGAAGTCCATGTCTTACAAGGGAACCATGATTTTGCCTACGGAGATTTTTTCCCAAAGCATCTTGGCGTAGCTGTACACAAATCCCTGGTTCTTGAAATTCAAGGAAAGCGCGTGTTCTTGACCCACGGTGATGGTGTTCCCAAGTCCGATTACGGTTACCGCTTTATGCGCAAAATTTTGGACCTGCCCTTGAACCGTTTTCTGTTCAAGCAAATCCATCCGGATTGGGGAATGGGGCTTGCACGCTTTGTTGGGCGCAACAGCCGTAAATACGGCGAAAGCCGCACTATAAAAGTCGAAGAATATCTCGAATGGGGCAATCGCATGCTCAAAAAGCAACACTGCGACTACTGCGTTCATGGTCACCACCATCTTTCGGGTATTTGGAATGTACCGAATGGTATTGTGGCGTCCCCCGGGGAGTTTATAAAAAATCCCACCATTCTCTGCATGGAAAATGGTGGGTTGAAATTGGTTTCGCTTTAAGTGGTTTTGTAGAAGCTATTCTGCGGAATCGCTTGCTCGGCCTTCGGTGGATTGAACCATCTTTTTGCTGGAGTTTTCACCCCAAAGCTTTGCGACAAGGTCGATACTTGCAAATTCCTGCCAGTATTGTTCTACCCAGCACCAGTGGTGAACTTCACCCTTTTCATCGGTGATCGTCCAGTTCTTATGTACCGAGAAGGTCAGTTTCTGAGCTTGCGGGGTATAATAAGGATCGGATGATGTTTCCGGCTCAAGGGTGATTGTCCAGGTCTTGCCTACAGTTCGCTTGTAAATCGCGACATTGAATGCTATAAGCAAGGCCAGAAAGATGAGGGTCCACTTGAAGTTCTTCTTCGTCAGCAAGTATATCACAAGGAGAACTAATAATATACTTAGCGCTGCGAAGTTGTAATGAGTCGGATAAAATACTTTGAACACTTCAATCATTTTATCTTCCCTCTAGAACTCCTGAAGATTACTTCTTCTTAGCGGCCTTCTGCTGTGCAACGAGGGCTGCGACGCTGAACGTGAGGACGTTCTTGTCGACCTGGCTTTCTGTACGGAAACTCTTGAGCGGAAGAGCGATGCCGTGAGAAGAAAGCGTGCCCATGAAGGATGCATTAGCATGGCTTGCAATGGTACGGACGTTGATGAAGCCCTTGTTCTTGCTGAAGGTCAGCTTGAAGGTCTTCTTGGCTGCATCGTATTCTGCAACCATTGTCTTGTTTTCCTTGGTATTCAGAGCATTCTTGGTGTTGTGGTCAAAAATGATGGTACCACGGGTGTCAATGGAAAGCATGGTCTTGTTGCCAACGGCATTACGGCATGCGAGAGTTGTCCATTCGCCCTTCTTCTTTGCGCCCTTTGCGGTGAAGACGTACTTGTTGCCTTCCTTGACGAGCGTGTATGCGCCAGTTGCAACCGGGAGACCGATAGCGTTGAATGCGCCCTTGAAATAGAGGAACTTGGACTTAGAGCCGATAATTCCGTTGATAAAACGGAAGGAAGTGGACTTCGGGGTCTTAATCGGCGTGATAGCCACGCGCTTGCCAACCGGGTCGACTTCGACGTCTACATAAGGACCTACGTCGACGGTACGGCCATCTTCAGTCTTGGTCTGAGTGGCAAGCTTGTCGAGCTTGAGGGCCTTGACAGCTTCTTCTGGGAATCTGATGAAGCCACGAACATCCATTTTAACGATTACGTTTTCCATTTACACCTCTTTTGTTTGTTTTGTTTGATTGACGATAAAATAAAAATTTAAAGTCCAAATGTCAAAGATTTTCACTGAAAAAGCATGTACAAAGGATAAAAATAGCTTTTTCGTAACCAATAACATTTGTTGTATAAAAAATAATAATAAAAATGTAAAATGTTGCAACAAATGAAAAAAAATTTTCTTTATTTGAGGGTAATCACGTCAAAAATGGCTTCAGATAGGGATTTTGAGCCTCGCTTCGATAAATTAACGCCTTCGAAAGCTTGCTCAAAAGTGTGAGTTCTGTCACTGAATCGGGCCCTATCTGATAGGATTACTATGTTATTAGAGGTGAAAATGTCCTTTTTTTCGATCTTTACGTCTGCACGAACAAGGAATTTTGGGTAAAGGAGACGGTATTTGTCAGAAATGGCGTCGGCGATACTCCAGACAGGATCAATCAAAAGTATAATATTCTCCTTTTTGACCATTTTTGTCGCTAAAATGGCGCCTGTCCCGCGACCTGCAACGACTTTGGGGGCGTTGCCGTTTATCTGTGAAGCGCATTCGTAAATCATTTGGGCGTCGGATTCGAACGTCTCTTGAGACGGTGTTCCCTTGTTTTCGCCGCTACCGCGGTAGTTGAATGTGGCTGCTGCGTAGCCTGGGAGGCTGTCGAGTTCGGCGAGGAACTGGGCTGCGTCTTCATCGGCATCGGGGTAGTAGAGGATAACGTTATTCTGTTCGTTTCCGACAACGAAACCTTCGAGCTTTGTGCCGTCATCGAGAGTGCAGTTGATGGCTCTTGCCTTATCTGCAATGGCTTCGCGCGCTTCGTTGTGCGTGATGGCGCGGGGAAATGCGTTACGGCGTTCGGTTAAGGCAAGGTAAAATACCATGCTAATATATATAAGGAGAAGAATTCCCGCGTAACGTAAAATTCGGCTCAGTGTTCCCAGGGCGAGTTCTTTTATTTTCATAGCTGATAAGATAGTAATTAGTTGGCGGTATGCGTTTGGCTGTCATCCTGATGCTCGTCATCCTCGACTTTGTCATCCTGACGCTGAAAGCGGAAGGATCCGGTAAAGTCTAGTTCTTGAAAAATAACTGGATGCTTCGCTGCGCTCAGCATGACGAGCCGCCCCAAAACACAAATGTGTAAGCCGAGAGCCGCTGATTTATAACACAAAAACGCCTAAGGCGAGAGATGCGAAAGAGGATGGTGTGGGCAAAAAACACAAATGCGTAGGCCGAGAGTCGCGGCCATGCTTGCATGGACATGACCGAGGCCAGCATTTGGCGTTATACGGCCGTAGGCCTATAACGCAAAAGGACTTCCGGTGGAGTACAACCGGAAGTCCGAGGGATGGGATTGGGTGTTCCTTTAAATTAAGCAATTTTTTTTGAAAGCGTATCACCTAAAAAACAAAAAGTGTTCCCAAGGTGTTCTTTTTTGTCGATTTTAGAATGGAATAGGGCTTTTTTACGGGTTGTTTTCAAAAATAGGTGTTCCCAAAAATCTCAAAAAAAATTAGATTTCCTTTTGATGAACGTTTATGCCTACTACAATTATCGAAAGTACCTCCAGGACTACTACGAGTACCGTAAGTCCGTGCAGAGGTATTTCTCGTACCGGTCTTTTGCAAAGAAGGCTGGGTATTCCTCGTCCGGTCTTTACTTGGATTTAATTCGCGGCCGCAAGTCGCTCACCCAACAGATGATCCCGAAGTTTATAGAAGCTCTCGGGCTCAACGAAAGGGAAGGCCGCTACTTCACCTTGATGGTGGACTTCACGCATGCAACGACGGCGTCTTCGAAGCAGCAGATCTTCGACCAGATGTCCGCGCTCTTGCCGCGTACTATCAAGAACTTGACCAAGAACCAGCAGGAATACTACAGCAAGTGGTATTACGTCGTGGCGCGCGAAGCTCTTGCCGTCTTGAAGATTAACGACAAGAACATTCAGGAACTCGCGCTCTTCTTGAATCCGAAAATTTCACTCCCGCAGGCAAAGCAGACTATCCAGCTCCTTCTCAGTTTGGGACTTATAGAGCTCGGCGAAGATGGATTCTACCATTCCGTAAACAAGGCAATTACGAATGGCAGTGAAATCGCCCCGCTTTTCGTTCATCAGTTCCAAAAGCAGATGATTGATTTGGGTAAAGATGCGCTAGATCACTACAGTACGGAACGCAGAAATGTATCTTGTATGACGATGAGTGTGTCGGCGCAGGGCTTGGAACGTATCATTAGCAAAATTGACTTGTTCCGCAAGGAAATCGTGGATATTGTTCGTTCGGACGAAGGCGAATCCATGGTTTGCGAATTGAACATCCAATTCTTCCCGCTGAGTAAGGAAAAGATGAATCTTCCACCAGAGACGGAAGTCGAGGAGGATGAACATGAAGTTTGCTAAATCGTATTTAGGACTGCTTATGGCAGTTTGCGCTTGCATGTTCGCTTGCACAAGCGAAAACGGCGGTGTTGCCGGGACTGTTACGGATACGGGTAACACGATCGCGCTTGGCGGTGTTGTGACTCGCACTGATGGTTCGGCCGCTGTTGCAGCCTTGGTTCGCGTTGCTCGTGAACCGGGTGTGGGCGATACTCTTACGGAATCTGAATATATCGAAACTGTGACGGACTCGCAGGGTGTGTTCTCGTTTGATTCCGTGTTTGCAGATACATTCCAGCTTGCTGTTGTCGATGCCGAGTACAAGGAAATCTCGTACCAGCCGCGTGCGACAAAGAATGCAGGCGTTCTGGATAGCATCAAGCTAGAGAAGGCCGCTGTGTTCAGCAGTGTGCTTTATTACGAAGATATGGTCGAACCTTCGATGGCGGTTGGCTCTCACTTTAAGGTCTACATGCCGGGTACGCCGTTCTCGCAGAGCGTGTTTGCTGGGGATTCGTTCTCGATGCTTATCCCTGCAGGTGAATGGTGGCTTGGGTTCTGCCCGGGCGATCCGCAGATTGTGGCTCGACTTGCTGATTCCGGTGTTGCCGATACGTTAATTTATCGTACATGGAGCATGGATGGTGAA
This sequence comes from Fibrobacter sp. UWB2, assembly GCF_002210425.1. Classification (NCBI taxonomy): domain Bacteria; kingdom Pseudomonadati; phylum Fibrobacterota; class Fibrobacteria; order Fibrobacterales; family Fibrobacteraceae; genus Fibrobacter; species Fibrobacter sp. UWB2. The sequence continues at coordinate 285,717 of NZ_MWQK01000004.1, read as the reverse complement.
GTAAAGTCTGGCGATACGATTTCTAAGGGACCGTTTATCTGGAGCCCGACGATGGAAGTCGATTCGTTAATCAAGCTTGAAGAAAAGAAGAGGGCTAAGCCGTATTTGTCCGGCGTTGTGAATTGCCATGACAGCGCTTGTGCCAATGTCCAGGTCCAAATGATTACGGACTTGTATGGCTTCGACTTTGTCGAGGGAGATTCCATCGGTTTTGTCATGCAGACTGTAACGGATGATTCTGGACGCTGGGTGTTGCCGGCTCCGGAAAAGGTCCCGTATGATAGTCTTCGTGTGGAATACCGCTTGCTTGGCGAAGATGGCGCTGTGGCCTTGGCTGGTGTCAGCCGCTATGTGCATGCTTCAGAAATCAAGGGCTTGAAGGATACGCTCAATATCGGTGATACTTCGCTTGTGAAGCCGTCTGTGCTGGTGAGTGGCGTGCTCTTGGCTATTGATGACACGGATTCGACAAAGACTTCGAATTGCATGTCCATGGTGAATAGCGTGGTTGTAGGCCTGAAGGGCACGAGCCATTTTGTGAGAGAAGTGACTTGCAATATGTTGCGTATCGCAGATCTCCCGGCAGGTGGCCATGACATCGTTCTTTACTCTGGCGACCCGAAGGTGGTGAAGACTCTTCAGGAAGCGGATGTCGCATTTGATGACTACGTTAGAATTACGCATGTGCAGTTGCCCAAAAACGACACGCTTGACCAGCAGTGGATGACTTTTGAGCCGCCTACTTTAGAAACTTCGAAATAATTTTTCAATTACCCCTTGCAAAGTTGAAAATTATTTTCTAAAATTGGTGCGCACTGATGAGCTATGGTGTAACGGTAGCACAACAGATTCTGACTCTGTTTGTCTAGGTTCGAATCCTGGTAGCTCAACTAAAAACTCTTTGCTCTTACTCCTGAGCAGAGAGTTTTTTATTTTTAAGGTCATTAAACTATTATGGAATTTTTCGACTACTTTGAAGAGGTTTATGGTGAGCGTTGGCCCACGTTGCTGGAATCGCTGAAAGGCGAAGGCTGTGCAACGAAGCTACAGTTTGACGATGCCTTGGAACCGTACTTTTTGGACGAAGCTTCGGTGTTTGCGGCTAAGGCTCTTGCGGTAGAACCGGGAATGGATGTGCTTGACATGTGCGCAGCTCCGGGAGGCAAGTCCCTTGTGATTGCATCGATGCTCAAGGGCGAAGGCTCGCTCCAGTGCAATGACCGTTCGCCGGACAGGCGTCTCCGCTTGCAGCATGTGCTCGAAAATTCCTTGCCGGAGTCCTGGCGCTCGATTATCAACGTCACGGGCTACGATGGCGTGAAGTTCGGCATGCACAAGAAGGAATGCTACGACCGCATCTTGCTTGATGCGCCGTGCTCTTCGGATCGGCATGTGCTGAATTCGCCTTCGCATCTAGAAGTTTGGTCGGTGAAGCGCGTGAAGCGCTTGTCGGTGGAACAGGGCTCGCTCCTTGCTTCGGCGGTGGATGCGCTTAGACCGGGTGGCGAACTGATTTACGGGACTTGTGCGCTTTCGCCTCTTGAAAACGACGCCGTGGTCGCTAAAATCTTGAAGAAACGCAAGATGATGGAATTTGTTCGAATTGAGGACTTGCCGGAGGGTGCGGACCGCACGGAACTTGGCGTTCACATTTTGCCGGACAAGGCTCATGGCTGTGGCCCCATCTATTGTGCTAAGATGAGGAAAATGGTGTAAGTGGCAACCACCAATAATTACTATATTTTTTGTCGGTAAATAGGAGAATTATCATGGCAGCTTTGAATCTTACTGCAGAATCTTTTGACAAGGTTATTTCTTCGGGTCAGCTTGTGCTCGTTGATTTTTGGGCAACCTGGTGCCGTCCGTGCATGATGATGGGCCCGGTGGTCGAAGAACTTTCCAACGAATTCGACGGTCGCGCAATCGTTGCAAAGATCAACGTCGATGACGAAGGTGTTTCGGACATTTGCGCTCGTTTTGGCATCACGAATATCCCGAACATGAAGTTGTTCAAAAATGGTGTCGAAGTGGGTAACGTTGTCGGTGCCGTGCCGAAGAACACGCTCAAGAACGCCATCGAAAAGAATCTCTAATCGCTAGGAAAAACGCGTTTAAAAAGAGCTTGGGCGGAAGTGTGCCAAGCTCTTTTTTGTTGACGGCTTTTGCCAGTTTTCTACATTTGGAATATGCTCACGAAACGTTTAATTGTCTGCTTGGATGTCCGTAACCGCAAGGTCACGAAGGGTGTGAAGTTTAAAGGTAATATCGACATTGGCGATCCCGTAGAAATGGGCGCACGTTACAGTGATGAAGGTGTCGATGAACTTGTTTTTTACGATATCACGGCAAGTGCCGAGAACCGTCCGTGTGACATGGAAATGATCCGTCAGATTGCAAAGCGCGTGTTTATCCCGTTTGCAGTGGGTGGCGGTATCCGCAACTTGGACGACATGCACGAAGCGCTCCTCGCAGGGGCCGAAAAGGTGAGCGTGAACAGCCTTGCTGTGTTGCATCCGGAAATCATTGCCGAAGGCGCGAAGGCGTTTGGACGCCAGTGCATCGTGCTTGGTATGGATGCTAAGTTCGTGGGCGTTTCGGACAAAATTCCGAGCGGTTACGAAGTGTTTATCCGCGGTGGTCGCCAGGCGATGGGCATCGACGCTTTGCAGTGGGCAAAGCGCGCCGAGGAACTCGGCGTTGGCGAAATCTGCTTGAACTCCATTGACACTGATGGCGTTAAGAACGGTTACGAACTCACGATTACCGACATGATTGCAAAGGCTGTGCAAGTGCCTGTGATTGCAAGTGGCGGTGCTGGAACTCCGGCGCACATCGTAGACTTGTTCCGCAAGACGAGTGCCGATGCGGCACTGGTCGCGTCGATGGTGCATTTTGGCGATTATACGGTCCCTGGAATCAAGGGCGAAATGCTTGCTGCCGGCATCCCGGTGCGCAAGAAGATGAACGGCGAGGTGTAGGATGAATCCGGAAGTTGCCGTCAAGATTTTTGAAGCCGGCAAAAGTGCCGGGGCTGACTTTGTTGAAATTTTTGAAGAAGAGACTCGCAGTTCAAGCCTCGGCTTGAAGGACCGCCAGATTGAAACGGCGACCGCGGGTACCGAGTACGGTATCGGCGTTCGCCTTTTGTACGGGACGGAAGTCCTGTACGGGTTCACGAGCGACGACAGAGAAGAAGCTCTCGTGAAGCTTGTGAAGACGCTTGCGTTTGGGCGCATTGCCGCCGCAGCGGGGGCGGAAGGCTCGGCTGCAAGGCCGTTTGAATTTGCTCCTGAAAAGCGCATTTGTGATTTTAACACGGCCGCTTACAAGGATCCGCGCGTGCTCGGTCAGGCCATAAAGCAGGACTTCTTGTTCCGTGCAGATAAGGCGGCCCGTGCGCTCTCGCCGAAGATTGCTCAGGTGGGCGCCAGCGTAACCGACAGCTGCACTTCGATTTCTCTTTTAAATAGCGAAGGACTGCATCTGGAAATGACGCGTGGCCGTTTGCGTGTAAACGTGAACGTGACAGCAACTGATGGCACGGAACGCTTGACGACGCACGAAGCTCCGGGCGCACTTGGCGGTTATGAACTTTTAGCAAATTATTCTCCAGAAGCTTTGGCAACGGAATGTGGCGAGCGCGTGCTGCGCATGCTCGATGCCGGTTACATCACAGGCGGCCAGATGCCGGTCGTGATGGGCAATGGCTTTGGCGGCGTGATTTTCCACGAAGCTTGCGGTCATCCGCTGGAGACGGAATCTATCCGTCGCAATGCAAGTCCGTTCTGCGGAATGCTTGGTGAAGCGATTGGCCAGCCCTGCCTTACGGCCATTGACGATGGCACGATGGATGGCGTGTGGGGTAGCCTCAAGTACGATGACGAAGGAACGCCGACGCAGCGCACGACGCTTATCGAAAACGGTATTTTGAAAACGTACATGAGCGACCGTGTGGGCGCCATGGAAGTGGGTGTTGCTCGCACCGGAAGTGCCCGCCGTGAAAGCTACAAGTATGCACCTGTAAGCCGTATGCGCAATACGTTTATCGCTCCGGGCAAGGATACTCTTGATTCCATGATTGCAAGCGTGGATAACGGACTTTATGCTGCCCGCATGGCTGGCGGTTCTGTGAACCCGGCTACGGGTGAATTCAACTTTGCCGTCGATGAAGGTTACGTCATTCGTAATGGCAAGATTTGTGAGCCGGTCCGTGGAGCAACGCTTATCGGTAAAGGCCACGAAATCATGCCGCGCATTAGCATGGTCGGTACAGACTTTGAACAGGCCGCAGGCGTTTGCGGAGCCTCTTCGGGACACGTGCCAGTAACCGTTGGGCAGCCGTCTATTAAAGTCGATCAAATTCTCGTTGGTGGACGGTAGTCGCGCTCTTTTCCAATGAAAATGGAAAACTCCCATGAAAATGGAAAAGCCCTCGCAAGAGGGCTTTGGAGTATTATGGGTTGTCAATACAAGTAAAGTACAAAACCATTTCGAATAAAACAAGAAAAGCATGTAAAAAAGAAACAACGGCATCTCGTGAGAGGTGCCGTTGTTTTGGTGTATGGGATGTTTGGTTTTGTATCCATAAAATAGTTTAAATTGGAGTATTGGTGGTGCTTTTTAGAACTTTTCCGATGTAAAGGTTTACAACACTTACAACAGGCAACAACACTTACAACGCCTATAAAATCTGTTTCAAAAAAATCCTCTGAATCGTTGCTTTTGAAACGTTGGCGTGTTATTTTTTGAATAGGGTGGGGACTTGGAACGGCTTGAATTGCCGTTTTTTCGCTGAAAATCGCGATTTTGGGGAGCTAGGGGCGTTTTGGCACGCCGTTTGCATAGGGTAAGGCGTAAAAAAAGAAAGAAGGTCTATTATGTCAGATTTTACTAACGATGCAGAAAAGGTCTTGGCCAAGGCGCAAAGCTTGCGCGACCGCTGTTCGCACTCTTATTTGGGTGCGGCTCATTTGGCCGTTGGTCTTGTTGAAGGCCCTGATGCAACCCTGAAGAAACTTTATAAGTCCAAGGGCGTCAAGACGAATGAACTACGAGGCCGTTTGGAGCCGTTTGTCCAGAAAATCCCGCGCATGGAAGGCGTGAACCCGGATGTGGAACCGGATAGCGACTTGAACCGCATCTTGCGTGCCGCTGTGCAGGCTGCTCGTCAAGTCAGCCGTATGGTGACGCCGGGCGATTTGCTCGTGGCCTTGATGAAGTTCTCGGGTGACCGTGGACTTGCCAAGGTTTTTGAAGATGCGCTCGGTTCGACCGAAGTGGTGGAAACTTGGCTTTCGGACCCGTTTGCGGGTGCCGCGAATGCCGAGGAACAGTCTCCGCTGAAACTCTACGGTCGTGAACTCGTGGAAATGGCGGCAGACGGAAAGCTCTCTCCGGTGATTGGCCGTGAAGAAGAAATCCGCCGTGTGATTTTGATTTTGAGCCGTAAGACAAAGAACAACCCTTGCTTGGTCGGTGAACCGGGTGTGGGTAAGACGGCTATTGTCGAAGGCCTTGCCGAACGTATTTACCGCGGTGACGTGCCTGATGCGTTGAAGGGCAAGAAGGTCTTTGCGCTTGATTTGTCTGCCTTGATGGCAGGCGCTAAGTACCGTGGCGATTTTGAAGAACGTCTCAAATCTGTGATTGATGCGATTGAAGAAGATGGCAACACGCTTATGTTCATTGACGAACTCCACAACATTGTGGGGGCCGGTAAGACCGAAGGCTCGATGGACTTGGGCAATATGCTAAAGCCGAAGCTTGCTCGTGGCGAACTCCATTGCATTGGTGCGACGACGACTCAGGAATACCGCAAATACATTGAAAAGGATTCCGCTTTGGAACGTCGTTTCCAGCCGGTGCAGGTTTCGGAACCGAGTGAAGACGAAGCAATTTCCATCTTGCGTGGCATTAAGGATGGCTTTGATGCGCACCATGGCGTGCGTCTGCACGATAACGCGCTCGTCGCTGCTGTGAAACTTTCGAACCGTTACATCAGTGATAGGTTCCTCCCGGATAAGGCGATTGACTTGATTGACGAGGCGGCAAGCCTTGTGAAAACGCAGATGGACACGGTCCCAGAAGCGCTCGATACCTTACAGCGTAAGGAACTCCAGATGAAAATCGAAGAGCAGGCGCTTTCGAAGGAAACGGATGAAGCGAGCGTCAAGCGCTTGAAAGAACTCCGTGAAGACCTTGCTGTGACCGATGCTGCCGTCAAGCAGATGCAGGAACGCTGGCAAGATCGCCGTGCCGCATTTGCCGAAGTTCAGGACTTGAAGAAATCCTTGAAGGCGGCAAAGGACGAGATGGAACAGGCTGAAGCTCGTTACGACTTGAACCGCGCTGCCGAACTCAAGTACAACAAGATTGTGAACATCGAAAAGGAATTGGCCCAGAAGACCGAAGCGCTCCGCAAGAGTGCCGAAGAAGGCGGCTTGAGCGAAGAAGTCACCGAAGAGACGATTGCGCTTGTGGTGAGCCGTTGGACGGGCATTCCGGTGACAAAGCTCTGCGAAGGCGAAAAGGCAAAGTTGTTGCACTTGGACGAACGTCTGCATGCCCGTGTGATTGGCCAGGACGAAGCTGTTGAAGCCGTGTCCGAAGCGATTTTGCGTAACCGTAGCGGCCTCTCTCGTGAAAATGCGCCGATTGGAAGCTTCCTCTTCTTGGGCCCGACGGGCGTGGGTAAGACGGAACTTGCAAAGGCTTTGGCTGTGGAACTTTTCGATAGCGAAAACGCACTTGTCCGTATCGACATGAGCGAATACATGGAAAAGCATAGCGTTAGCCGTTTGATCGGTGCTCCTCCGGGATACGTGGGCTACGAAGAAGGCGGCCAGCTGACCGAAGCTGTACGTACGCATCCGTACTGCGTGATTTTGCTCGATGAAATCGAGAAGGCGCATCCGGACGTGTTCAATACACTGTTGCAGGTGCTCGATGACGGTCGTTTGACGGACGGCAAGGGCCGTACGGTGAACTTCAAGAACACCTTGATTTTGATGACCTCGAACTTGGGTGCCGAGAAGTTCCGCTTGAGTGCGGCTAACGCCAAGAACGGTGAACCGCCGCAGGTTGCGCTTGCGGATGTCGAAGCCGACTTGCATGCGTTCTTCCGCCCGGAATTCTTGAACCGCTTGGACGAAGTGCTTGTGTTCCAGAGCCTCTCGAAGAAGCAGATTCGCGAAATCGTGAAACTCAAATTTGCGGATTTGGCGAACCGCGCTGCCCGTCAGGACTTGGTGCTTACGCTTTCGGATGCGGCACTTGATGCGATTGCGGAAGGTGCTTACCAGCCAGAATTCGGTGCTCGCCCGATCCAGCGTTACATCGAACGCAACATTGAACGTCCGTTGAGCCACGCAATACTTTCGGGCACTGTGAGTGCAGCAAAGCCCGCTGTCGTGGACTACAAGGACGGAATGTTTGTAGTGAAGTAATTAGACTACAATGCTGTCATAACGTAAAGAGCAATGGTCTTTCGATCATTGTTCTTTTCTTGCATAACGCCGACGTCGAAGTCTACACGAACGTGCGTCCCGCCGAATGTAAGTTCCATTTTAGGAATAATGTCGACCATGAAATCGTCTTTGAGATTACCGATACTTGCAGATGAAGTGACTTCAAGGAACATGCGGAGAACTTGTCCGAAAACGATTGTCGGAATCATGGATGCCGAGAACTTTGCGTAGCCGTCTTTGCCGGTTGCTCCATCAAGGAAGCCGGCGCGAAGTTCATAGTAGTTGGCAAAGCACTTGGCGATAAACTGCTGTGTGCCGATGGTGAAAGCCAAGGCGCTTTGGCTTGTTTCGCTCAAGTCGAGATAGCCGTCAAAAGCGATATAGGAACTGGGTTTGTAGCGGTAACGAACGCCAAGATCAAGCGCTGTCCTTGTTTCTTCTAATTTATTGTAAGTGTTGATGTCGAGCTTTGCACCAACGTCAAAGTTTTTGTTGAGGCGTGTCGTGAAGTTGATGGGGAAAAGGACATCGGAATTGAACGGCGAGCGGATGCCAAGACCGATTCCCATCTTGGGTGACGGGCGACTTTCGGGGCCGAAGTTGTAGCGCATGTCCCAGAAATGGTCCAATGCAAAAGAACTTGTTGCTAAAATGGTGATTAGTAGGCAAAGAATGCGTTTCATGTCCATCAAAGTTAGATAAATCGCCCGGTAAAAGCTAAATTTACACGCGTAAAATGGAGGTATTTGTGGTAGAACCGCGTCCAGAACTTTCTAAACTTTCCGATTACGTCCCAGGCAAGTCCATCGACGAAATTCGTGAACGTTATGGTCTTAAGAATGTTGTAAAGCTTGCGTCTAACGAAAACCCGTTGGGTGCTTCCCCGAAGGCGGTGGAAGCGTTCCACGAAATTGCAAATTCGTTGCACTTGTACCCGCGCGGCGATGCTCCGAAGCTCATTGATGCGATTGCAAAGATGTATGGCGTTTCGACCAACCAGATTGTGATTGGTAACGGTTCCGATGAAATCATCGACATGGTGGGCAAGGCCTTTATCCGCCAGGGCGACAATTGCGTGGGCATTACGCCGACATTCTCCGTGTACAAGTTTACGACGCTTTCGAACGGTGCCGATTTTATTGGCGTTGGCGAAGGCGATGAAAAGGCTTCGCTGGATAAGCTCGCTGCTGCTGTTAACGAAAAGACTCGCGTGGCTTTCATTTGCAACCCGAACAACCCGACCGGTCACTATTACACCGAAGCCGAAATTCGCAGTTTCCTTGCAAAAGTGCCATCGAATGTTCTCGTGTTCTTGGATGAAGCTTATGCTGAATTTGCAACGGCTGCCGATTATCCGAAGATGGCTCCGCTGCTTTCGGAATACCCGAACTTGTTCCTCAACCGTACTTTCAGTAAGATTTACGGCTTAGCTGGGCTCCGCGTGGGTTATGCGATGGCAAGTGTTGAAGTTGTCCGCGCCATGTGGAAAATCAAGCCGCCGTTTGACGTGAACCAGGCTGCTCAGGTGGCTGCCGTGGCAGCTCTTTCTGATACGGCTCACGTTGAAACGACTCGCAAGAACAACGCTGTTGGCTTTGAATACTTGAACCGCGAACTTAGTGCGCTTGGCTTCAAGGTGCTTCCGACGCAGGCAAACTTTATCTGCGTGCATATTGGTGAACGCGCCAAGGAACTCGTTTCGTTCTTGGAACAGAACGGCATGATTGTTCGTGGTCTTACGAGCTTTGGTATGCCGGAACACATCCGCATCACGGTTGGTAAGCCCGAAGAAAACGAACTCCTCGTTTCGCTTGTCAAGAAGTGGGTCGGCTAGGAGCTTGTTATGGAAAATCGCGAAATTGCAAAGGCAGGTGTCGCTCCCGAGAATCTGGAACTCTTGAAGATTGCGCTTAAGACGGCTGAACTTGCCGAAGAGAACATCCTCAAGTTTTATCAGAACGATGTTGGCGTCGAATGGAAGGCCGATAAGACTCCCGTGACGATTGCCGACAAGGGAACGGAAGAACTCGCCCGTAAATTCTGGGCGAAGGAAACTCCCGGCTTTGGCGTCATTGGCGAAGAATTCGGCATTGAAAGTCCGGATGCGGAATACCAGTGGGTGATTGACCCGATTGACGGCACTAAGTCGTTTATCCATGGTGTGCCTTTGTTCGGAACGCTGATTGGCCTTTACCACAAGAACGTTCCGATTGCAAGCGTGATTCGTTTACCTGCAATGAAGAGCGCTGTGTGGGCGGTGAATGGCGGTGGCGCATTCTTGGACGGCCGTGAAGTTCGTGCTTCGAAGGTGTCGCAGTTGAGCGATGCGCTTGTGCTTTCGGGAACGGTCAATACGATGGAAGACAAGGGCTTTGGTGAAGGCTTTACGAAGCTCCGTCGCAGCGCCCGCTTGCATCGTGGCTGGGGTGACTGCTACGGTTATTACCTCGTGGCTGCTGGCCGTGCCGAAATCATGGTGGATCCGGTTGTTTCGCTGTGGGATATTGCTCCGTTCCCGCTTTTGATGAAGGAAGCGGGTGGCAAGTTCAGTACCATTGACGGTAAGACCGAGCTCTTCGACGTAAACGGCAAGCCGACGGCTCCGATTTACGAAGGCTTCACGAGCATTGCGACGAACGGGCTCTTGCACGATACTGCACTTGATTGCTTGAAGAAGTAGGCAATCACGAGAGGAAGGTGCCCGCTCGGAGGCGGGCATGACAAACTGTTTACCACATTGTTGTATAGCTGATGGAATCAGGGACGAACGTGAACGTTATCGTCCCTTTTTTTGCGGTGTTGATGTAGGGAATGTTAAGCGAGTCGAGGCGGTCGGTCACCTGCTTGTGCGGGTGGCGGAACTTGTTCTTGCGACCGCTCGGGATAATGGCGTACGTGGGGGAGACTGCGTTCAAGAACGGTACGCTACTGGATGTCTTGGAACCGTGATGCCCGAGCTTCAACACATCGCTTTTCAGATAGGCGTCTGTCTTCATGATTTCTTTTTCGCCTTTGACGGTGAGGTCTCCGGTAAGCACAACTGAATGTCCGAGCCCCTTGAGCCTAAGTGTGATGCTCCCTTCGTTGGCTTCAACGCAGACATCGTTTCGTGGGTGGATTGTTCGCATTTCGAAGTAGTTCTCTTTCCATAGAATGCCGCGATGGATGTTGCGGATGGGAATGCTCCTTTTGCGGGCTTCGCTGAGGACTTGTTGCCAGTCGGGTTTGCTTTCTTTCATAGAACAATCGCTTGTCCAAAGTTCCTTGACGGGGAACATTTTCAATAGCGAAAGCGCTCCGCCGAAATGGTCCTTGTCGGGGTGCGTGATGATGAGCGCATCGAGTTTGCTCACACCAATGTGGTGCAAAAATGGTACGATGATGTCTTTGCCGGAATCTTGACGGCTGTTGTCGCCTGCGTCCACGAGAAAATATCTGCCGGATGGCGCCTTGATGAGGTGGCTGTCGCCTTGCCCGACATCGATGGTCGTGAGCGTCCACGATGGGTGCAGAACTTCGCAGTAGCTTTCAAATGCAAATAATGCGGCGGCGACTAAAACGCATAAAAATGCATACTTGCGGGCGATGTAATTCTTGTAGCAAATCGGCAAAAGTAAAATCAAGATTCCGAGCGCAAGCAGTACCGCTGGCGAGAATGGCCCGACGGTCATCGAGGCGGCCGCAGAATCCGAAAGAATTCGCGTCAATAGCGATGCTAATCGCAAAAAGAATCTCGCGGCAGCACAGAACGTTCCGCAGATAAAGTCAATGGGCGAGAGCTGTGCGAAAAGCCCCGCCTGCATGCCGAGCGAAATGGCAGGCACGATGATGATGTTTCCGAACCATGCGAACGGCGAAAGCGTCTTGAAATGATGAATCAGGAACGGCGCTGTGGCGAGTGTGGCGCAGAGTGTAACGTAAGTCGGATCGATGGCGAATGCTTGAATCTTTTGCCAAAGCTTATTTTGCTTGAAACTGTCGGGCAAAAACTTTGTCGGGTTGTGTGGCGTGCCGATGATAATCCCTGCGGTCGCGGCAAAAGAAAGTTGGAATCCCGGATTCCAGATGACGCCAGGCTCTGGCAAGATGATAAGGAGTAAAGCGACGCCTAAGCTGTTAAGTGTATTCGCGGGTTTCCCGAATAAAGTGCCAATTTGCGGGATGGCGAACATCATGACCGCACGGCGAACTGCTGGCGAGCCTCCCGTGACGGGAACGTAAATTGCAAGGAGTGTGACGGCAATGATGGTTACCGCTTTATGCGGAAGTCCGGTCGCTTTCAAGAAAATCATGAGCATTCCTGCGAGCAAAACCACGTGAAATCCGCTGATTGCAAGCACGTGCACAAGCCCCGACCGCTGAAAATCGCTACGCAGCACTTCCGGAATCCCCGAGCGGTCCCCTGCCAAAAGCCCCATCAAGAGTCCCGTTTCGGCGGGGTCGAGGTACTTTGCGAATCTCGCCTGCATAAATTGCCGGAACTTAAAAAAGCTCCGTTCGAAAGTCCAATCACCGGGGTATGCTTCCCAATGCTTGAATTTGCCATAAGCGGCCAAATTTTGCGATTTTAGCCAGTTTTGCGTGTCAAAAGCGCCGGGAACGCTCGGTGGCGTCACGGGGTACCATGAAGCCTCAAAACAGATGGAATCCCCGGGCAAAGGGAGGTCCGGCAAGTTGCGTTTTTCGGTCAGGCGCACTTTATACGCCCCGCGCGCATTCTCGTGCGCACTCTCGCGAGCTGTTTCCTCTGCTTTTCCTATAGCAGCATCCTCGGCATAACTTGTAACGTTGATGATAAACGCCGTCCCTTTGGGACGTGGGAGCCTTGATTCGACTTTCCCGCAGCTAGAATTGCCCTCATAAGACCGCTCGGCTCTTATGCATGTCGGGGACTCCTTCTTCGCCTCGCTCTCGCACTCACGCTCGGTTAATACCGGGCGTTCGATGCTCACGGCATCGCTTTTGCCGACTATTTCGCTCACAAATTGCTCGTTCGATGGTTCCAAAATCCCCGGAAACCCCTCATGGGCGATAATTCCTGCCGCTAAAGACACTAAAATCACCCATTGGATGTGCCGCCTGAAGAAATGCGTGAGTAAAAATAGCGTTCCTAGCATAAAAATGGCCATTTGGGGCTCATCTAGGGCTATAATTGTTGATGCTACGGCCAATGCGCTTACAAGGGCTGGCTTGCCATCAAGTGGGGCTAAAAGGTCCTTAAATGCGATAAATATTTTTTCTTTGATATTTTTTTTCATTTTCGTAATTCTTTTGTATTTTAAGTGGGTGTCTATTTTTATACACGCGATTTAGGAGTGTTTGGACTTGGGTTTTATGAAAAATTTTTGTAAAAAAGTGTGGTTCCTGGGGCTTTTGTGCGTCTTGTGCGGGTGTTTTTTTACGTCGTGCTCAGAAACGGTCAGTGCTGACGATGAAAGAATTCTTCCGCCCGATACGAGTCGTTCGATTGACTACAGGCTTTACCCCAACGATATGGCAAAAAACGATTCTGCGGCGGCAAATTTGGCCCGTGGAATTGCTCTTTATTTGCATCCGGGGGCATCATACACGCTTTCTTTTGATATAGATCCTTCGCAACCGATTCCTGAATTACAACTTTTCCGTACGTATAATATCAAGGGCGTGGAAGGTCGCCTGGGCTTTACCAAAGTGCGCTCCTTGTTGCCAACAGTTGTCGGAAACCGCTATGTCTACTCCTTTATTTGTGGAGAGAATAAAATGTCGGTTTGGTTTACATCGCTTGGCGTCAATGGGGAATATTATAAGGGTACTGTAAATAACATAAGTTTAACTGGAATTGGGACTAATAGTGACCATTTCTCGATAAACTTGATTGTTGTGGGCGCTATGGAAAATACGCTTGACGGCATGAATACCAATGAATTGGCAAATTACATGCTAAAGCTTTTCCGTGAGAAATATTATGGTGTGACCATCGATACGTTGTATGTGCGCTATGCCCATAACCATCCGACTTTAGGCTCTTTATATCCGGCGAATCAGCCTTGGGTTGCCGGTATGAGTTCGGAAGATGTGTTTGTGAGCGACCTCGCTGACTGGCCCGAAAAAGAGCTTCAGAGTTCATTGAATATTATGCTTGTCCATAGCATTGGCGCCAATGACATCATGGGATTTTCTCATTTGTTTGCGGGCGTACTTGGCTCGGGTCGGGAAAACTCGGTCGTTATAGGTACGCATGTCCGTAAATCGCCAAGTGAGTATGAACTTCTCTCTTCGAACAGTATCGCCTTGACCGCTATACATGAGACTGGCCATGCCTTTGGACTTCGGCATACTTCGACGACTAGGCGCGATTTGAATCTCAGCAATTTGAGTGGCTTTGTCCCTTCGGATATTTCTGGGGATTTGTCGAATATCGAAGATGGGCTGACGGATACGCCGTTCTGTGAATACATCTTAAATAGCGGTCTTTACAAGCAGGCGGCGGAAGATGCTATTGACTCTCGTGGAGCTTGTGCGAGAGAGGGCGTGGCATCTAGAGTGAAGGCCAGTATTTATACCTGCCCGGATTTGGATAACATCATGTTCCCGGTGACGGTCGACGGCTATGAAAATGCTACTTTTACAGCACAGCAGATGGAACTAATCCGATCGACGTTGATGATTATCCCGCATTAAAAAAATGAAAGCTTCTCAATTTTCTGAAAATGCGCAACTGATAGCATTTGTGTTGCAAAAGGGCTCTGAATGGGACCCGAACGTTATTGAACTATTGGAAAAGACATGGGGTCCGATACGCCATAAAGGGCGTCTCTTTGCGTTTGACAAGACGGATTACTACAAGCCCGAGATGGGTGATGACCTGTATCGTGGAGTAGTCTCCTTTGAAAAGGAAATCCCGCCGGAGACGATTGCCGAAGAAAAGGAACGCAGCAATGCGCTGGAACTCACAACCGCATCGGCTGAGGCTCCTGAACTGCGCCATGTGAATATCGACATTGGTTATATGGACATGGACAAGGTGGTTCTCCCGAGCTACAAACGTGGTCCGTTCAAGCTCTATGCGGGCAAGGGTGTGTGGCTCGACATGCTATTGACGTATGCGAAGGGCGTTTTCCACCCGACGGCTTGGGCTTTTGACGATTTCGTGCGGAACCCCTACCAGCACGATTTGCAGTTGATCCGCGAAAAATTCAAGAAAGCGCGAAAGGGTGGTTAGTTGTTAGTCGTTGGTCATTGGTAAATGGTCATTAGTTATTAGCTAATAACTAGTAACTTGTAATTCCTAATTCCGACTTCCTAACTCCGAACTAATGAGTCAAAACCCATCTCTCAGCTCCCTGTTCTAACTTCTAAGTTCTAATTCTTGTTATATTACAAGATGATGAATAAGAAGTCTTTACTCCTTGGTCTTTCGACCTTTGCACTTTTGGCGTGCTATAGCCCCGAGCCGTTCGAGGCTGAATCTCTGGATGATGATTCCAAAAAACAAACCAGTTCCGAAATGGGAACGATTTACTCCATTAACGGAAGTGAGCAAATTTGCAACCCGTCGATTTCTCAGGATACGGTTAAATTCCCGGCCTCGATGCTGTGGCTCAACTTTAGCAAGATTAAAGTCAATAGCCATGATGACGGATTTTCTGTGACTGATGTGAAACAGCACGACCGTTTGACGATTTCGGATACCGCAAATAATGTGAAGTGGTACTTGATGATCGATAAGGACAAGGGCGAATGCCAGTTCCAGGACCCGGAATGGAGTACCCATCCGAATTTCGTCGTTGCGTTGCGTGGCGTTGGTATCGAAGGAAACGGAACCTGTGGTGACGTTCTGGATTACGGCATTTTTGCGGCCCGTACGTCGGATAAGAAAAAGTTCTGGTTCTATGACAAGGGCATTATTGAACAGGCGACTCCGCATGTTTGGGTAGACCCTGCGGCAAAGGTTGAAGAAGACGCCGATGAATCGACCGTTGAAGGCTTTTTTGGTACGAAGAATGTGCGCTTGACTTATGCCGATGGTTCGGATGGTGACCCGCAAAATATCGTATTTATCGACTATGCCAATGGCGGAAAGTCGAAGGCGATTAAGCTTAAAAAGCCTGCAGATCGCAGTAACTGGAAGATAGAAAGCCCGATGATTTCGCCGGATGGAAATTTTGTCGTGTATAACGTGATGACAAAATCGGAAGATACTTGGGAAGCCTATATCCAGGAACTTTCTAAGGATGCGGAAGCTGTCAAAATTCCCCGTACGAAGGACATGAAGTCGGATCCGGCTCAGCCGCACTGGTTTGAATCGGATGGCCGCCTTTTTGTGGTTTGGACGGAATTTACACAGGCCACATACTACAATAAGATTCATTTAGATAATTCTGCCGCTCAGGACGGTTCTGCCGGACGTACGGTCATGCGTGAAGTTCGCTTGAAGGCGGGCGCTACGGGCAATCAGTTGGTAGAATGGGTTGACGACAATGTTGAACTTGCACCGGTCCCGATGATTGGTGGACGTTCTCCCGATGGCAAGTTCCTGTCGACGGGGTATAAGTACGCTTATTTGCTTAAGCTTCCGTGAGGTGCTGTATGAAGAAGAATTTTTTGATTAAGGGGTGTTCTCTTGTCGCACTCGCTGCGGTTGCTTTTTACGCAGGCTTTAATTCCCCTGTGACACCTGCGACTCCGTGGGAATCCATTGGTGGTTGCGGTGCAGGCGGTTCCGGTGGCGGTTCTGGCGATGGCATCAAGTGGATTGGCCAGGGCGTTTCGGGCGGTTATCTCGAAGCGGAAGTTTTTACAAAGTATAATGTGGGGCAGAATTTTTCTGCTTTTACGGTGAATCCGCATTTCTCAATCAAGCCGACATGGGATACTAAGGTGGGCGTGACGATTCCGTTCATGAGTCATCAGGGCGAAGTGCAGTATCGCAGTAACCAGACTCCGACGGACCGCACTACAGGCGGCCTTGGCGATATCTCGTTCGATTTCTCGAAGACGATTGGCAGTGGCGGTGCGGCTTCGCTTTCGGCATCGCTTACGATTCCGACGGGACAGTACGATGTCAAGCGTGGCAAGGATGGTGGTAAGGAAATCTTGCCGAGCAGTTTCCAGAAGGGGAGTGGCCTTTACTCGTTTACGCTTGGATGGGATTACAGCCGCGATACGGACAAGGGCATTTGGCTTTACAGCTTGAGCTATACGCACCCGTTTGCGATGCACTTGTTCTCGGGCGAGAATGAGTTCAACGACAGCTATTGGAAGGACATCAAGAAACATGGTGACCGTTTCAATTACCGCTTTAAGCCGTATGGCGAAAATGACCTTGGCGCATTCACTCCGCCGTCTATTGGCGGTTCTGTCGCTTATGGCTATCGTGGTCGTTCGGGCATTGTGCAGTCCTTTGGCGTGAATTTCTCGATTCCGCTTGGCGTAGCCTGGATTTCTTCTGAATCTGAAGGTACTTACGACCCGAGACCGGACCCGGATCACCAGGCTTGGTCGTTGGCTCTTGTGTACGGCTTGGAATTCTCGAACCCGGACTTCCCGGTGTTCCTTGCGTTCTCGCTCCCGATTCATGACAAGGCGGGTGGCGCAAATGCTCAGAATGAATACAGCGAAAAGCCGATGAAGAAGTGGAACGCTCCGGACTGGAGCGATATCGGTCAGCAGTGGACCATCGCCGTTGGCGTGAAGGGAAGCTTCTTCTAGTAGTGTGCTAAGCGCGCGGGTGCGTTTTCTTGAAGGCCTGCTTGAGGCGTTCGGCATTCACGTGCGTGTAGATTTGCGTGGTGGAAATGTTCGAATGTCCGAGCATTTCCTTGACACTCATGATTTCGGCACCGTTCTCTAGCAGGTGCGTGGCAAAGCTGTGGCGCAGCACGTGCGGGCTCGCTTTCCCTTCCCAGCCGATATCTCGCAACAAGTTGTGAATGTCGTTCCGGAGAGTGCGGATGTCATAGGGCTTTCCGTTTTCGCTCAAGAACACGTAGCTTGTAATTGTTGGCGTGTGCCCTGCTTCAATTTCAACGGCCCTGAATTTTTCGAGCCAAGATATTAGCGTGTCTGTAATCGGGACGATGCGTTCCTTGTTGCCCTTACCAATCACTCGGACTAGTCTTTCTTTTGTCTGTAATTGATTCCAGCAGAGACTCTGGCATTCCGAAATTCGAAGTCCCGAACCGTAAATGAGTTCGAGCAAAAGACGTGCGCGGACTTGCGGGAGCGTCGGATTCTCGGGCAATTCAGGGAATTTCTCTTCGGCGAGGTCCTTTTGACCGAGGAATGCGACGAGGCGCTTGGGGCGCTTGGGCATGGGGACCGCTTCGGCGGGATTCTTTTGCAAAATCTTGGAACGGACGAGGTACTTGCCAAAACTTTTCAGAGCGGCGAGGTGCTCGCAGATGCTTGTAGGCGCAAGTTTTTGCTTGATTTTCAAATCCCACACGAAGGCCTTGACGTTCATTTCGGAAAATGCTTCGAGTGGTGCATTCCCGTCGAGCGTGGCGAGGTATTTTTCGAGCGATTTTCGGTACGTAATGACCGTTCTTTCGGAATACCTGCGCTGGGTTTGCAAGTATATCAGGAAATTTTGGATGTATTCGTCTAAAAGCATTTTTTTAAAGTGTTTTCAAAAAGAAAAATATCTATTTTAGTTGTCACCAAATGTCTTTTTTGAAAAAATTTATATCTCTCAGGACTTGTTTCCTTGCCTGTGCGCTTGTGTCGACTTCTTTTGCGGCCGACCGCGTTGTGGGTGCGAATGCTACTCTTGATATTGAACCGGGTGCGCGTTCTGCGGCCTTGGGTTCTGCAACTTTGGCGGTCGAAGGTGATTATCTTGGGCTAGGCACCAATGCATACCAGCTTTCTCAGGCCAAATACATGTGGGCTTCGTTCTCGCATACGGCTTATTACGAAGATACCAAGTACGATTATGCATCGATGGTGATTCCGCTCCCGGGTCATCAGGGCTTAGGCGTTTCGTTCTCCAGGTTTGGTGCAGACGACATCCCGTACATCCGTGAAGGCGACCCGCTGCCGGAAGGTACGGATTACAACACGCTTTCGATTGCAGACTGGGTTTTCTCTGTCGCTTGGGGACGCCGCATTATAGACCGCTTGGACTTGGGCCTTGCGTTCCATGTGTTGTATCGTGATATGGACCAGAGTGGCTGGGGTTTCCGTGGCGATGCTAGCGCTCGTTACCAGATCAAGGACGATTTTTATGTATCCGGTCTCTTGAAGGGCTGGACCTCGTCGGCCACCTCCTGGGAATCGGGCGAGTTTGAATATTCTTCACCGGAATTTTATTTGGCCTTGAGCTATGGCTTGCCTGTGAACTACCTGTACGGCAAGTTCAATTTCTATTGGCAGAGTGCAGGGCTTTTCCATCGTGAAGCTAGAGATTTGGATTTTGAAACCGATACTAACGGCAAACGCATTTGGGAAAATCCTCTGGACTGGCTGTCTGGCGGTCATGGCGGTGTGGAATTTGCATTTGACTTTGGCCTCAAGTTGCGCGTTGGTTTAAGCAGCTTTACCACGTTCAAGAGCGTGACGGCGGGTGCCGGTCTTACGATTGCAAACTTCCTTGAAGTGGATTACGCCTTTGAATCTCATCCGGTGTTCTCGCCGGTGCATCGCGTGAGCGTGAACTTTAGCCCGTATCTCTTTGGACACAAGCCGAAGGAATCTGGGCACACGAACAAGACTGCAACTACAAAGAAGTTGGTGACTGAGGAACCGGAAGATTTGCCGGTCGAAGATTTTGTAGAAGAAAGCATACAGGAAACGCCTGTGCCGGCCGCACCTACGGTGAATGAGGTCCCGGAAAGCTCGCCAGTGCCTTCGGCTCCTGCCGCACCGGTAACGCCGACGACTCAAACGGCGCCTGCTACTGCGGCTCCGGCAGAAGATGCTAAGCCTGTGGTGCCTGCTGCTCCTGCTGTAGCTCCTACACAACCGACTCCGATTGTTGAAACTGATGATGAAATTTTGGAATAGGGGATTCTAAGATGGCTGATTCAAAAAGTGTGGGTTTATTCCTTTTGCTTCCGGCGCCGCTCAATCCGATTGGTGCTTTTGATGCCGAAACGTTTAAGGCTAGTTTCCGCGATGTTCTTGCAGCTAATGCTGATGCCAAGTTTATCGGCGTGGACTTGACGGGCATTGATTTTGTTTACAGCGATGCGTACAATGCCTTTATGCAGTTCCATCAGGAACTTTCTAAGCGCAACGGAACGTTTGCAGTTCTTGCCGACCGCGAATCGCTGGCGAGGAGCTTGAGAAAGGTCGGGCTCGAGCGCTTTATCCGCATTTTCGTGAGCGCTGACGAAATGGCATCATTCCTGCCGGTTGAACAGCAGGCGAGCGCCCTCGAACAGGCCGAAAAGTCTGTTGCCGAAGAACCGGCTAAACCGGCTGAAGTCGAGAAACCTGCAGAAGCTGCTTCACAGGAAACGCCTGCCGTGCAAGAAGTTCCTGCCACGCAAGAGTCTCCGACTGCTCCTGTTACTCCGGCTGCTCCTGTCGTGGAGCCGAAAATCCTGGACAAGAATCCGCTTGTGGACGAGACTCCGTCTTCGAAGGGTTCCCTTGTCGCTGTGATTGTACTTTTGCTGATTGTAATTGCTGTTGTCTCTTATTTAATCCTGTAACCGATGGCTGTAGAGTTTTCTGAGTATCAAGGAAAAAGAAGAAGAATGCGGGAAAGCCGAAAATTCCCGCTGATAAGGATTATCATAGTCTTTACCTTGATTGTCGTCGCCTATAC
This sequence comes from Fibrobacter sp. UWB2, assembly GCF_002210425.1. NCBI lineage: Bacteria > Pseudomonadati > Fibrobacterota > Fibrobacteria > Fibrobacterales > Fibrobacteraceae > Fibrobacter > Fibrobacter sp. UWB2. Next base: position 265,497 of record NZ_MWQK01000004.1, on the reverse strand, counting down.
GAATGGCTGGTTCCACAAGCTTGTGGATATGCTTCCGCTTCCTGGGAACGAAGAACCTGCTCCTCCGGCTGTCGAAGACTGGATTGCGGGCTGTACGTCGTATGACGGTACGCCGTTTGAGCTCAAGAATGATTATGCGCAGTGTTCTTGGATTGTGACAGATTCCCTGATGCTTCCGAATACGTTCTTGCGCTATGTGAAAAATTTGGCAAGCGATGGCGCCAAGATTCACTGGGTGGCATCCAAGAAAGATTTTGGGGATGCGCTTTTGGTTGTGCTTGAAGATTCTACACGGAATGTCTTTTTGCACATGATGCGTGAGGATTCTTCGAAGGTCTGGATTTCGAGCAAGACGGGCTGCCTTTTCCCGGGGCCGTGTCCGCACGTGCCGCTTGGATGGTCTGCCCTTGCGATTGTAGACAACTTTGACTTCGAAGGCTTGGAACAGTTGCTCTCGGCTGATTTATTCAAGGGACTTGGCGAAGCTCCGATTTACCCTGTGCTTCCGGGCGTTGTGCTTGAAGCGGGGAAGGATTCGCTTGGCATGTTCGTAGAACTCAATCACGGAAACGGAATTACCTCGCGCATGTTTGGCATTGGGTCGTGGAAGATGGCTCCTGTTGTCGGCAAGACGCTTGATTTTAAGGATGCGGTGGGGCGCCTCTCTCCGCAGGACAGTTCTTCGTTCTTTTTGACCGTTCGCCAGAATGGCTTGTTCGTTCGTTGGAAAGATTTCTACAAGGCGACGCATCCGGTGGACTCTGCGCAAATTGCAATTTTTAAAAAGAATCTGCCATTTTGAGTAAATTTATATGAAGCGTGCTTTGTTGTTCCCTGTATATTGGTTGCTTGCGCTAGTGGCGCTTTTTTCTTCGTGCGCTCAGGATGGCGATGGCCCGCTCCCGGTGATGCCCAATGGAGAATTGGTCGAAGGCAAGGGCTATTTTCTTGGAGCAAAGCTTGATTCGGGCAGAGCGATTCACTTGGTTTCGGATACGCTCTATATTACGCTTTCCAATATCTGGTCGTTTTCGAATTGCTCGTTGACTTCCATTGACCTGAATTACTCCTTTGAGGATTCCGTGCTTGTCTTTGCGCCGGAGGTGAACTTCAAGGTGAATACGGACGATTGCTCGTCTCCGATGTATCGCCCGGATACGACATTCAAGCGCATGACGAATGAGCTCTCTTCGAAAATTACGAAGATTGTCGTAAAGAACGATGCAGATTCTTTGCTGGATTCCATTATGCTTCGCCGTGGAAAGCTGGAACTTGATACGTTCCGCATTTTTGTGGATTCCGCTTTTGCAGAACCGGAATCGCTTCCGCTACGGACAAAAGAATCCCCGTCGATTTTGCGCATGCTTGATTCGCTGACTCCGCAGAAGTTCTATTGGAGAACATTGCGTGCAAACTGCACGATGCGCGTGGACATGTGCAATGACGTTGTTGCCGATACCGTTTATCCGACGTCCTGGAAGACTAGCGATACCGCCCTTGTTCCTGTGCGTTATGCTTGTGCATCTGAAGATTCTACTTATTGCCTTAATTCCAAGTGGGAATACGATTCGACCGCGCTTGGCAAGGTGATGGAACGATTGGATACCGTTTGGCATACGAGTACGTATTATATTGAGAAAATTCCTTCGTGCGCAATGGTAAATGGATTTTCTCATTCGTCAATTTATTATGGCGGAAAAATGGCTTTCTTGCGTGAACTTTTTGTGCCCGATGAAAGCGAACTCTCTTGTGGCCCTGCGACAAAGAAGGATTGGGTCGCCATTAACCTTTCGACGGATAGCCTTGTGGTTGAATCCGAAGATAGAATATCTGTAGATAGTTTGTATAAAGTCTGGAAATCGGCGACGATCGCTCGCGATACGCTTAAAGTCGATTCGACGGAGTCAAAATGATTGAATATACCTTTGCTGCCGAAATTGCAGAAGAAGACAAGCCGATAATTCTCAATAGTAAGATTTACAAGCAGTGGCTTGAAGCGTCCGAGAAAAAGTTCAACATCACGAAGGTGCATTTTGCTTCAGTCGACTTCTTTAGCAAGCGCCATGAACCGCTGTTCATCAAGCTGAATGCGACCGCTTTTTTGCCGGATGGAAAGCCTGTGCACGGGATTGTGCTTGTGCGTGGCCATGCTGTGGGTGTGCTCGTCGTGCTTCATTGCGAAGGCAAGCGATACTTGCTCCTGGTGCGCCAACCGCGATTCGCCATTTCTGAAACAGCTTCGCTCGAAATTCCGGCGGGGATTCTCGACTGGTCGGGCGACTTCCGCAAGGTGGCGCTCTCGGAACTCGAAGAAGAAGCTCAAATCAAGGCAAAAGATTCTGAGCTTATTGACTTGATGGATTTCTGGTACAAGGGTAAAAGCGACGGCTTTGCTGGAAGCTGCGGACTTTTGGACGAACGCATCCGCCTTTACGCAATTGAACGTAGCGTGACCCGCGAAGAGCTTAATGCGATGGATGGCAAGAACCAAACTTACACCGACGAGAACGAATGGATCCGCACTGAAGTCTTGCCTTACGAAGAGGCGGCCCATCAGTTTATCGACGGAAAGAACTTTATTGCGTTGTTCTTGTACGAACGCTGGCTCGAAGCCCAGAAAGTGTATTATTAGTTTTTTTTAGTTACTAGTTCTAAGTTACTAGTTACTAGAGAAGAATTAGGACAACTGCGTCTTCTAACAACTACTGACTAACGACTATTGACCAACAACTAAAAAATTGTGTTGTTGATGGTCAGGCCGGCGAAGAACAAAATCAGGTAGCCATACCAAAGTCCGGTCGGCACGTAGTTCCAGATTTTCTTGTACTTATTGGGTTCATCCTTGTTCTTATCCTTGATTCGGATAATGTTCTTTTTGAGATAAAAACCGCAGAGCGCAAGCCCGCCGATGCTGATAAGGATGAGAAGTACGTAAGCCATATCTTAAATATAGTATAAAGCGAGCGTCGCGACAACAAGTTTACTTGTTGGCATGACCGAGCTGAGCTATATGCACTCCAATGGAGTGCCATATAGCATATTGGCAAAAAAATTTATTATTTTAAGAACAAACTTTTATGGCTATAATAAGGAGGAAAAATGAATAGAAATAAAAGAAATTTGGCTTTAATTGTGCCAATGATGGTGCTTTTGGCCGCTTGTGCAGAAGATGATCCTGCGCCAGAAGGTTTCGTTAATGGACCTCAGCAAAAAACGACTTGTCCTACGGATGGGGCCAATGCTCTCACAAAAGAAGAGGCTGTCGTTGATGCTTCTTTGCTTAATTTAGATGTCGTTATACGCGATTTTCAGCAGAATCATTCAGATTTCGAAAACTTCTCGGAAGAATCGGTTGAGCATATGGAGGATATCTATAACTATGTGACCCAGACTGGTGCTACCATGAAAGCTTTTGGCTTTGATGAAGAATGGTATGCGGCTGCGGCTTACCACAACACGTGCGGCAATATGTACTCTTTCGAAAGTGCGGGCGTGGGGGCTCAAATTGGCGTTGATGGGGTGCCTATGCAGGTGAATCCTGCTTTGCCACCGTATTTGCAACAGGTTTCTGCAGGCCCGGTCCTAGAATATGGGGAATGTGCTGAGACTGTGACTGCATTATCTGGGCTTAAGCATTTTCGCGGCTACAAAAATGCTCTTGAAAACGTGAATGGTACAAAGTGCCCTGGCGGAAAAAATAACTGGGCAAATCCGGTTGTTTATACACCGGGGATGGTGGATCCTTATTTGCAGTTTAAGGTGAATGACAATGGAACTCCCGATATGTATGAAGGCGTTGCCATTAAAAAGCTGAATGAACGTTGCGACAATAAAAACTTGGACCAGTGGTTTGCCGATGTTCCTTCTGTGAATAAGCGTGTCAATATGGTCTTTGAGCTTCCGAAGTCTACGGAAGAAAATAATTACTTTGTTTATGATTATAATTCCAACAATGGCGGGTTCTTCCCGCTTGATAGCGTGAACCCGGTAAATCGAGAATGGGTGAGTGCAAAATCTTGTCTTGAAACTATCCAGCCGAAGGGTTTTTGTGATATTTTTGAACCTCAGTCGCTCTCTATATTCTGCCCGCCTTACAGGTATCAGTATGCTTCGACTCAGCAGGATTTGTACGGTCAGAGTACCGCTAAGCTTTGTGCAGATTGGCTTAATGCGGGTGGTCCGCGTGCTGTAAATTCTGAAGGTTCCGGACATAGTGCCGCTTTGCAGGCTACTATAATGAATGGAGCTCTCGGTTTGCAACACTTGCGCAATTATGGCTTTACCATGGTGGGGTACACGGCTTTCCAGTACAAGTCCTCAAACCAGTTGCCGGAACCTGAAGAGTTAAAGTTTATTAGTAGTGGTGACTTGTGGGTGTTTGTCGATGGCGTTCTGGTGATTGATTTGGGCGGTACGCACTTGCCTGCTCCGGGTAGCGTAAAATTACAGACGCTTGCCCAGAATAATCATGGTTGCCATGCTGGGGAGCCTTTGGCCATGTATTCGAATTGCCGAGGGGCTGCCGATGATACGGGCTGGGCGGATGGATCCACTCATCATTTGCATTTCTTTGTGGCAAACCGCCAAACTGAAATCTCTGATTTCTCGATGTCCTTGCCTCCGTCTTTTACCTTCGTTCCTGGTGAACCGTATCAGTTGGACGGGGACGATGAAAATTGCGCTAATTGACGCCAAAGTCAATTAAGGCGGTTGCCTAAGGGCAAAAAAATTTCTCTATTTGGTATGTACTGACGTTCGTGGGTTCAAATTTGGCTTGAACGAGCCGGATTCGGGCCCGAATACGAACGCCGTTTATTGTAAGAGGTTTATTTGGTCGCCCAAGAAAAACTGAATTCTCTCATTGCCGATGCATGCAAGTCCGCATCTGTTACGCTTGTAGAAGCTGATGTGTTCCGTGCTGGCAAACGCAAGACATTGCGAATCTTTATCGACAAGCCCGAAGGTGTTACTATCGATGACTGCACGAACGTGAGTCATTTCCTTTCGGATGCGCTGGACCTGGATCCCGAGTTGATCGAGGGCGCTTATACGCTTGAAGTTTCTTCTCCGGGAATAGACCGCCCCCTCAAGTCTATGGCGGATTTTGAACGCAACAAGGGGCGCCTGCTCCGTGTGACACGCTCGACGGGCAAGCCAGTGACTGGTGAACTTTTGAATGCCGACGAAGAAAATCTGACGCTCAAGCTTAAGGGCAATGCCGGCGAAATCGTCATACCGCGGTCCGAAGTGCTTTCGGCCAAGGTCGAAGTAGAAATTAAATAGGAAGGTCAACTATATGAAGAACGAACCGAAAGTAAACTTGCTCGACGTACTCAAGGAAGTCGTTGAAGACAAGAGTGTCGATGATTCCGTGATTTTGGACGCCCTCAAGAAGGCTCTTATTTCTGCGGCCCGCAAGTATCTGCACATCGAAAAGAAGATTAACGTCGATATCGACATGGAAACCAACGAAGTCCATGTGTTCCTGAACGTCGAAGTTGTTGATGACTATCCGGACTACGACCCGAACATGACAGCCGACGAAGTGGCTGAAATGGACGAAGGCTACATGCTCGTCGATGAAGCTCGCGACTTCAACGAAGACGCTCAGGCAGGCGACAGCCTTTATATGGAACTCCCGACCTCCTCCTTTGGTCGTCAGGCAATCCAGACTGCAAAGCAGCTCTTGACCCAGCACATCCGCAGTGCCGAATGCCAGCGCATCATGGACATCTACCGCAGCCGCATCGGTACGATCATCAACGGTACGGTGCTTCGTTTGGAACAACGTAATGTTATCGTCGATCTCGGTAACAAGATTGAAGCTGAACTCCCGGCTCGCGAACAGATCCCGCACGAACGCTTGACTCAGGGCGCTTCTGTGAAGGCTGTGATTGCTCGCGTGGAAGAATCTACGAAGAGCGGTGCTCAGGTTATTTTGTCTAGATCCAACGCCGACTTCCTCAAGGCTTTGCTCCGTCAGGAAGTTCCGGAAATCTACGAAGGCACTGTCGAAATCAAGGCTGTTGCCCGTGACTCCAAGAATCGCCGTGCAAAGATCGCTGTTTACTCTCGCGATGAAAAGATTGACCCGGTTGGCGCTTGCGTCGGCATGAAGGGTGCTCGCGTGCAGACGATTGTCCGCGAACTCGGCAACGAACGTATCGATATCGTTCACTGGGACGAAAACTTCGACGTGTTCGTTCAGCGTTCCTTGGCTCCGGCATCTGTCCTCAAGATGTTCCCGGTTCCGGATACGGACCGTATCGTGATCATCGTGGATGACGAAAACCTCGCTCAGGCTATCGGTAAGGGTGGCCAGAACGTGGAACTTGCCGGTCGTTTGGTGGATCGCAAGCTCGATGTTCATGGAGAACAGGAATGGTCTCAGATGGACGAAGAAGCCAAGAACAACATCCTCGCTCCGAACTATGAGGATGAAAGAAGAATGAGAGCGAAGCGTATGGACGAAGACAGAAAGGCAAAGGCCGCAGCTGTCAAGAAGGACGTGAACGCTTAAAAACTTTTGCGCAGGGCAAATAGTTTAACGGAAGAATAAGAAAAGGAATTGAATAGGCTATTCATGACGAATGAATCTCAAATGAAACCTAAGGATTGGGCAGATGCTCATGGATTGAAGGTTGATGTGGTGATGAAGCTGCTTCGCGATGCAGGCGTTGCAGTTCGTACCCATATGTCCAAATTGGATATGGCAGACTTTGCTAAAATCGAGGATGCTGCCGCTGCCGAAAAACAGAAGCAGGATGCCCGCAACAAGAATCTCAAGAGGCCTACCGCTTCTGAATCTGATTCTTCCGCTTCCGCTCCTGCAAAGAAGAAGGAAACGTCGGTTGCGACGAACAGACTTGGCTTGAAGGTGAGCCTTAAGAAAGGCCCGGGCGCCCGCAAGGATGCTCCGAAGCCTGTCGCTAAACAGGATCCGAAGTCCCCGGTTGCAAAGCCCGCTGCTCCGGCTGCCGTAAAACCGGCCGCCCCGGCCCCGGCACAAGTTGCCCCGAAGCCCGCCGCACCTGCTCCGGCTCAAGTCGCGCCTGCCGCTCCGGCACCGAAGCCGGCTGCACCTGCTCCCGCACCGGCCGCAGCACCTGCTGCTCCAGCCGCTCCGGCTGTTAAACCCGCCGCTCCTGCTCCGGCCCCGGCACCTCAGGCAAAGCCTGCCGCCCCGGCTCCTGTACAAGCAGCTCCGAAGCCTGCTGCTCCTGCTCCGGCTGTAAAGCCTGCCGCTCCGGCCGTCGCAAAGCCCGCTGCTCCGCAGCCGACAATGATGTCTGCTTCTACGGAACTCAAGCAGCCGCCGATGAAGGCCCAGGTCTTCAAGCCCGATGCTGCAATCCTTGCCCGTATCGAAAAGTCTCGCCAGCAGGCTCAGGCCGCTCGCAACAACCATCGTCCGAATGGCGGAAACCGCAATGGCGGCAATGGCCAGGGTTACACGGGTACGTTTGGCCGTCTCTCGAACAACGGCAATGGCGGTAACGATAACCGCAACAATAACAACAATAATCGTCGCCCGAACGGCGGTAACGCTAGCAGCAGTAGCCGCGGCTATACCGGTCGTAACGGTGGATTCTCCAGCGGTTCCATGCAGGAAGCTTTCAACGCTTCCAACAACAATAACCAGGCTCTCGGTCAGAACAACCAGAACGGTAAGGGCAATGGCAAGGGCCAGAACGGCCGCCATGGCAACGACAAGAACCGCCGCAGCAATACTAAGGACCGTCAGGAAATGCAGAGGGAACAGCAGCAGGAAGCCGTTCGTCAGAACGTCTCCCGCGTGATGGCATCCCTCTCCAAGAACCCGGTCAAGAAAGTTTATCACAAGGAACATTCCGAAAACAACTCGGGTGAAGAAAAGAAGATTCTCAAGACTTCTGACTTCATTACCGTGGGCGAACTCGCAGGTCTCATGGACCAGATGCCGGCACGCGTCATTGCAAAGTGCATGGAAATGGGCATGATGGTGACCATCAACGCTCGCCTTGATTTCGAAACGATCCAGATTTTGGCTGATGAATTCGGTTACGAAGCTCAGCTGATGGAAGAATACGAAGAAGAAGCTCTCGGCATCGAGGAAGAATCTCAGGAAAATCTCCAGCCGCGTCATCCGGTGGTTACCGTCATGGGCCACGTTGACCACGGTAAGACTTCTCTCCTCGACTGGATTCGTAAGACCCACGTGGTGTCCGGCGAATCGGGTGGCATTACGCAGCACATCGGTGCATACGAAGTCACCACCAAGCAGGGCAAGGTTACCTTCCTCGATACTCCGGGTCACGAAGCCTTCAGTGCTATGCGTGCTCGCGGTTCCCAGGTGACCGACGTTATCGTTCTCGTTGTGGCTGCTGACTCCATGGTCATGCCGCAGACGGTTGAATGTATTGAACTTGCAAAGCGCGAAAATGTGCCGATGGTCGTCGCCATTACAAAGATGGACCTCCCGACCGCAAACCCGGACAAGATTCGCGCCCAGCTCGCAGAACGCGGTGTGGAAGTCGAACAGTGGGGCGGTCAGACCAGCTGTATCGAAGTTTCTGCTCGTACGGGTCAGGGCATGGATGTCCTCCTCGAAACGCTTGCTCTCGAAGCTGAAATTTTGGAACTTAAGGCCAATCCGGATACGCACGCCCGTGGCGCAGTCGTTGAATCCAAGCTCGACGTGGGTAAGGGTTCCATGGCTACGATCCTCGTGCAGAACGGTACGCTCCATGTGGGTGACCCGTTTGTTTGCGGTATCTACGCTGGCCGTGTCCGTGCCATGTTCAATGAACGTGGTGTCCAGTTGAAGGAAGCTCCTCCTTCTGCTCCGTGTCAGGTGCTCGGCTTTGACGGTACTCCGCAGGCTGGTGACGAACTTGTCGTGGTGGAAGACGAAAAGACCGCACGTGAAATTGCTTCCAAGCGCCGTATGGCCGCTCGTGAACGCGATCTCCGCGCCCGTAAGACGGTCTCTCTCGAAAACTCCTTCAACGCAAAGAAGGAAGGTACGCTCTCCGAACTCAACCTTATCGTCAAGGCCGACGTGGGTGGTTCTGCAGAAGCTTTGGCCGCTTCCCTCGAAAAGCTTACCAACAAGGAAGTCCGCGTCAACATCATCCGCAAGGGTGTGGGTACGATTACGGAATCCGATATCCTGTTTGCAACGACCGCACAGGCAATCATTATTTCCTTCCACTTGATGCCGTCTCTCGCTGTCCGCGAAATGGCTCAGAAGGAAGGCATCGAAATCCGCAACTACCGCGTGATTTACGACTGCATTGAAGATATCAAGAACGCTGTGGAAGGCCTCCTCAAGCCGATCATGCGCGAAGAACTCGTTGGCGAAGCCGAAATCCGCCAGGTGTTCAAGGTCCCGAAGGTCGGTCTCATCGCTGGCTGTATGGTTACCGATGGTGAAGTCGACCGCACGAGCCATGTCCGCGTTTACCGCAATGGTATCGAACTCGGTACGACCGTGGTCCAGTCTTTGAAGCGCATGAAGGACGACGTCAAGTCTGTCGCTCGTGGCTTTGAGTGCGGTATCGGCCTCAAGGGTTACGACGATATCAAGGAAGGCGATAGCCTCATCTTCTTCAAGGAAGTCAAGGTCGCCCGTACGTTGGAAGACGTTGCTCGTGAAGAAGCTGAAGAAAAGCTCAAGGCTGCAGCAGCCGCTGAAGCAAAGAAGGAAGACGCTTAATGACTCGTAGAACCGATAGATTGGGCGAGCAGTTCCGCGAAGAAATCTCCAAGCTCATTCAAAAGGGCTTGAAGGATCCGCGCGTGAGCACTCTCGCGAGCATTACCCGTGTGGACATTACCGAAGACCTGAGCTATGCAAAGGCCCTCGTCTCGGTGATGGGTTCCGATAAAGAAAAGCGTGATACGCTTGTCGGACTCAACAATTCCGCCGGCTTTATCCGTGGCGTCTTGGGCAAGGCTTTGAAGATTTTCAAGGTTCCGGAGCTCAAGTTCGTTCTTGACGAAAATCTCGAACATGCCATGCACATTGAAGAAATCCTTGCAGAACTGAAGCAGAAAGGGGAACTTTAATTGTCCTCTTCCGGCTTCGTCCTCTTGGACAAAATTGCAGGTGAAACATCTTTTAAGGCCCTTTTCCCTCTGAAAAGGGTCTTTTGTACTAAACGCGTGGGCCATGCAGGTACGCTCGATTTGCGTGCAAGCGGGCTCATTATTGCCGCTACAGGCCGTGCAACGCGCCTTTTGCCTTACATTGAGGCGAAGGACAAGTGCTATACGTTCAGGCTCCATCTTGGCTACGAAACCGATACCCTGGAATGGGACGGGGAAGTGGTCGAGCAAGATGATAGGAGTCTGTCGGTGACGCGTGCGGACCTCGAAGCTGTCCTCCCGCAGTTCATTGGCGACATCGACCAGGTTCCGCCGAATTACAGTGCTGTGAAAATCGACGGCCATCGCGCAAGCGACTTGGCGAATCGCGGTCGTGAAATTGAACTTAAGCCTCGCCGCATCCATATCGAATCGCTCAAAGTTGTGGGCGAGGGGCTTGTAACGGAAGGCTGCACTGGCAAGAGCTTTGCCACGTTTGACTTGGAATGCAATTGCAGCAAGGGAACGTACATCCGTTCGCTTGGTCGTGATTTGGCTCGTGCGCTTGGTACGTGCGGCTGCGTCTCGATGATCCGCCGTCATCGCATTGGCGATGTGACTGTGGATCGTGCTGTTCGTGGGGACGCTCTCACGCCGGAACATTTGCTCCCTGTGGACCAGGTGCTTGATTTCCCGGTTGTCCGCTTGAATGACGACCAGGTGAAAGCGATTCGTTTAGGAAATTGGGTGCCGTGGCGCACTCCTGTTGAAAATTTAAGCACGACGCCAGGGGCGGAAAAGTTTGTCTTTACCGCCGATAAAGATGGTGCTGTGATTGGGCTTGGTGTTTATGACCCGGGCCGCATTTGCCCCAAGTTCTTTTTAGGTGATGATTAAATGAAACGCGCTGTGACAATGGGTAATTTTGATGGATGCCATTTGGGGCATCAGGCGCTTTTCCGCACGCTGAAAGCGGTTGCGGAAGTGAACCATTTGCAGCCGACGGTCATCAGCTTTGAACCCCATTCTAATTATGTTTTGCGTGGGCCGGGCGATCCGTTGCTCCTCACGACGACCGAAGAAAAACGCGAATTTGTCGAGAGCCTTGGCATTGAATTTTTGGTATTGCCGTTCACGAGTGAGTTGGCAAAACTCCCGTTTGATAAATTTGTCCGCACGGAATTGATTGAAAAGCGCGAAGTCGTTTCGATGTTCTTTGGCCATGACCATTGCTTTGGCGCTGGCGGCAAGGGCAATTACGAGACGATTACCGCTGCGTTCCCGGAACTTTCGACGCAGATGCTTTCGATGGTGTTGCACAAGGGTGAACGCGTGAGCTCTTCTGCGGTGCGCAATGCTCTTTTGAATGGCGATGTGGACCGTGCGCAGACATATTTGGGACGCCCGTATCGCTTGTCAGGAACGGTTGTGGTTGGCAAACGCCTTGGTCATACGATCGGATTTCCGACGGCAAATGTGCAAATGGAACAGTACAAGTTCTTGCCGAAAGGCGGTGTGTATGTCGCAAGTGCAAGACTCTCGGACGGTCGCATTTATCGCTCTGTCGTGAACATCGGAACGCAACCGACAACGCCCGGAACGCATAACCTTGCGGTCGAAGCGTATCTGCTTGACTTTAACGAAGACATTTACGGCCAGCACTTAGCGCTGGACTTGCTCGCCTTCTTGCGCCCCGAAAAGAAGTTCGCTAGCATCGAAGATTTGGTGCGCCAAATCGGTATGGATGCCGACACTGCCAAGAATTACAACGGAAATCACTGGGCGGAGTAGGAAACTAGCACTTTTGTGCTTTGTCGTTTTTTGCTTTGCCGGTGAAGTTCGTGCTTGTTATTTTGAAGACGGTCACGGTAGCGGCTTGCTCGGGCGTGAATTCGAACTTGTGCGGGCTAGTGGATTGTGTGGAATGCGCGGAATTTGGGTGTTGCGTGGAACCTGTTGCTTGTCGTTCCATTAGGAGCGAGAGTCCTCGGCATTTCTCGGCAACATCTTCGACGATTTCGGCCTTGCCTTGCCCGACAACGCTTGCGTAAAAGCGCCCGCTTTTGCAATAAATGTCTTCGTGAATCTCGATGCGGTTTTCGACGCACATGCTGAATGCGACATTTGAATTTTTGCGAATGCAGTCGAGTTTTTTACCGACATGTGCGCAATGGAAATACAGCTCTAGAACGCCGCTGTTTAGATTATATCCGAACGACAGTGGAATCACGTAAGGCATGCTTGCATCTGCATCATCCGTCATTGCTACATGACAAGTTGTACATTGCTCAATAATCTTTGCGATGTTTTCGTCGCCTAAAACTTCTCTGTCCTTGCGTCGCATTTTACCTCAACTTTTTACTGTTTGGATTTAAATATAATCATTCAAAGGTGTTGTAATTCGTGAGGTCTCAATTTGCGACTTCACGGATTATATAAGCATCAAAAAAAATTACACAATCGTATTGTCTAGGCAGAAGACTTCGGCGAGTTGCTTGTCGTCCATGTCGGCGAGCCATGTTTCGCCTGCGTTCACGGTCAAGTTGGCGATGGCTTTTTTGGTTTCGAGGAGAGAGTTGATCTTCTCTTCGAAGGTGCCTTTGGTAATAAAGCGGTGGACTTGGACGTTTCGCTTTTGGCCGATACGGAAGGCGCGGTCGGTGGCTTGCGCTTCGATGGCGGGGTTCCACCACAAATCGTAATGGATGACTTGCGAGGCGGCGACGAGGTTGAGGCCGGTGCCACCAGCCTTGAGCGAGAGAATGAGCACTTTGCAGTCCGGATTTTCCTGGAAATCCTGGATCATTTCGGAGCGTTGCGTTTGTGTGCAACCGCCGTGATAGAAATGCGTGCGGAGGCCGAGTTCGCTTTCGATGGTGGATTTTAGCAAGTGGCCCATTTCGGCAAATTGCGTGAAAATGAGCGTTTTTTCGCCTTGCTCTTGGATGGAGGTGAGAAGGTCCAAGAGCATCTGCATCTTGCCGGATTCGAGCTTGCTAGACTTTTGGGACGCGGCGTTGTCGTCTAACCCTTTCAGGAATGTGGCGGGGTGGTTGCAGATTTGCTTGAGGGCAAGAATCATCTGCAAGATGATTCCCTTGCGCTTGAAGAGAGCGTGAGCATCGTTTGCCTTTTCACTGAGAGCCTGCTCCATCTCGAGTTCTTGCATAAAGTGCTCGAGCGTTTTTTGGTAAAGGGCTGCTTGCGAGCGAGTGAGTTCGGCGTATTCGTCCTGGATGATTTTATCGGGCAAGTCGCTGATGATGCTCTTGTCGGTCTTGAGGCGGCGCAGCATGAACGGTGCCGTGATTTTGCGGAACGTTTCGGCGACAATTTGGTTGCCGTTTTTTTGAATCGGCGTTTCGAACTTTTCGCGGAATTCACTTGCGCTTGGAAAAAATCCGTGGTTCGCAAAATCCATGATGGTCCAGAATTCCATGAGGCGGTTTTCGACCGGGGTGCCGCTCATCGCGATTTTCATCGGGGCGCGCATGCGACGGAGCAATTTACTCTGTTCGCTATCGGCGTTCTTGATGTTTTGCGCTTCGTCGATGATAATCGTTTGCCATTCGTGCTTGTCGAGTTCGGTAAAGTCCTTGCGGAATGTAGCGTAAGTCGTGAGCAATACGTCGGCGCTGAACTTTTGCAGGTCGCGGCGGCCTCCGTGGTATGCAAAGAACGTGAGCTCCGGTGCGAACTTCTTGATTTCGACTTGCCAGTTGCAAAGGAGGCCGGCGGGCATTACGACGATGGCTTTTTTCTCCGCAAATTTACCCTCTTGTTTCATCTTGAGGAGGAACGTAATGACTTGTAGCGTCTTGCCAAGGCCCATGTCATCGGCGAGAATGCAACCGAATCCGATTTCCAGATTCTTGTACATCCAGGAGTAGCCGCGCATTTGGTAGGGGCGGAGTGTCGCGTTAAGATTCTCGGGCAATGGAATGTCTGTTTCGGCACGCCAGGCGTCGAACTGTTGCTTGAAATCGCTCGCCATTTCAACCGGAATGTTGTCGCATTCGCCGGTGAAGCAAGCTTGTACGAGTTTGGCTTGCGTGATTTCTGGAACGGAATCTTCTTCGAGGATTTCGTCTGTGGAGGTCTCGGCACCCTCGGCATCATCCCCAGCAGTTTTTTTGCCTTTGTCGTTTTTCGCAGACTCGCCAGATTTGCCTTCAATTTTATCGCGGATGGATTGCAAATCCTGTTCGGTAATTTGCACGTAACTGGACTTGTATTTTAAAAGTCCGTCCGCTTGTTCAGCGAGTTCCAAAAATTCCTTTGCCGAAATGTTTTCATCGCCGATGGCGATTTCCCAATCAAAGTCGAGTAGGTCGCCGGCAGTAAATGCACCAAAGCTCATGCTGCCTTGCAAGCGCATCTTGGGCTTTGGTTTACCGATGTTCAAAAGGTTCTTTGGAATTTCTGTTTGGATGCCGAACAGTTGGAGTTTTTTGAGGCAATCCTGCAAAAAGTCGAGGAGTTCGGCGCCTCGCATTAAAATCGGTTCGCTTGCACGGCGTTCCAAGTATGCATCGAGCGGCTTGAAGCCATCGGCAATGCCGTTCAGAACACTCATAATCGAGAGCAAACGCGAGTCATTGTTTTCAAATAATTCCGAAAGCGGCGTGCGTCTCGGGGCATTCACAAGTCCCGCTGTATTTTCGCTTGCACTCGTTGCATCTTCGTCAAGTACAAAAACGTCTAGCGCTACATCTTCGTCCCTTTCGCTACAGACAAAGAGAATCTGCGTGCGGCAACCGAGACAAGAATACACCGAGAGCCATTGCTGGATTTTCCCTGGAATGGCATGTGCGTTGTTTGCGAGCTTCCCTGAAACGCTATCGAAAAAGAACGAGAGCAAATTGCCGTGATTCGTCTTGAGCGGCGTCTTGTATTTGCGTGCAAATTTCAAAAGCTGCGAGATGAACAGCGAAAGAATGTGCTCGGCGGGTTCCGCGATTTCGAAGAAGGATTCGTCCTTGCTTGTCCACGCGAGTTCTCGCGGGGCGGTGACTTCGAGGTCTGCGACAATGTATAGAATCTCGGGGAGCATTTCGGCGGGGAGCCAGCGCATCTGCGCTACGTCTTTCCCGATCCAGAAAACTTGCGGATAAATCGCTCCGGTGCGCACAAGGTAAAAAGCCACTTGCAACATCAAGTGCAAGTAACGCACGGAGTAATGGTGCCACGAGAAATTCCCTGCGCTCAGGCAGCAAAGTGCGCCCATCACGTTTGTGATGGTGAGGTTGCTATTGATGACTTTGTCGGCCATGGACTGCTCGAAATTCCAATGCCATCCGGGCTTGTGGAACAGTCGCAGTTGCTCGTTTTCCATTAGGAACGTCTTTGCGTTGTTCACGCGGAATTGTTCCGAGAATGCGTCAAAATTCTCGAAGTCGGTGAAGAACTTGTGGCACGATTCTAGTTCATCCGTAAAACTCTTGCGAAAATTTCCGGCGGGGCAGAACTTGGGGAAGTTTTGCAACATCGCGGGAAGAATGTGCGAGTAGTCTTTCCAACTCTTGAAATCGAATGTGGGCAGTTGCTTGGGCGGGATGCTATTTTGCGATTCGCGTCCCGAACCTTTATACCCACCAAATAAACTTGCGCTCGCATCTTCTGCGTGAGAAAGTTCGGCGGCGTTTTGTGCTTCGTGTTCGTCACTATCCCCGGCGGCAGTTCCGATAGCAGATGCGTTTTCTGCGCTTGTGCCTACGAGTCTTGTCGCCTTGCTGAACGACCTCACGAGATTTGCTTCGCTGGGCGCTTCCATTTCCATCGCATCCGGCTTGTAGTCCTTGATAAATTCCAGGTCGAGCCCATGAATTTTGAAAAGGACGTTCGGTTCCTTGTCCGCCTGTTCTGCGATTTTCAAGAATGTGGCAACAAGGTATTTACACGGGCGTTCGTCGCGGCAATCACAGCCCATGTTGACTTTGGCAGGATCGTCAAACAGCTGGAGTCCGCTTTTGCTCATTAAAAGTTCAAGCGAAGGGCTAAGCGCCTTGTTGTTTAAAGCCAAAAGTTCCGCCGGTTGCTGCTTCAAAAAGCTCACGAAGACTTCGGAAGATTCCTTAGAAAATTTCGGGAAGACGATGTAGTTGTTGTGGAGCCCGCCATTCGGGCCTTTCACTACGGATATCACACGGTTATCAACGATGTCGATGCTTGTCACCTGGCCTCGTGCGGCGAACTTGAGCCCCTGCAAAACAGCCTGCTCGCTAGCGGTTGCGAGAATTGAACTCAACCACTTGTTTGCCCACCAAGTCTTTCCGTAACTTCCAAAATCCATGCGCCCAAATATAATAAAAAGTGCTCAAATGAACAAATGAACGGCGGGCTAAACCGTGAGGATAAATAGGACATTAATTACAAATTGTTTTTTATATTTGAGGTAAACTTAAGGAGAAAAAGATGGGATTGAATAAAATCGTACTGGCTCTTGTGGCAGGGATGCTTCTTGTTGAACCGACTTGCGCCAAGTCATCTTTTAAAGGACTTTTAAAATCATTAAGCAAGGGTAAACAAAAGCAAACTGAAAAGGATGTTCCAACACCAGCTAATTCTCAAGTAAAGCCTGCTGCTCAAACCCAAAATACGTTTGTCGATTCCAGAGACGGCGCTACATATAAATTTGTGAAAATTGGTGATTTGGTCTGGATGGCACAGAACCTAAATTATGGTGATACCATTGCTGCTCCGGGACTAATTGGAAACTCCTGGTGCTATGATAATGATAAACGCAATTGCGCTCAGTATGGACGTCTGTACTCATGGTCAGCCGCAATGGATAGTGCCGGAAATATTTCGAATAACGCAAAAGGCTGCGGCAAAGGGAAAAAATGTACTCCGACTTACCCCGTTCGTGGCGTTTGCCCGGAAGGTTGGCATTTCCCTGAATTGGCCGAGTGGCAGAACTTGGCAGATGCTGTAGATAGAAAAAAAGAAGCCTTGCTTGCAAATATCTATTATGGTGCTAAAGATGAATACGGCTTTGCGGGGCTTGCTGCGGGTAGCCATAGATTTGATGGTACTGATACCGTATTTTGGGGGCTTACTCACAACGGCGATTTTTGGACTTCCTCGGAATACGATGAAAAAGAAGCTTTTGAATGGGGGCTTGCGTCTAATAAGTGGTCGTATGGGGAACCTGGGTATGGAAAGACTGCTGGGTATTCGGTCCGTTGTGTAAAGGATGATAGTTTTGCGGCTGCAAATGTTGTGTTCCATGACCCTCGCGATGCAAAGTCGTATAAGGTTGCAAATATAGGTGGCGTTGTGTGGTTTGCCCATAATTTGGATTTCAAGACAAAAGAAAGCTGGTGCTTCAATGACGGCTGGGCCAATTGTGAAAGATATGGCCGTCTTTACACTTGGAAGGCAGCTCAAAGCGCTTGCCCCAATGGATGGCGCTTGCCTACGGATAGCGAATTGCCTGCTATAGTTGATAACGTTGAACGACTTCAAATCGAAGCTTCTGGTAATCGCGACGCTAAGGGCAAATATGGATGGCCCCCTCGAGCAGAATTTTGGACGAGTGGCGCTACAGGTAGTAAAGGCAAGTTCTATTACTATGACCTAAACACTAAAACGGGCAACTTTGATACGCTCAATAAAAAAGCCGCCAAACCCGTCCGTTGCGTCAAGAAGTAGTATACAATTCCGACTTGTTTTCAAAATAACAGATTTGCGAGACATCGTCTCACAAATTGCAAATTACCTCGCGACTCTCACACTTTGCATCTTGCCTGTGGTGCGGTTGCGCAAGAAGTAGATTCCCGAGGATTTTACGGTTCTGGCAGACTTGAGCCTTGTTGATGCATCGCTAAAGCCATAGGCCGAGAGCTTGCCGAGGCGCACTCCTTGTATGTCAAACACGTCGTAATTTTGCAGCGTGCTCTGCTCTAAGCGAATCTTGTTGCCGAATTTGCCGCCTCTATCGTCAATGGCAATCGGCGGTTCCAAAGCGATTGAATCAAGCGAATCCAGCGGATGTCTCTCGATGCCTCTATTGTACGACATGTTCTTGCTTTCCGCCCAATGCTCCTTGAAGTATTCCTTGAGCCATGTCATTGCAGGGCGGTCTACACCGTCCTTAATAAGTCCGGGATTCGATTCGTCGGCCCATACTCCGGCTCCAGTTTCGTAAAGGTATCCCCAAAGGTTGACGCCTGCAATGTATTCCGATTCCATAAAGAGAGGAATATGTTCGGAGTAGCATGCTTTTTGGAGGCTGTCGTTGTTTGTGCCGACGCTATATTCAGTAATAAACAACGGGAGCTTTATTTTGTCGTAGATTTCCTGAATGCCGCTTTGGATGCGTTCGGTGCTAAAACATTGCACTTCCGGGCCGGAGCCTTGGACGAGTGGGGCGAAAATTATTTGGTACGCATCGACGGGTGCGCCCTGCTCCTGGATTTTTTTGATAACTTCGGCGCCTTGATTGTTTTTCCAGCCGTAATCATCGTAGTCGTTCAAGGTTAGGATTGCTTTGGGCCAGCGCTTGCGAGCCATCTTGAACGCCGTGGCTATGAATTTGTAGTCATCATTGTCGCCACCGAGAGCTTCGATGATTTTATTGCCGCTCCCGAATCCAGAATGATAATGACCATAGCTGTCGCGGGAACCTCCGTTTACCACCTCGATCATGTAAGGTGCGGGGTAACGCATGGCAGCTTTGTCGAACCAGTTTTCAACGGCTTTCTTGGTTTCGTCTATATCAAGGTTGTTGAGCCAGCTGGGGGTATGGGTTCCCCAAAGCAAGCTACGGAAATTGAACTTTACATTGTTTTTTTGCGCCCAATAGTAGATACGGTCGCAGCCTGTCCAATCGTACTTGCCGCGTTCTTTTTCGATGACCGTCCACGTGCATGCATTTTCGGGCGAAACTTGGTTCCAGTATGCTTGAAAATCTTCGGGGATTTCTTGGTTGTCGGCAATCATATTGCCAAGAAACTTGTATGCGCCATCGGCAATGCCATGGCCGTAACGGGCGTTCGGATTCTTGAAATATTCCTTGAGCCAGGTCAATGCCGGGCGTTCTACTCCGTCTTTGATAAGGCCGGAACAACCTTGTTCTAAACCGTTACAAGAAAGCCAAGTTTTGCCATAAATGTATCCCCAAAGTGTTATGCCGGCAACATAATCCGTTTCCATCAGGATTGGGAGATGTTCTTGGTAGCACTTTTTTTGAAATTCATCGTCTATGGAACCGACATCGTATTGAGTAATATATATGGGGAGTCCTGTCTGTTCGTGTGCTTCGTAAAGGGAGCGTTTGAGTAAGGATGTATTTAGGCAATAATAGCCTGTCCCTTGTGCGGTTGTTTCGTGGAACTGCATTCCGTAAGCGTCAACTGGCGCCCCCTGGGCCTTTATTTTCTTGAGAAGGTCGATACCCTCTATTTTTTGCCATTGGATGGTATTGTAATCGTTGTAAATCAGGATGGCTTCTGGCCAGCGTTCTCGTGCCATCTTGAATGCCGTCACTACAAATTCGTAGTTGCCGTTATCGCCGCCAAGCGCCTCAACCAGTTTGGAAGAGGTAAAACTGGAGTGGTAGTTGTTGCCCGATTTGACGGCCTCATTGACCACTTCAATCATTTCGAGGTCGGGGTAATGTTCTTTAACCGCATCAATCCAATCAGTCCAAGCCTTTTTTGTTTCGTCAATATCAAGTTTGATCAACCACTGCGGGTTTTGCGAACCCCACAACAGGGTGTGAAACGAGAAAATGGCTTTATTCTTTTTAGCCCAGTTATAGACAAAGTCGCAACCCGTCCAGTCGTATTCGCCGCGTGTCTTTTCAACATGACCCCAAACGCATTCGTTTTCGGCAGTAATCTGGTTCCAGTAGGTGCCAAAATTATCAGGGATTTCGCCCAAAGTGGTCGTGTTGCCCAGAAATTTTGCAGCACCATCGGCCATGCCTACACCCGCAAAAGAAAATGTTGATGCGGCAATGGCTAACGCAAATACCCGAATTACTGTTGAAACTTTATTCATGACAACCCCTAATTTTTGATGGCAACAACACGTAATAATAAAACTACCTCGAAAACGTAGGAATGTATCCATTTTAGAAAACTATTTCATTGACAAAACATCTATATTTGTACCTAAAAATGGTCAGTTCGAAACCCATCCTGACTTAAAACAAAACTAGGAGACTTTATGCGTTCAGAAGCTGAACTCGAAGGCGTCACGCTGCTCGGCAACAGCAAGACCCAGTACAAGACCACTTACAGCCCCGAAGTGCTCGAAAAGTTCCCGAACAAGCATCCGGGTAACGATTACATGGTCACGTTCAACTGCCCGGAATTCACGAGCCTTTGCCCGAAAACCGGTCAGCCGGACTTTGCCGAAATCAAGATCAACTACATTCCGGACCAGTATTTGGTGGAATCCAAGTCGCTCAAACTTTACATGTTCTCGTTCCGCAATCACGGGGATTTCCATGAAGACTGCGTGAACATCATCATGAAGGACTTGGTGAAATTACTCGACCCGAAGTACATCGAAGTCGAAGGCATCTTTATGCCGCGCGGTGGCATTTCTCTTTATCCGTTTGCAAACTACGGCAAGCCGGGTACTGAATTCGAAGCTATCGCCAAGACGCGCCTCTTCGCCGCTATCGATAGGAGAAAGTAATCGTGCAAAACGAACTCCTTATGATAGCCTCCATTTTCGTGTTCTTTGGAGGCTTGGTTGCTTTTTTCCGTTTTTTCGGTAAGCAGGGCATTTTTGCCTGGACCGTCATTGCGACAATTGCCGCTAACATCGAAGTCTTGATTCTCGTGCACGCCTTTGGGCTCGACACGACGCTCGGCAACGTCATTTTCGCATCTTCCTTCCTCGCAACGGATATGATGAGCGAAATCTTTGGCAAAAAAGAGGCTAGCCGCTGCGTGAAAATCGGCATCCTCGCGAATGTGACGTTTATTCTCATTTCGCAAAGCTGGTTCTTGTACATCCCGGCTGCAGGCGATACGATGGCAGAACCGATCCGTACGGTGTTCTCGAATACGCCCCGCGTGATGCTCGCGAGCTTGTTTGCCTACGCCATTTGCGAAATGTTCGACGTCTGGGCTTATCACGCTTGGTGGAAATGGACCGAGAAAAAGTTTAAGGATAAGAAGGGCTACCTGTGGGTCCGCAACAATGGGTCGACTCTTGTAAGCCAGCTCATGAATGTGCTTGTGTTCAACTTGCTTGCGTTTGCGGGCGTTTTCCCATGGGATACCATTGGCGAAATTCTTGTATTTGGCTACGGCATCTTTGTCATCACGACCCTGATGGACACTCCGTTTGTGTACCTTGCCCGCCGCATCTCCGAAAAACACCCGGAACTGCTGAAAGATTAAGGGATGGCGCTGTTAGCGCTATTTGTCATGCCCTGCTCGACAGGGCATCTCCTTTTTGTAGAGCAAAAAAAATCCCGCTTTCGCGGGAAGTACATAATTAAAGTTCAATTCCAAGTTTTAGGCTTGCGTCAGCGTAAAAATAGGGGTTCGTTTCATCTAGGATTTGAAGAAGTATCCCTGAATGGAGAGAAAAATCTATGAAGAACCTGTTGCTGAAGCGTAATGTGTAACCGCCAGTCAGTGCAAATATGTATTGGGTGATTGATAAGTCAATTGTTACGCCACCATCGGTGGTATAATAATCGTTGTATCTGTAGGAATCGTTGTTTTTTTCATAGCGGTCTCTGTATTCAAAACCATAAGAATGATCGGCTTGTATTGTTGCAATTTCTGTGAGGAAACCTGCATGCCAGTTTCCATGAGTTGTGGCGAATAGTTTACTGAATTCCAAACCAATGCCGAAGCCTTGGTCGAAATAGCCTCTTTCATAATGAGAATATCCATCATAATAATACTCATGATCGTAATCGTCAAATGTTTCATGATTAAAAGGAAAATCATGATTATAATATCTCACATGCGCCTTAACATCAAAATTGCTTCCGACACGGATGGAAACACCGATCATCGGTCCCCACTGGGCAAAACCTAGCGGATCCATCCAAAAACCGAGCTTGGTTTCTTTAGCCTTCGTCCACCAAACGGAGTTCGGATTTTTTTCGGGCGAAAGCTCTTGCGGCTTGTTGTCAAGGTTTTCTTTGGTCCCGTTCTTGTACGTGATTTCGCTGATAGATTCTTTCTTTGCCGTGTAAGTCGGGCCTTCGGGATTGTTGAATTTCTTGTAGCGGACCGTTGTTTCGTCAATTTCGAGGATGTTTGCTTCTTCGCGGGTTCCGTTTTTCATGGAGATGATATCTTGCGCGAAGGAAGGGATGGCAAATGCTGTGGCTAATGCGAGCGAAATTATAGTTTTTCTCATAAAAAAGTTCCTGGTTAGGGGTATTTTTGAATCTGCTGAATTGTAAAAAAAAACTAACATGCGTAAACTATACAAATGGGCATTTGAATCCGGCTCAATATCGCAATGTGATTTAGATTAATTGCATTGGGCGTGTAAATTTGTATATTATCGTTATCAAACCAAAAACTTTAAAGAGGGTTTTATGAAGTTTTCACATGCTTTGATTTTGGCTAGCTCCCTTGCATTCTTTGCTTGCGGTGGCGATGACGATTCTCCGTCTGCAGCTCCGTCCACTCCGACCTACGATTGCACCGTTTCGGACGGCGTCAAGGTTGCTTACCCGACCGTTAGCGAACAGTTTAAGATTGGTCAGACCATTGATGTTGTCTTTGGTACGACAATTGAAGATGGCTACCGTATTGCGTTCAAGAAGAATACTGGCGCTGACCCTATCGATTTGCTCGATGAATCCTATGACTTGACTGGCCCGGCCGATGGCAAGACTTGCCACACGGTAAAGGTCAAGCTCGATGCCGCCAAGGGTGTTGAAGCTACTTTAACTGGTATTATCCGTGTTATTCCGTACAACAAGCAGAATAAGGGTAATAACTCTGCACTCTTCGTTGTTAACGAATGATCCCTCAATTCAATGACCAAAGTATCACCGTAGCCATTGTCGGTTGCGGTGGTTTTATTGGTTGTCACCTTCTCGACGCTATTTTGACGCGCACCAAGTGGCGCGTTTTTGGCGTTGATTTGGATTTTTATAGAATCCAGCACCGGCTGAACGACGAACGTTGCGAGTTCATGGTCGCAGACCTTGCCGATAAGAGCGTCGTTGAACGAATTGCAAAATATCCGATTGTCGTGAACTTGGCGGCAATTTGCGTGCCGAGCCGCTACATGGCGGAAGCACCCGAAGTCATCCGTAGCAATTACGACCATCCAGCAGCGTTGGCCGATGCTTGTGCAAAGTCGGGCTCTTGGCTGATTCATTTTTCGACGTCCGAAATTTACGGGCGCACGCCGGCTGATTCGGGCTTGCTTGTTGAAGATGAATCCGAGCTTACATTTGGGCCGGTGACGGCGAGCCGCTGGAGTTATGCGACTGCAAAACTATTGACAGAGCGCTATATTGCGGGTCTCAAGAATTTGAAGTGGACCGTGGTTCGACCGTTCAACTTTGTCGGGCCGTATATGGACTTTATGCCGGGCGTCGATGGCTCGGGCATTCCACGAGTGCTTGCTAATTTCTCGTCGGCGCTTGTTCGCGGCGAACCACTGAAGCTTGTGAATGGCGGTGTTGCAAAGCGCAGTTTCACGAGCGTCTTTGATGCGGCCGATTTTATGTTCGCGCTGTTTGAAACGGGTGATGTAGCCTTCTCGCAGGCGTTTAACATCGGAAACCCGGATAACGAACTCACGATTGCGGAACTTGCCAATAAAATGCGCAAGATTTTTGCCGAAATCAAGAGCGTGAATGTTGAAACGATTCCTGAGCCGGAAGTTGTGTCTGGCGTGGAATATTACGGCGAAGGTTACGAAGATTCCATGCGCCGTTTGCCGTCTGTCGAAAAGGCGGAACGCTTGCTTGGCTTTAAGGCCAAGACTCCGATTGACGTTGTTTTGCGCGAATCGTTGACGTGGTTTGTAAATCACTATGGATCCGAAATCAATTGATTATTTTATCTTCGTCCCTGCGTACAACGTTGAACGTACGCTTGGCGAAGTCCTCTCTAAAATTGATGAATCTGTTTTAGCGCGTGCACACGTACTCGTGATTGACGATGGTTCGCGCGATGGGACCGCGCAAGCGTATGAACGCTTTATGTCAAGTTGCGTGGAAAATGCGGAGAGTGCGGAAAATGCGCGCTTTGAATATTTTAGGTTTGAACAAAATAGCGGCTACGGTGCCGTTGTCAAAAAAGGGCTTGCTGAGGGGATAGCTTCTGGAGCTGCGTTTGTCGCTTGCTTGCACGGAGATGGTCAATACCCTGCCGAAAAACTGGGCGAGTTCTTTGCCGAAATGGAGAACTGCAATCTCGATTTGTTGCAGGGCTCGCGCCATGCAATAGCGGGAGAGGCGAAGCGCGGTGGCATGCCTTTGTATAAACGCATTGGCGGTGCGTTTTTGACCGCTCTTGAAAATTTATCATTCCGCGTAAAACTTACAGACCGTCATAGCGGTTTTATCGTTTATTCTTCACGGTTCTTAAAAACGCTTGATTTGAATAAACTTAGCACATCTTTTGATATTGACTTGGAACTCATTTCTATTGCCGATGCTCGCCATTTTGCCATAGCAGAACTCCCAATCCCGACGCGTTACGCCGATGAAAAATCGAACCTTAATGTGGTCACTTACGGTATGCGCGTTTTGCGCCAAATCTGGCGAAGAAAATTTTTACAATAAAAGATAAGCGTATAATGACAAGAATGGTGAATATATGTTTGTTGGATCAGGAACTAATGCTGTTTTTTGGACTTCTAGTGGCTCAGGATCTGATGGCACTGGACCGAATGCGGTTTATGTGAGAATCTCATATGATAAGGTAACAGCAAATATTGGTGCCTTTTCAAAGAAATCTAAAGTTTCAGTTCGTTGCATAAAAAACGCCGAAAGTAATTAACCGCAAAATTTCATTGTCATGCCCGCCACTTGTCATCCCGGACCCCGTTCCGGGAGGGCATCTCCGTTAATGGTTGCCTAATAATTTTATATTTGTTGTCACAACAAGGAGTTTTTATGGCAGAAATCGGTACACCTCTTAGTTCTACCGCAACAAAGGTTCTCTTTTGCGGTTCTGGTGAATTGGGCAAGGAAGTCATCATCGAAATGATGCGTCTTGGCGTCGAAGTGATTGCTGTGGACCGTTACGCCAACGCTCCGGGCATGCAGGTGGCTCATCGCAGCTACGTGATCAACATGCTCGATGGCAAGGAACTCCGTGCCGTCATTGAAAAGGAAAAACCGGACTACATCGTGCCGGAAGTCGAAGCGATTGCAACGGACACGCTCGTGGAACTTGAAAAGGAAGGCTACAACGTCATCCCGACCGCCAAGGCCACCAAGCTCACGATGAACCGCGAAGGTATTCGCCGCCTGGCTGCCGAAGAGCTCGGACTCAAGACGAGCCCGTACCGCTTTGCGGACAACTACGAAGATTTCAAGGCTGCGGTTAAGGAAATCGGCATCCCGTGCGTGGTGAAGCCGGTGATGAGTTCTTCCGGTCATGGTCAGAGTGTCATCAAGACCGAAGCCGACATTGAAAATTCCTGGAACATTTCCCAGACGGGTGGCCGCACTGGTGCTGCCAGCCGCGTGATTGTCGAAGGCTTTGTGCCGTTCGATTACGAAATTACTTTGCTCACGGTTCGCCATGTGGCAGGCACGAGCTTCTTGGAACCGATTGGTCACCATCAAGTGGGCGGTGACTATCAGGAATCTTGGCAGCCGCAGCCGATGAAGCCGGAACTCTTGGAACAGGCGAAGGTGATTGCAAAGAAGGTCACGGACGCTCTTGGCGGTCGTGGCATCTTTGGTGTGGAACTTTTCGTTTGCAAGGATGAAGTCTTGTTCAGCGAAGTCTCTCCGCGTCCGCACGATACGGGCATGGTGACGCTCATTTCTCAGGACCTCTCCGAATTTGCATTGCACGCACGCGCTATTCTCGGTCTCCCGATTCCGAACATTGCATTCCACGGCCCGAGCGCCTCGAAGGCAATCGTTGTCGATGGCAATTCTGACCACGTGAAGTTCTGCGGCTTGGAAGAAGTTCTTGCAGAACCGGATACGGGTCTTCGTTTGTTCGGAAAGCCGGAACTCAAGGGCCACCGCCGTATGGGCGTTCTCCTTGCTCGCCGCGACACTGTCGAAGAAGCCAAGGCAACTGTCATGGCTATGCGCGAAAAAGTGAAAGTGACTCTGTAAATCGTGATGCCCGGTCGAGCCGGGCATGACTTTTTTACAGTATTTTCCCTAATGCAATAACTGCGGCAGTGCGTGCTCGCAAGCGCGTATTGCCCAAGTTCAGCAAATGGACTTTCCCGTTCTTGAACGCTTTTATCGCTTCAATCTCGCGAGGCGAAAATCCGCCTTCCGGGCCTACGAGTAAAGTAACTGGTTTGGCGTCGCTGTTTTCGGCGGCGCCTTCATTTATATCCAACTTGCGCTCTCCATCGATGTCGCAGAGAATCAGGTCTCCCTGATAATTCTTGAGCCACTTATCGAATTCAATTGGCCCTTCGATGCGTGTCATCCAGGGCTTCTTGGATTGCTTGAGGCTCACGAGCGATTTGAGTTCGGCGCGTCGAACCGTCTTTTTCAAGTCGGAGTTCTTGGGTTCCTGGGAATAGTCCGTACGCAGAAAGATGATGCTGTCCGTTTCGGTTTGTGCCGCATGGAAAACGACTTCTTCGAGTGCGTCATCCTTGAGGCAGGCGATGCCGAGGTTCAGGCGCGGGCGCTTGAGCGGAGTGTCTTCGACGGTATCTACGCGGACTTCGCAGGCTTTGGCGTCTGCCTTGGTGATTGTTGCATCGGCGTAATGCCCGAGGCCGTCGCAGAGTTGTAGAATTTCGCCATTCACGGCGCGGCAAACGCGTACGGCATGGCTACTTTCGTTTTCGTCCAAGATAATGGTGCCAACGCTAATGAGCGGGCAATAGAAACGGCTATCGGGAGTTTTCATGAACGTTAAAATAGAAAATTTCTATATTACACCTCGTGAAAAAGCCTATAAAAGCTGTTGTCTTCGATTTAGACGGAACTCTCTATTTGAGTGGCCGCCCATACCCTGGTGCGGTCGAAACGGTCAATCGCGTCGCTAAGCGCGTGCCGGTCTATTACTTGAGCAACAATACGAGCAAGTCTCCGGTCTTTTACGAGAACCGCCTCAAGGTCATGGGGCTTCCGCTGGCTGATGATTCCATCATTTCGGCGCTGTACCTCTCGCTCGATGCGATTCACGAACGTAAGATTAAGAACGTCTTTTTCTTTGCGAACCCGGAAGTGTACGAATGGTTTGCTGCGCAGGACCCGAGCCTCAATTTGCGCCCCTCGGTCGAAGAAACGGAACTAGTGCTTGTCGCGTACCACAACAGCTTTGACTACCGCGAACTTTGCGAACTCTCTTTTAGAGTGCAGCGCGGCATCCCGTTCTGGGTCACGCATACGGATTTTGTCTGCCCCGATGAACGCGGCCCGGTGCCCGATATTGGTAGCTTCATGGCGCTTCTCAAGACCGCTTATGGTGTCGAACCTGAGATGAGCTTTGGCAAGCCGAACCCTGCAATGCTCTCTGGACTTCTGAAGCTTTACCGCCCGGAAGAAATCCTTTTTGTGGGTGACCGTCTCTATACAGACTTTGAACTGGCGAAACGTTCCGGCTGCCGATTTGTATTGCCTCTGTGCGGCGAATCGAAAATGGCGGATGTCGAAAAGCTCGACGTGAAGCCTGAATTTATTGTCAATAACGTTAGCGAAATAGATTTTAACGCCTTTTTGGAAGGAAAAAAATAATGCATCGTATTGCATGTCTTTTGTTCTTGCTCGTTTTGATTCCTGCTGTTTTGTGGGCGGGTGACGGTCGTATTACGGTTGCGGTTTCGTTGCAACCTTATGCAACGCTTGTTAAAATGTTGGGTGGCGACCGCGTGAATGTGGTGACGCTTTTGCCGCCGGGAGCTGACCCGCATAACTTTGAACCGAAGCCTGCTGTCATCAAGGCTTTTTCTGTAGCCCAGGTCTATTTTACGGATGGTTCGGGTTTGGACAAAACTTGGATGCCTCGTTTTTTGGGCGCGAACAAGAATGTTCAGGTGGTCGATATTTCCAAGGGCATCGAATGGATGAAGTCTGAGGAAGAGCACGGCGCTCATGGCCATCATCATGATGAAGAAATGGATCCGCATATTTGGACTTCGCCGACTCGCATGAGGTTCCTGGCCCAGAATATTTTCCAGGAACTCAAAAAGCTCGATCCGAAGTATGTCATTGATTATGTCAACCGCGCATCGATGGTGCAAGATGAGTTGGCTCTCGTTGAACGCCAGTTGAATGAAGCCGTTATCAGCATGCCGAAAGATCGTCGTTCGTTTATTGTATTCCACCCGACGTATGGGTATCTCGCCAAGGATTTCAAGCTTAAACAGTATACTATTGAAGTTAACGGCAAGGAACCTAAGCCGAGAGACTTGGCAAACCTTGTTAAGGTTGGCCGCAAAAATGGCGTGAAGACCGTGTTTGTACAGCCGCAGTTCAGCAAGCGTGCCGCAGAAACGATTGCCAAGGAATTGGGTGCCGTCGTGGTTGAGACGGATCCGCTTTCTGCAGATTTTATCGGTAATACGCAAAAGTTTATCAAAGCCATTAAAGAGGGTGGCAAAAAGTAATGGCCGCCATTGATATCAAAAACCTCACGTTTGGCTATGGAAAGTCGCCCGTGCTTACGGACGTGAACTTGTCCATTGACGAAAATGACTTTGTAGCCATTATCGGGCCGAATGGCGGTGGCAAGTCCACGCTGATGAGGTTGATGGTCGGGCTCTTGAAACCGACGTCTGGGACGGTGCGCGTTTTTGGCGAAAAGGTCCCGACAAAGAAAGTGGCTATTGGCTATGTGCCGCAGAATACGAACAAGAATATCGACTTCCCGATTACGGTGGGCGAGTGCGTCGCTACTGGCAAGACCGGGCTTTCTCCCAAGTCGGATGAAGTGAAGGCCGCGCTTGAACGCGTGCATATTGGCGCCTTTTTGGACCGTCGTCTGGGCGAACTGAGTGGCGGTGAACGCCAACGTGTGCTGATTGCCCGTTCTCTTGTCTGCAATCCGAAAATTCTCTTTTTGGATGAGCCGTCCAACAATATCGATGTGGCGGGGATTGAAGCGCTTTACAGCATGCTTGCAGAATTCAGCGAGACGATGACGATTGTGATCGTGACGCACGACTTGATGGCGCTTTCGCATAAGGTGAAGAGCGTCGTTTGCGTGAACCATTCCGTGCATTACCACGAAGGGGCGAACCTGACCGAAGAAATGCTCCATAGTACTTACGGCTGCGAGGTCGATTTGATTGCTCACGGGGTGCCGCATCGCGTTCTCGGGAGCCATGACCATACCCATGGTGGCTGCTGCGAGCACCATCACCACGAAGTGTGAACCCACAAGCTCCATAATAATGTTATAATTGTATAGTACTTGTGTTTCATTGGAGGTAAAAATGAGTGCAGAAGTCGAAGATTTGACCGTCGAATACACTGACGAAGAAACCGGCGAAGTCGTCATCAAGGAATTGAGCAAGGAAGTCCTTTCGAAGGGCGCCTGGCCGACCGTGATGTTCTTCTACCAGGACCGTGACCCGAAAACGGGCGAGTTCAGCGAACCGAAGGTCTCTCTGCGCCGTTACCGCAAGATGCAAGGCACGTTCAAGCCCCAAGGCAAGTTCAAGATTACAGGCAAGGCGCAAGCCGAAGCCATTATCAACGTCTTAAAAAAGTGGTATAACATTTAATGCCAGACCCTGCTAGTAAAAAGAAAGACTACACTATCGATTTCCTGTGCGAGGGGAATATCGAGTCCTTCCCGTGGAAGGATAAGTTCGAAGCTATGGCCCGCAAGCTCCTTGCCGAAGAAGGCACGGAGAACAACGTCAACATCGTGCTCTGCACCGACGAGTTCGTTCGCGAGATGAACAAGAACTACCGCGGACTCGACAAGGTGACGGACGTGCTTTCGTTCGAATGGCACGAAGAAATCCCGGGCGAAGAAGAAATGCTCGGCGAAATCTACATCGCAAGGGACCAGGTCAAGCGCCAGGCCCCGCAGTACGGCAATAGCTTTTTTGCCGAGATGAAGCGTGTGATTGTTCACGGACTGCTCCACCTGTCGGGGTACGACCATATCAAGGCCGCCGACCGCAAGGTGATGCGTGCCCGCGAATGTGAGTTCTTGGGACTGGATCCATACAAGGACAAGGAGAGCATGGAAAATGGGTGATACGAACACCATTGCGATTGTTCTTCTCGTTTTCTTTCTTTTAGTTTCGGCATCGTTTACTTTAATCAAGGCAGTCTTTGCCGCCATCTATGCCAAGCGTGAAGACCACGACCGCACGGACCGCGAAGCGAAGATTGCAAAGATTGTCGAAAACCGCGGCTACAACGAGACCGTCTCCATCGGCCGTATCTTTTCGGACGTGGGCATTGGCGTGTTCGGATTTTATCTGTTCTCGAATGCCCCGTGGCAGTGGACGCACGATTTTTGGCTGCTCGGTATCATGGCGTACATGCTTTGCGCTTGTGCCGTGATTTATATCGTGACCATCTTTTTCCCGAACCTAATTGGCAACCTGAAACCGGATACTTTATCCGTGGTGCTCGTGCCGCTGTACAGGCTCATCCGTATGCCGTTTGTGCCGGTGGGACGCGTTTGCCATACGATTTACCTCAAGCTTTTGGACGCTCTCGGTTACGATGCCAAGCTCAGCTTCTTGCCCGAAGAACGCCGCGACGCTGTGCAGGCGGACCTTTCGGATTCTTCGCTCTCTGAAGGCGAAGGCCTTGAAAAAGAAGAACGCCAGATGATCCTCAACATCTTCGACTTCGTGGAAACGCCGGTGCGCGAAATCATGACGCCGCGTGTGGACATGTGCGCGATTGATGTGGACACATCGCTTGAGGACTTGGTGAAGGTTTTGAACAACGAACGCCATTCGCGTTTGCCGGTTTACAAGGAAACGGTCGACAACATTGTCGGTATCCTTTCGAACCGTGACTTCTTGGAATGGTACACGGAACATCGCGACGAACCGTTTGACTTGATGAAGCTCGTGATGCCGCCGGTCTACGTGCCGTATCACAAGAAGATTGATGACCTGTTGACGGAACTCCGCAAGACGGGTAACCAGCTCGCGATTGTCGTGGACGAATACGGTGGAACCGCAGGCCTTGTAACGCTTGAAGACATTCTTGAAGAAATCGTCGGCGAAATTCGCGACGAAGACGACATGGACGAAGACGAGGACGTGCAGAAGTTGAAGGACGGTCGCTATATTCTCGATCCGCTGATGACGCTCTCGGATTTGGAATACGAACTGGATGTGGAACTGAAGCCGCCTGAGAATTCCCACGTGGAAACGCTCTCTGGCCTCATCCAGGCAACGCTTGGAATCATCCCGTCGCCGGGCGCCGAAGTCAAGATTCAGGGTTACACGTTCCGCGTTCTGCGCATGGATGGCACCCGCATGGAAAAGGTCATGATGATCCTCCCTGCCGGTGTGAAAGGCCCCAAGACGCAGACACTCCATAAGGTGTAAGTCGTATGTCATGCCCGCCTTGAGCTCTTTGATCACTTAGTGCTTTAGCACTTATGTGAGCATGATCCGCGTATGGGGAGGGCATCTCCTTTTAAAAAAGAAAAAGCTCGCGACCTTTGGAATCGCGAGCTTTTTTCTTCTTGTCATCCTCGACCGTTAGGGAGGGGATCCATAAAGTTTGGAGTATATGTATTACAGTTCTTCGACTGCTTCTGCTCTCAGGTTCAGCACGATGTGTTCCTGGCGCATAGGCGTGTTGTTGCCCATGTAGTATTCCAGCATCTTGCCGAGCGAAGCGTCGGGCGGAATGCTCACCGTCTCGAGGCGCATGTCCTCGTTGATGAACTGTCCGAATTCTTCCGGGCTGATTTCGCCAAGACCTTTGAATCGTGTAATCTCGAGACCGGTCTTGCCGATTTCCTTAGCGGCCTTGTCGCGTTCCGCTTCGTCGTAGCAGTACTTGGTCACCTGCTTGTTGCGCACGCGGAAAAGCGGCGTCTGCAAGATGTACAAGTGCTTCTGTTCCACGAGTTCCGGGAAGAACTGCAAGAAGAACGTCATGAGCAAAAGGCGAATGTGCATACCGTCCACATCAGCATCGGTCGCGATAATCACTTTGTCGTAACGCAAATTCTCGAGACCGTTTTCGATATCGAGCGCGTGCTGCAACAAGTTGAATTCTTCGTTCTCGTACACGACCTTCTTCGTCATGCCAAAGCTGTTGAGCGGCTTACCGCGCAAGCTGAACACGGCTTGCGTCTGCACGTTACGGGCCTTGGTGATAGAGCCGGATGCGGAGTCACCTTCTGTAATGAAAATCATCGATTCGCGGTTGAGCGCGTTTTTCACGTCGGTGAGGTGGATCTTGCAGTCGCGAAGCTTGCGGTTGTGCAAGTTAGCTTTTTTGGCGCGTTCGTTCGCGAGCTTTTTGATGCCTGCGATTTCCTTGCGTTCACGTTCGTTCTGCGTGATGCGGTTGAGGAGTGCCTTTTCGGTTTCGGGATTCTTGTGCAAGAAGTTGTCGAACTCGCTTGCCACGTAATCCACGACCCAGGAGCGCAGCTGGGCGCCACCCGGAGCGACCGTCGTCGAGCCGAGCTTTGTCTTGGTCTGGGATTCGAAAACCGGTTCCTGGATGCGTACGGAAATCGCGCCAATGACGCAGTTGCGCACGTCTTGCGGGTCCAAGTCCTTCTTGAAGTGGTCGCGGGCGCCTTTGACAAGACCTTCGCGGAAAGCCTGCTGGTGCGTACCGCCCTGCGTGGTGTGCTGACCGTTCACAAAGCTGTAGTAGTGTTCGCCGTACTGGTTCCCGTGCGTGAAGGCGCATTCAATATCCTTGCCCTTGAAGTGAATCACCGGGTAGCGGATGGAATCGTCCACGTGCTTGTTCAAAAGGTCCAAAAGGCCGTTCGGGCTCGTGTAGACCTTGTCGTTCATGATGAGCTGGAGGCCGTTATTCAAGTAGGCGTAGTTCCAGACCTTCTCTTCCATGTAGGCCGGGAGGAAGCGGTAGTTCTTGAAAATGTCGGCGTCCGGTTCAAAGTAAATTTCGGTACCGTTCTTTTCGGTCGTTGCACATTCCTTGTAGTCCTGCACTAGAACGCCACGGCAGAATTCAGCCTGCTTCATGCGACCGTCGCGGTAGCTTTTCACGATGAACTTGGTCGAAAGGGCGTTCACGGCCTTTGTACCCACGCCGTTCAAACCGACGGACTTCTGGAACGCTTCGGAATCGTACTTACCACCCGTGTTGATCTTCGACACGCAGTCGATGACTTTGCCGAGAGGAATGCCGCGCCCGTAGTCGCGCACGCGTGCCGCATGGTCGTCAATGTTGATTTCAATCTTCTTGCCGGCACCCATCACGAATTCGTCGATGGAGTTGTCGATAATTTCCTTGACGAGCACGTAAATGCCGTCGTCCGGGCTCTGTCCGTCGCCAAGTTTACCGATGTACATACCGGGGCGCAGACGGATGTGTTCATGCCACTCTAGGGATTTGATGCTGTCTTCTGTATATTTCGTAGCTGCCATTAATCAATCTCTTTAAAATTCACTTCCATATATAGCAAACGATTTTCTCAGCAACCTTAATGGGGGCTTTTGTGCTTGCTATGATCGTCCTGCAAATATATAAAAATTTTAAATACTGCACATTAGAGCATTTTAAAAAGTCAAAAAAACACTCTAGACGTTTTATCTAGAGTGCAATTCCTAAGCGGAAACTTTTTTAGAAGTTGAAGCCGACCTTGGCAGTGATTGTCGTGAGCGTATTCTCGCCGTAGTAGTCTTCGCCAATGCCGAATCTGAGTTGTGCACCTGCATAGACTTGCGGGGTGATGTTTGCGGTAAAGCCGAAGTACGGGTCAAAGCCTGTTTTTCCAGTGTAGCTCTTGCTTGCGTCATCACCCTTGTAAGAGTACTTGCCGAGCAAGGTGTGGGTTTCGAGACCGACATACGGAACGAATACCGGGTTGACTTCGAAATCAGCTTCTACACCGATGTTCAATTCCCAAGGCGGGGTTACATCGTTGTCGCCGGCAGTTTCGAGTTGGAGGCCAAGTTCAGAACCGAAGTTTACGATGCCGAATTTCTGGGAGTACTGGGCACCGAAGTGGAATGCGAATGCTCCATCGTCATCACACGTGTTGTCGCCGCAAGTGGGGAGAATGAAGTCCACAAATGCGCTTACGTTAGGTGTGAACTGGTAGCGGGTCATGAGCTGAATTTTGCCAAGACCAGCAACGTCGTCATAAGATTCGCCATCGTAAGCGGCGTAGAGGAGGAACGGAATGCCGATACCGAATTCAAAGTTCGGAGTGATGGAGTAGCGGGCTGCTGCTGCAATCTGTAATTCAGAAAGCTTTTCGATTTTAAAGTAGGCAACGTCAAGTTCGGCCTGGCCTTTGCCACCATCCAAAATCGGGAAGTAGTCCCAGGTTGCAAAAGATGCGCTAGCGGTGAGTGCTGCTGCGAGTGCGATTTTTTTGAACATTATTTTCTCCTTGAGGGTTTGTTTTTTGTCAATATAGTAAATATATAAAATGTTGTGCATAAAAATACCTTATATGATTCAAATAAATGCAACACATTGTGGATATAATTTGTTATATTTGTACAAAACATGAGAAGGAGTCGCTTGCTCCGTTATTTTGGACGTAGGCGAAGTTTGGAGAGGTTCCTAAATTATGGACGCAGTGCAAATAGCGCGTGAACGTTTGAAACTTTTGAAGTTGCTTGCCCAGAGTGGCAGGTCTATTGCTTCGGGTAAGGGTAATCCGCAGAAAGACGTATTTAAGTCTTTGGACCGCGAAGCCGTTACGCTTCCATAAAATTGTTGCTTTGTTGCTTATCGTCTTTTTGACGTTCTGAAAATTATTAGCTATTATTGTGCTGCATTTGGCTAATGAACATTAGCCTTTAGCGAATGATAATGGAGAAATTTATGAAGACGATTGGTTTGATTGGCGGCATGAGTTGGGAAAGTACAATCACGTACTATGAAATTTTGAATAAAGAAGTTGTCAGCGCGTTGGGCGGTTTTCACAGTGCAAAAATCTTGATGTACAGTGTCGATTTTGCAGAACTTGAAGCGAATATGTCCATTGGCAATTGGGATGGCGATGCGGCGATTCTTGCTGATGCTGCAAAGCGTCTCGAAAGTGCTGGTGCTGACTTTATCGTGATTGCTACGAATACGATGCACAAGCTTGTCCCGCAAATCGAACGTGAAATTCATATCCCGATTCTGCACATTGCCGATGCGGCTGCAACAAGCGTTATTCGCGATGGCTTTACGAAAGTTGCATTGCTTGGCACCAAATTCACGATGACGCAAGACTTTATCAAGGACCGCCTTAAGAGCGCTGGTCTTGAAGTGATTGTGCCGGACGTTCCGGATATTGAAATTGTGAACAACGTGATTTTCAATGAACTTTGCTTGGGTAAGGTTCTCGATGCATCGCGTGCAGAATACCAGCGCATCATTGAAAGCTTGAAGGAACGTGGTGCTGAATGTGTGATTCTTGGCTGCACGGAAATTGGCATGCTTATCTCCGAAAAGGATAGCGTGCTCCCTGTGTATGACACGACCATCATCCATGCCAAAGAAGCCGCCCGCCAAGCGCTGGGTTGATTGTTCTATATGCTACACGATGTAGTATATGCAAAATTTTTGTGCGAAATTTTTAGAAAAATGCTTAAATTTTGCAAAAATCTTTAATTTTGTAGCATAAAAAGACTTGATTTTGGAAAATTACGGTTTTATATTTTTTAATATGAAACCGATCGTCGAATATACCGATTTCCGCATGTTTATGCGTGATTACTACGAGGAACGCAAGCGCTGTTCCGCGTTCTCCTGGAGAGAATTCTCCAAGAACGCAGGATTCAGTTCACCCTCGTACATGAAGGTCGTTTGCGACGGTAAAAGCAAGTTGAGCCGTATCGGTGTAGAACGCACGGGTGCTGCCATGGAACTTGCTGGTTTCGAGATGGATTATTTCAGGGCGATGGTCAAGTTTGGCCAGGCGGAAACAGAAGAAAGTAAAAAAGCCGCCTACGAAGAAATGCTTTCCATCGCAAAGACGTACAAAGTCCGTACGATTGAAGGCGAGTTTTTCAAGTACTACGATACTTGGCACAACTCGGTTGTCAGGGAACTTGCCCCGATTATGCCGGGCGCCACTCCTGGCGAAATGGCGAAGATGTGTTATCCGCAAATTTCTGCTGCGGAAGTTCGCGATTCCCTCGATTTCCTCACAAAATCGGGACTCCTGAAAAAAGAAGATGAAAATTTTGTCCAGTCCGAAACTTCGATCAAGGGCACAACGGATGCAACGCGACTTGCCATGAGAAATATGCTCCGCCAAATGTCCAGGCTTGCGACTTCGGCGCTTGAACTCCCGAAGGAAATTCGTAATTTTAGTGGAGTGACCATGGGGCTTTCGCGCGAGTCTTTCCGTAAAATCGAATGTGTGCTGAATGAATGCCGTCGCCAGATTATTGCCATCGCCGCTGAAGAAAAGAATATTGAACAAGTTTATCGCTTGAATTTGCAATTATTCCCCCTGACGAAAAACGTGAAGGAGAACGAAAATGAAGAAGTGTAGTTTGTATGAACTTATAACGCTCGCGGTAATCTTTTCGTTGAGCTTCTTTGCGGGGTGTTCTTCGGATAAAATTGCAGGTACGTCCGAAGAAACAAATGAATTTGCCTATAGAGTTTCGTCGAGCTCCGAAGAGGAATCGTCTAGTTCTTCTGCAAAATCGTCGAGTAGCTCACGAGTGGCTTCAAGTAGTTCGCGCACAATTTCTAGTAGCTCGCACGCCATTTCGAGCAGTTCTGCAAAATCAAGTAGCTCTTATGCGGAGTCCTCGAATAGTACGCCTCCTGGAGCCACAAGTTCTTCTACTGGTGTTGATGTGAATAATAATTCTAGCAGTTCTGAAAAACCAAATGAAGGTACGGCAAAGCCTGATATTTCGTTGGATTATTACTTGAAATTGCTCAATCAAGAATCGGATGCGTTTGATAGTGGCGTCATGGCGACATCGATTGATCTAAACATAGATGGCGATCCGCAAAATCCGAATCCGCCGATGACGACCGAATTTGATACGCCTTGGCCGCACAAGATTGTAAAGCAGAATGTCGATGCGTTGCAAGAATACTTCCCGATGGCATTTGCGATGTATCCTCAAATCATCAGTGCGATAAAGAACGAAACTTTGGACGAAAATTGTGGACTTTATACGTTCAATGTGTATAGCGATGGATTGACTGCAGCCTATATCGTTGCTGAAATTACCGAGAATACCATCAAGGTGATTGATATTCCGGCGGGAGAATGTAAGGCGCTGTCTTTGACTCAAATGTCCAGGTTCCTGTTCTACTATTGTGGCGAAATCAATAGCCATGCCGAAGCGGAACATATAAAAGTTGATGTGGATTTGTCTGATAATTGCCCGAATCTTAAAACGGGTAATGAGTGGGTGAAATTATAAATTAAGGAGAAAACATCATGAAAAAGAATCATTATGTCAAGGTGATGAGCCTTGCCGTTGTGGCGGCTACCTCTTTTGCAGTCGTTGCATGCGATAACGATACTCTCAGCGGTCCTGATTTCAACGCTGGAAACGGTGGGACTTCCTCGGCAGTTGAACAGCCTGCTCCGCAGTCCTCTAGTTCAGAGGTTGCTGTAAGCTCTTCATCCGATATCCCGCTCAGCTCGCAGTGTGCTGCACTGCTTCCTGAGTGTGGTTACACAGTCGAACAGCTTTGCGAATCTGGCGAGACCCGATTCTGCGTGAGCAGTTCTTCTTCTGTGAAAAACAGCAGTTCTTCGTTTTCTCAAAAGCCGTTGAGCTCTAGCTCTGTTGAAGTTTGTCCGAACGGTCATTGGGCTACCCACTGTAATGGGATTTGGACTCAGGAACCGGTTTGCTGCGAAGAAAAAAACGTGGAAACTTGCAGACACATCACGGATTACGATGGCATGACCGAAAAGGGTAACTGCGTGGATCAGAACGGCCGCACCGCTGTTGACTGCGTGACAGGTGCAAACTATGAATGTCAAAACAACAATTGGCAACTGGTGACTTGCTTGAATGTCAAACCGGATGAATGCAAGCCGGGGATGGGTGGCTGTGGCTACCGTCTCTGCCAACCGGATGGCATCAAGGAAATTGCCGATTGCGGAAGTGGTGCCATTTACGTTTGCAACGGTGAAACGTGGGAAGTCAAGGCGACGGATAACAATAAATTCTGCGCCCAAGGTAAACTCGAATACTGCGAAGCTTGCTATAAAGAAGGCGTATTCAACGGCCATTACAAGTGCGAAGGCGGCAAGTGGAGAGAGTACGGCATGGGCGATGAAATCTGCGAGCACATCACCGATGTCAAATGCGATGATAATAGGCCTGGTTGCGGTTTTTGCGGTGTAGAAAAAAGATTTGCATTTGATTGCGAAACAGGTGAGGAATTTGTGTGTGATCAGGGATACTGGTCTCTGAATGTCAAGGATTGCGAACCGGGAATGGATGGATGCGCGGTTCCTGTATGCAACGCTCTTGCTCCTGAATGCGGCTATAGCGAATACGAACTTTGCAACAAGTATGGCATCGATAGATACTGCAATGACAAGTGGCTGAGCGAACCTTGCGATGGCTCCGAATCTAGCAGAGACCTCCGCATCGTGGAATCCAATAATAGTTTCAGGATTGAAAACTACATCTGCGTCAATAACAAGTGGGTGGAACGCTTCAAGTATTACGAATGCGGTGAAGAAGTCGATTGCGACCGCCCGTCTCTGCGTTGCCAGGCAAGCCCTGTAATCGGAACCGCTTGCGAAAACGAAGGCGAGTCTAGCGATATCGATGGCTGCGTGTTCTTTTGCAGCGCCGGTCGCTTCCTCTACGCTCCGCCGCCAGCGTGGTGATAAGCGAGAATGTCCTTTAAAATAAAATGTCCGCGGATCTCTTGTAACTGCGGTCTGTGAAAAAAGCGGCGCCATTCGGCGTCGCTTTTGTGTGGGTTGGTAAAATTCAAATCTTTGGTCTTAAAATTTAGGACCTTTAGGGAAAGGGACGTGTTCGTTTGGACGAGGAACATCGAACGGCGGGTTTTCTGGGTGCTGTTTTTCCCATTCGTCGCGATTCTTTTCGATTTGCCCTTTTTCTTTGTTGATAATATTTTCTTTCGTGATATTCTTGTTTTCGTTTAGCGCGTTGTTGCTCGTTTTTTGCAAGTTGATGTCTTGCTGGATATCCTTGATTTCGGCTTGGGCGTTTGCCTTGATGTCCGAGAGAATTTGTTGCCGTGCTTGCTTGCGTTCTTCACGTAAGCGCTGCCAGTCTTCTTTCTGTTTCTGTCCAAGGTCAGGGGCGTCCTGCGCTATTTCTGACCTTCCTGCAGGTGTCGCGATATCGGATTCCGGTTGTGCAAACGGAACCGCCACGAATACCGAGCTGGTCAAAAGTGCAATAATTTTGTTTGCGTTTTTCATAGCGTTAACCTTGAAAAGACTCGGAAAAAAGAGGGCGACGGTTGCTCCCGCCGCCCAGTTTTTTAGGAGGAAAGTCCTTATTCAACCTGTGCTACGGTCTTTTCTTCTTTTACAGTTTCCTTTTCAGCCTTCAAAGCTTCACGTTCTGCACGCTGTGCTTCGATTTCGGCCTTCTTGGCTTCGATTTCAGCCTTGCGAGCTTCACGTTCGGCCTTCAAAGCTTCTTCGCGTTCTGCACGCTGAGCTTCGAGTTCGGCACGCTTGGCTTCCATTTCGGCCTTCTTAGCTTCGCGTTCGGCCTTCAAAGCTTCTTCACGTTCTGCACGCTGTGCTTCGAGTTCAGCCTTCTTAGCTTCCAATTCAGCCTTGCGAGCTTCGCGTTCAGCCTTCAAAGCTTCTTCGCGTTCTGCGCGCTGTGCTTCGAGTTCAGCACGCTTTGCTTCCATTTCGGCCTTCTTGGCTTCGCGTTCGGCCTTGCGGGCTTCTTCGCGTTCAGCACGCTTAGCTTCTTCTTCGGCGCGCTTGGCTTCCATTTCGGCCTTCTTAGCTTCGCGTTCAGCTTTCAAAGTTTCTTCACGTTCAGCACGCTTTGCTTCTTCTTCAGCCTTCTTAGCTTCACGTTCGGCCTTCTTGGCTTCGAGTTCAGCCTTGTGAGCTTCGCGTTCGGCCTGGAGTTCTTCTTCCGTCTTCGGGGTCGGCGGTTCGATTTCCGGCTTCGGCGGCTTCGGAGCTTCTACCTTGGCTTCGTCCTTGTCGAGCTTGATCTTGTCAAGGAGACCCTTGCGAGCTTCCTTGCTTTCTTCGCGCATCTTCTTGAAGTCGATCTTGTCGACAACTTCAGCTTGGACTTCTTCCGAAATTTCAGCGGTGATTTCGGCCTTGACGCTCTTCATGTCAGAGGCATCGCTCTTGGCAGATGCATTGGCAAAAAAGGCAAGCGTAGAGATTGTGAGGATTGCGATGAATTTTGTTTTCATGATTCTTCCTATGGTTGTGGGTGGATTTTTTTGTTTCCACCCTGTATTTAGCAAGAACCGTGCCAATTTTGAAAATGTGGCGAAATTGCGTAAATTTCGATGTTTTTGTCCGAAAAGTCCTTTTTGCTGGTCTTAAAACCCATAAAAAAACGAGGTAATTCGCCTCAGTGGGGATAAAAGTTCCGAAAATTTTATTCCCCTTTAGACGTCTTGTTTTTCTAATTGCTTTTTTATACATTAGTTCGCAACTTATTATATCATTTCTTAGATCCTTAAATATTATCCCGGGCAGGGGCCGCAATTGTAACGCCAGAGGCGTTCGCATTGAAAAAGCGGGCATGCGCATTTTAGGAGAATCGTGTGCTTCTAAGGATCTTGGGAATTTCCCTTTTGACATTGTTGTTGTCTTCGTCGGTGGCGGGAGCGCGTTCGGTTGAAAAGCCAAAGTCAGTTCGGACTTCATCGGGGGCGGTTACGCTTGATTTTGTGGATGTCGCGCTCTCGGAGGTGGCGCGGACGCTTTCGCTTGCGTATGGAACGTCCATTTTGACGGATGATGCGGGCGATGTTCGCGTGACGTTTCACCTGGAGGGGGTAAGCCTTTTCGAAGGGCTGACTTCGCTTTGTGCATCGCATGGCTTGGATTTGGTGTTGGAAGGGCGTGTGTACCATATTCGGCGGGCGCGTGTGCAGAACGGTACGATTGCGCTCACGGATTCTGGCGTGGTCATTGACGTGAAAAACATGAACGTGCGCGAGTTTGTGAAGGAATTTGGCCTGAATACGTGCGTGAATGTGCTTGCGGATTATGACGTGGATGGCGTGGTGAGTGGAAATCTGAGGCGAATGGTTCCAGAAATGGCGTTTCGCGTGTTGATGGAATCGAACGGGTTCAAGGTACGCGGGGAGCGTGGGTGTTTGCGGGTTTCGCGTGCGAAAACGGGGAATGCATTGAACGGTTCGCCGGATGGTGCGGAAGTTTCTGTGGAACGTGCGGGAGACCTTTATTCGGTGGATTTGCAATCGGCTTCGCTCAAGGCCGTGCTTAAGGCAATTGCAGAAGAGGCGGGGCTCAATTTGGCGGTTTATGGCGACTTGAATGAAACAGTGCAGATGTCGTTCAAGGATGTTTCGTTGCCGGAACTTTTAGCGTCACTTTTTCGCGGAAGTGCGTTCACGTTTCGGCTAGATTCGTCGTCGCTTTGGGTCTCGGAAGAAGGGGCGAAAGCGCTTGCCGATGTACAGGTATTCCCGCTAAAACATGTTTCGCCCGAGAAGGCAATGTCGCAACTTTCAAAGTTTATGAAAGGCTCGGAACTGAATGTCTCGGAATATCGTGAGCAGAATGCGCTTGTGCTTGGTGGCTCACCGCGGGCGATTGCGCGTGCTGAGGAGCTTTTGAAAATGGTCGATGTGCCTCAAATGCAGGTGACGCTTGCGTGCGTGATTGTGGAGTTCCGCAAGGGGCGTAGTTTTGCGATTGGTGTGCGGAGCGGGGCAACGCGGAATGTGGGTGAGCGCGATATTCAGGCGCGCGGGTTCTTTGATTTCTTGGGCAAGGATATTTCGAAATCGGGGGCGTTCGGAAAAATTGGAATCTTGCCGGATCGCTTTGAGCTGGAGCTTTCGTCGATGGAAGAGAACAACGAGGCAAAGGTGCTTGCGCGACCGCGCGTGACAACGTTGAACGGCAACAAGGCGGAACTTAACGTGACGAATACGGTCTATTATCTTGTCAGTCAAGTTTCTGCAGATGGCTACCCGATTACGGATTATCGTTCGTTTAACGATGGTATTTCATTGGAACTCACTCCAACGATGACGCAAAACGGTTTGATAACGTTGTCTGTGTCGCCGGAAATCAAGACGGCGGGCAGGAGCACTGGCGATGGGCCGCGAGACATCAGTTCTCGGAACATGAAGACAACAGTGGTGTTGCGCGATGGCGAGACTTTGTGCTTGGGTGGGCTTATTCGCAAGAACAAGACGGAGGTGCGCTCGGCGGTGCCGTTCTTGGGGAGTATTCCTTTGCTGGGGCGTCTGTTCAGTTACACCTCCGAAGAAGAGGACGAAAGTGAACTCGCCATTTTTATCACGCCGAGTGTGGAGACGAAGGAATGATTGGGTGGGCGAAAAAAGTCGCGCCTGTCGCGGCTCGGATGATGACGTGGGAAGTGACGACAGCATTTGACGGGATGCCTACGGAAACGGAATTGCGCAAGCGATTTGATGAAAATTTTAGAGAAGTGTTTAATGCCGGTTTTGCAGATGGCGAGTGCGCGGTTTTCTTTTGGCCGCTGGTCTCGTTCAATGCGTCGGATGGACGCAAACATCGCTATCTCGTGGCGGTGGCGGATGAACCGTTGGAAAATTACCGAAAAACGTTTGACCGTTGCTTGCCAAAACAAATTGCGTTGTATGCAATTGCTGATAAAGTACTGCGAGGCGAACGGGATGGTGTGAATTGCTTGAAGTGTGATGAAGCGTGCGCGGAGTGTGGCGGCGAATGTGTTGTGTTTGATAATAACTGCGTGGAAAATGGAAATTTGTTGTTTGTCGCGTTTTGGGGACATTGCCTGTACATCCTCGTTTTTATGGAAGGCCGTTTATGCCATTGGTCAGAAGAGTATGGCTACGGAGAAGTGTTTGATGACGCTTGTCGGGAACGTGTAGCGCGCTTTAAGGAATTCTTGAAAGCCGATGAACTGTTTGCGAAAATGAATGACGTGGGGGAGTTTGTTGTTTGCTGTGAGAAAGTTGGGACTGTCGAGGAATCGCTGCATGTGAAAGATCTCTTTCAAGTTGCTGTGCGTGATCCG
Organism: Fibrobacter sp. UWB2; assembly: GCF_002210425.1. NCBI lineage: Bacteria > Pseudomonadati > Fibrobacterota > Fibrobacteria > Fibrobacterales > Fibrobacteraceae > Fibrobacter > Fibrobacter sp. UWB2. The sequence continues at coordinate 221,985 of NZ_MWQK01000004.1, read as the reverse complement.
TTTTGGCGTGGCAAGGATTTAGATGAGTGCGATTCGATGAAACCTTGTGAACTGCGTCGATGGGTGATGAGCTCTGTGGCTTTGCTTGTTTTTTGTGCGAGTGTTTTTGCAATGTGTGGCGGTTCTTTGAATTTGTTATGTGCAAAATTTTTTGATGACGAATTGCGCAATTCGTTTGTAGACGTTGCGCCTGTAGAATTGAGTCAGCCTGCGGCTCGTGATTTAGAAATGCTTGCGTGGGCGGAAGGGCATCGCGATTTGCTCCCTGCCAAATGGACTCTCGGAAGGGCAGGGCTCTCTTCTCGTGGCGCCTGCGATTCGTCGGAAATCAATTTACTTGGAATTGTGGGCGGGCGAGTGGCGCTCGTGAAAACATCTGCAGGTGAGACGAAAACGCTTTCGGTCGGTGATTCGCTTTCTCGATATCGCGTGAAGCGAATTGGAATGAACGATGTTGTGATGCGTTGTGGTCGTAAGGAGGTTCGTTATGCGCTCAAAATGCGGTAACGTTCTTCCGCTTGTGTTGGGCTTGTTACTTGTGCTTTCGATTCTCGTGACTGCAATGCTTAAAATGCCGGGGACGCTCCGCCGAAACGTATCGCTTGTTGCAAAAGAAACACAGGAAATGTACCTTGCGGAATCGGCGGTGCTCGCGAAACTGAATGGCTTTCCGGATGGCTATTTTGCGGAGCTTCCGATTGTTGAATCTCGGATTCTTGGACCGTGGACCGAATGGCGTGTTCGTAATAAATTCCAGTTCATGCTGGGGCTTGAATACGGGCGATTCTCGACTTCGGAATGGGCGCGTTGTGCCGTAGTGCTGGAGCAGAATTTGCATGAACGCATTTTGCATTCAGCGGGCTTAAAAAATTTGTCAGGGAATCGTCGCTTTTTTAAGCTCGATTCTTCGGATGGGCTTTCTGCAGAACGCACGATGGCGATAAACGTGAGCGTAGGCGATTTGAAGTTGGATCTTGGCGAATCCCGTGCTTTTGACAGTGTTTTTGAAAATCAGCGAAGTTCGCAAAAGTTGATCCGTTCTTTTATGGCGAATGTCGAGGGCGATGTCAAGATTCGCGGGAATGTTCACTTTGATACGCTTCGGATTTATGCGACCGGCTCAGTGAGCGTTCAGGGAAATGTGACCGCGGACTTTGCTGAAATTTTTGGGCTTGCGGGAGTGTCTGTCTCGGGAAATGTCTCGATGGCGGGTGCGCTCCTCTCGAAACTGAATATTGAAATTTCAGACCATGCACAAATGAATTTCCCGAGCGTGGCTCTTGCGGTCGGCTATCGCGAGAACCGCTTGTCGCTCCTTGAAAAGTCTGTGTTTGAAGGCTTGGCGATTGCGCCGTCTGGAACTGTTGAACGTGATTCTTCGGCAAAGCTTCTCGATTCAACTCAGGCGCTTTTGCCATTTTGTATGGACACTCGCAATGTTGTGTTTTCCCGGAGGCGCTTGTGACTTGTTCTCGTCAAGGCTTTACTTTGCCCGAAGTTTGCGTGGCGCTTACGGTTTTTCTCGTTGGAACAACGGCGCTCCTTGGCGGTTGGAACTTCTTCAATCGCGAAGTGGCGGGGGAGCGGAAGCGCTTGGAGGAATTCTATGACGTGCTATCTTCGATGGAATCGTTGGTTGCGAACCGCCCGGATTGCGCGGACTCTTTGTCGGTTCGCCTGATTCGTGTTCCTGGTAACCCGCATTTAGCGTGGGCGGTTGTGGAACGTGAACATTATTCTCTCAAACGCTTGGTGCGTTGTCGGTGAGAATCGGAGGCGCTTTTCTTTGCGAATGAATCTAGCTCTGCCTAAATCTTCTCGACACGGCTTTACGCTCTTGGAAATGCTTGTCGCCATAACGGTTGCCGCGCTCCTCACGACCGTCTCGTTGAACGTTTATTCGATGTTCCATCACGGCGTTCTCGAAACAAGCCTCCATTACGAACAGTTCGTCTCGGAAAAAGTCAAAGAACTCCGCTGCCGCACCCGCTTTGTGCGTGGCCTCCCGCCTTGCGACACTACCTCGGGCGAATCTCGTGCATCCCGTGGCGCCATTCGTGCGCGTTTCTAGAGCCCCAAAACACCAACAAAAAAAGCCCCGCGTTTGCGGGACTTCTTGAATTGCGTTTGGCGAATTTCGCCACATCTTGCAGGACTTTAACTTAGTTCGTAGCCTGTTCTTCGACGCATTCGGAGCACTTAATGGCCTTGCGAACTTCGAAGATGTTGCTGATGTAATGCATAAAGCTAAGCACGCTCACCGAGAGGAAGCCGATTGCATAAAGGGCAAGGAACGGTCCAATGATGTACTTGCTGGCGTTGATGTATTCGAGCAAACCGAAGATGCAGTAGACGCCGACGATAAGTTCGAGGAGTGCCATCCACGGGAACTTCTGTGCGTAGTGGCTCTTGGCCTTCTTCTTTGCGCCACCGTTCTTCGGGGTACGGACGAAGCTGCCCTTTGTACCGAGAACTGCGGCGAACACTGCGCGAGAGTTGCTGACTGCGATGCCAACGCCGAGCGCCATCAAGATGGGGAGCGAGAGCAAGCGGATCTTCCAACCGGTGTAGCCGGAGCAACGCTGGGCAACAAAGTAAAGAACAGAAGGAGCGATTGCGGCGAGGAAGATGAATGCGAAACCAACCGTGTATGCCCAAGTGGGGAGGTGTCCGACCGGTTCAAAGAAGGCGAGCAATGGCCAAGCGCAGAGGGCGGTGAACAACATGCAGGGGTGGATCGAGTAGTGCGTCGTGTGAAGTATTGCGCCAATCTTCACGCGGAACGGAACCTTGGAGCGCAAAACCTTCGGCAAAATCTTGATAGCGGTCTGGATGGAACCCTTTGCCCAGCGGAACTGCTGAGCCTTGAATGCGTTGATGTCGTTCGGGAGTTCGGCCGGAACAATCACGTCGAACACAAACTTCATCTTCCAACCAGCAAGCTGGGAACGGTAAGAAAGGTCCATGTCTTCGGTGAGCGTATCGCCTTCCCAGCCGCCACCGCCGTAAATAGCGTCCTTGCGCCAGACACCGGCGGTACCGTTGAAGTTCATGAAGAGCTTGCCCCAGCTACGTGCGGACTGTTCCACCACGAAGTGGCCGTCGATACCGATAGACTGGGCGAGCGTAAGACCGGATTCGGTGCGGTTCAAGTGACCCCAGCGGCCCTGGACAAGGCCGACCTGCGGATCCATGACCAAGTACGGAACGGTCTTCAAGAGGAAGTCTTTTTCAGGAACGAAGTCGGCATCGAAGATGGCGAGGAATTCACCCTTTGCAACAGCCATGCCTTCCTTGAGGGCGCCAGCCTTGAAGTCCTTGCGGTTCGTGCGGTGGATGAGCTTGATGTCATAACCGCGGGCGGCGAGTTCAGCGACTTTCTTCTTGGTGACTTCGTAGCATTCGTCCGTGGAGTCGTCCAAGACCTGGATTTCGTGCTTGTCCTTGGGATAGTCGATGGCGCAGACCGCTTCAAGGAGTCGTTCTACGCAGTTGGCTTCGTTAAAAACCGGGAGCTGGGTCGTGACCTGCGGGAGGTCTGCCATGGAATGTTCGCGGTAATACTTCAAGATCGCTTTGCGGTCTGAAAGTCGCGTCTTGCGGCTGTTCTTGAGGAATAGGTAGATGCTGTAGTAGCAACTGAACCCGTAAATCACCAATCCCACGCCTGCGATAACGTAGACGACGAACATTGCGTATAGTAGTATAGTACTCATTCTACTGTAACCTTTGCATTTATTGAATGCTTGGGGCCAAATATAGAAACGCTATGTGACCTTTGCTACATTTTTCAGGAATTTTGGCCCATTTTTTGCTTTGGAAAGTGTATTTTTACATAGGTTTGGTTAGACTTTTTTACAATGGCGAAATATGCAAAAAATGGCAGATGAACGCAAGAAAAATTTAACATCTCCAATCGCTCGCTGGATAGATGCGAACCGCGAAACCGCAGGTTTTACAGAATCTTTACGTAAATTATTAATGTATGCGTGCGTGGAATGGATCCGTCGCGGTACATCGGCACTCCTTACCCCCGAAGAGGCTCTATCTAAAATAGTATGTTGTGGTCTTTCGGAGTTCCCGGTGGGGGAATGGGCAGAAAATCCCGAAAATTACACCGATGAAATCGCCGATTTCTGCGAAAAAGCGAAAATTTTGCCGTTACCTGCCACCCTCCAGGGCGAAATTCCCTCCCTTTTGGATCTCCGTGGTGTAAAATGCCCCCTCAATTCCGTCCGTTCGCGAATCGTCATGTCCGGTTATCCGGCAGGCCGAACGCTCAAAATCTGGCTCGATGAGGGTTCCCCGATAGAAAATGTGCCCGGATCGCTCATTGCCGATGGCCATAAAGTGCTTTCTCGCGAAAAAAAAGGCAATTATTGGGAAATCTCTGTGGTCAAAACGCAATCTAAAGTATAGATTGTTTATGTGGAAAACAGAGTATTAGTTATAGGCGATGAATTATTTGGGCCAAAGGGCGAAGCGGCGAACCGTTTTGTGGAAGCCGTGCTGTGCCGGGAACCTAGCCGACCTATACAGTTTTCCGTAAATGTGCCTGTTGCGGTCTCGTTATCGCAAATCAAAGCGCGTCTTTCTTCCGATGTCATTGGTAAAAATGCCGGCCGCATTATCATGGGGCTTGGGCTGCGTGAACTGAACCACGGCGGTACCGATGGCGCCTCGATCGCCTCGCTTTACGAAACGCTCGTGAACGAACTCGTGAACAAGACGCAGTCGCGACTCTTTTTGCTCACGATTCCCCCGGAAATGTTCCCGATTGCATTAAGCGAGGTGGAATATTTAAATACTATGATTCGTGAGTTTTGCGCTGCGAATGCCCCCCGCACAAAGCTTCTCGATTTTGCGGAATTTGCCGAGACGTTCAAGGAAAAGCAGATGGAACGCGGCAAGTTCGGGCGCTCCCTCTTTATGGAAGATGGCTCTGCCACGTCGCTTTGCTGCATGCTTTTAGCGCTATATTTGCAGGATAAACTTGTAGAAGATTTAAAGGAGATGTAATTATGGGTCTTTTTGACAATCGTTTTGCTAGTAAAAATGCGGCCATGAGCCGTGCGTTCTCCATTGATTCCGAAAAGGACAAGCAGAAACGCAATACCGCCCGCGAGCCTGCCGCCCCCAAGATGGGCATCTGCGACAAGTGCCACAAGGAAGCCTTGCTGCGCTCTTACCGCACCCGTGAAATGTCCATGTCCGACGGAGCCGCAAGTTTTGGGACGGTGGTCAAGCACCTCTGCGAAGATTGTGCTCCGCGTTCCAAGCGCTTCGAAGATGCAAACGTGCCTGCGATGGACAAAAAGCAGGTCAAGAACCTTATGCGCTCCGCAAAGAAGGGCTTGCTGTAGTAAAAACAAGCTGAAATTAGAGCTTTGAACTTTAAATGGATATGTCCGCGAAGGCGGGCGTATCCATTAATATTTGATTATATGACAATTGTTGTTTGTCGAAAATCGTCCGCTTGCGTCTCGATTGAACGTCTTTGACTTTGAATCTTTTGCGGTGCGCAATCGATGAATTGTTTGCGTCTGAATCCCCTGAATAACGGTGTATTCGCCTACTGCAGAAAGCTTGGGAACGTAATCGCAATGTGTATTTTCGTCCCATACGTTGTAATATAATGCAGAGTAGTTTTTGACGTAAAGCGTATCACCGATATTTAACTCAAGATCGCTTGGGTAGAGAATCCATGTTGAGTCTGCGACCTTTGACATAAGGGTTTCTTTTTCGGAATGAATTTTAAAATTGTGTAGTACTGCTCGAGCTCCGCGACTTGTTTTTGCGGATTCACTTTGAGTGTATTTTACGGTAACGTTGCAACCGGGAATTGCTTTCATGCAAATTGGATCCGTACTGAGGTCAATATTCGCTTCAGCGACAATGCCTGAAATATCTACGGTGTTGCCCAAATTAGGGAATGAGGACATGTCTGTGTTTTCGGTAGGCAATTCATTCTGAATCTGCATTCCTTTGGGAGTGCTGCTGATTTTGCAGGACTGAGCCATAGCTTCGCCCAAAGCAATAAGAATGAGTATAAAGGAAATTTTTTTCATACATATAATGTATTTTTACTTGAGATAAAGTTCAAGATGTTCAATTTGTGTTTTGGGTAAATTATAATAAATCGCAAAAATTTTACACAAAAAATGTGGGCCAAACGGGCGCGAAAAGCGTGTTAATATAAAGGACGGGGAGCTGTTTTCCGTCTATGAGCCGACATTATCGGGAATTTAACAACGGAAAAATATGGAAAACAATAATAACATTGTAGAAGCACATTGGGGTAAAACTATTAGCGAGGCTAGAACTTATGAGGAATACAAAGGCGCAGGAGTTTTTGCTGACCTTCTTACGGACAGGACTTTCAAGAAAGCCTTCAATCCCGACACTAAGAACAAGGTTTGTCTGATTGCGCTCTTGAATGCTGTGCTTGAAGGAGAAATATCATCGCCGATTGTGGACGTGCAGTCCCGTGACAAGGAATTCAATGACGGGTCGAACGAAAACCGGACAACAGTCTTTGACTTGTACTGCATCGATTCGGCACAGCGACGCTTTATTATCGAAGTGCAGCTCCTTATGCAAGAAAACATTGTCAACCGTGCAATTTATTACGCATCGCAGACTGTCATTGCGCAGGGCGAACGTGGACAAAAGTACAATTATGAGCTGAAACCTGTTGTTACAGTAGTTTTTATGGAATTCAATGTATTTGTCGATGACCGCTATATCCGCCGTGCCAAGCTCCGTGAAATCAATGGGGCTAGCGTTAGCGAAGTCCTTTCTTTCGCTTTTGAGGAACTCCCGAAGTTCAACAAACCTCTGGACCAGCTTGAAACAACGCTAGACAGGGGGCTTTACGCGCTCAAGAACATGAAAAACATGACGCAGATGCCCAAGCAGTATGCCAATACGGCATTTGAACTCTTGTTTTCGAGTGCGTATTTGGCTAAATTATCGAAAGAGGAACAGAAAATGATTGATGAAGCGCAGAAAGCCAAATGGGATGAATATGCAATCAACAAGGCCGCCCTTGATCGAGGCCGTAATCAAAAGGCTCGCGAAGTGGCAAAAGATTTGCTTATTGAAGGTGATTCTGTAGAAAAGGTCGTACGCGTTTCAAAGCTTTCTGAAGCTGATGTCTTAGCGATTAAAGCGGAAATCGATCAAAAGTAATTAATGCTCTAGGCATTAAAAAAGCCAATGACAGTAAAAATAATCCGAGGTCAATCAAAGACCTCGGATGTTTTTTATCGAAAAAGAGGGAAAACGGAAAAAATCGAGGACTGCTGTAAAATATATTTTATAAAAAAATCTTACCCCCCTTAACGAAATTGGGGTAAATTCCTAAATTTGGGTCTCGAATTTAATATGGAGACCTTCAATGTCTGATATTCACGCCAAGGAATCCGTCAAGCAGTATTTGACAGGCGTCGTTTCGACAATCACCCCGGAAATCGTTCGTAGCATTAAGCGCGGCTACACTCGCAAGGATTTCACTAGCGACTTGATGTCGGGCTTGATTGTCGGCATTTTGGCTCTCCCCTTGGCGATTGCATTTGCTATCGCTTCTGGCGTGGGTCCGGAACAGGGCCTTTACACGGCCATTATCGCTGGCTTCATCATCTCGCTGTTGGGCGGTTCCCGCTTCCAGATTGGCGGCCCGACGGGCGCATTCATCGTGATTGTCTACGGCATTGTAAGCCAGTACGGTTATGATGGCCTTGCTTCGGCAACGCTCTTGGCCGGTATCTTCCTCGTCATTTTCGGTCTTGCTAAGTTTGGTGCGATTATCAAGTTCATCCCGTATCCGGTGACGGTCGGATTTACGGCGGGTATCGCTATTATTATTGCGCTTGGACAGGTGCCGAACTTCTTCGGCCTTACGTTTGCAGGCGCTGACCCGGCTGATGCTGTGGGCAAAATCAAGCTTTACGTTTCTTCTTTCGGTTCCATGAATGTCTATTCCGTGATTGTGGGCGTTGTCGCTCTCGCGGTCTGCATCTTGTGGCCGAAGATTACCACGAAGGTTCCGGGTTCCCTCATTGCGATTATTGTGGCGACGGTGATGGTAAAGGTCCTCGGCTGGGATGATCCGGTGAACGGTCACGGCGTGGTGACGATTGGCATGAAAAACCACATCCCGAGCGGATTCCCGGTGCCGCACCTCCCGAATATCAGCCTCGAAATGATGCAAAAGGTGTTCCAGCCGGCACTTACGATTGCCATGCTTGGCGCTATCGAATCGCTCCTTTCTGCAGTGGTGGCTGACGGTATGACGAGTACAAAGCACCGCTCTAATACGGAACTTTTCGGCCAGGGTGTGGCTAACATCTTGAGCCCGATTTTTGGCGGTATCCCGGCAACGGGTGCTATTGCCCGTACCGCAACGAACATCCGTAACGGTGCCGTGAGCCCGATTTCTGGCCTTGTTCACGCTGTCGTTCTATTGCTTATCATGCTCGTGCTTGGCAAGTATGCCGAAATGATCCCGATGGCCGCCCTTGCTGCCGTGCTTTTCCAGGTCGCTTTCAATATGTGCGGTTACCGCAGCGTGATCAAGATGTTCAAGGCCCCGAAGAGCGACGTGACGGTGATGCTTGTTGCCTTCTTCCTCACGGTGATTATCGACCTTACGGTCGCTATCGAAGTGGGCGTGCTCCTTGCTGCCGTGCTCTTCATCAAGCGCATGAGCGATGTGGCCGAAGTTGAAGCGGTTTCTTCTGCCTTGAAGGATGACGATGACGAAGCCGCCCGCAATACTCTCGGCCGCCAGGTGCCGAAGGGTGTGCTTGTGTACGAACTTGCCGGTTCGCTCTTCTTTGGTGCGGTGGACAAGTTCAAGGAAACGATGAACCGCATTTCCGAAAAGCCGAAGATCTTGATTTTGCGCATGCGTAGCGTCTCTAGCATTGACGCTGCCGGTATCAACATGATTGAAGACTTGCTTAAGCGTTGCAAGAGCGAAGGTACGCAGCTCCTCTTGAGTGGCGTGCATGCCCAGCCGGTGGTGGCTTTGACCCGTGCCGGTGTGCTTGCCCAGCTTGGCGAAGAAAACGCTCTCGGTAACATTGATGCGGCCCTCAACCGCGCCCGCGAACTTCTTGGCCTCCCGATTGTGGATGCCTCCCAGGAAGAACAGAAGGCTCCGACCGTGTCTTGGGAAAAGAGCCTCGACAAGCCGTGGATGCCGGAAGAATCGAACGCTGCCGTGGCTGAAGAAACTCCGGAAGTCATTGCAGAACGCATGATGGACGAACCCATCAAGAAGATTGAAGAACGTAAGTAATGAGTTCGTACGAAATATGTAAATTTTGTACGGATTTATTAGGTGACTTTGCTCAAATTTTCTGAAATATCGTAAATAATTTTTTAAAAAAGTCTTTTGATTTTTGAAAAAAAAAGTTAAATTAAGCTTCGTAGGAGAATCCTACGGTTTACGAGATGAGAATGGGATACTGGGAAGAAAATCAATACACTGATGAAGACCCGAAGCGGACTGCTTTTGAGGAATTCGTCGTAAATTTTGTGGTTGCCTTTAGCGGCTCCGCTCTATTGTTCCTTGTGAACATCATGTAAAACCTTTAAATTTCCCGCTTTTCGCGGGATTTTTTTTATATCCGCCACCGCGCCCCCCCCCTTGAGAAATATTCCGACTTGGAACTTTCTTGTTTGGATGTTGCTTTTGAAAATATTTTTAGCGCGCCCTTGATTTCTCGTATACATTTATAAATGTGCCGGTGGTAGCCCACTGGTACAAAAGGAAGAAGGGAAAAATTAGGGTGTTTGGGATGTTTGGGGTGTGTGGTCCATTGCTGTTGAGTTCATTCGTGGCTGAAGCCGCTTTCGGGAATGAAAGGTAATGAGAGTTCTCACAGCAATGGAAAAATCCGTCGGATACGTCCGGCGGATTTTTTTTGTCCCAATTTGTCATCCTCGAAGCGAAGCGTCGGGGATCCATTATTTTTCTTTAGCGCTTGATTATAAAAATGTGCTTGTTCTTGGCGGGGCGGCCGAGCAAATCGAAGTCTCGCGATTTTGCCGGATTCAATTTGAGGCGTCGTGTTGCGGAAGTAATGGGGCTAGAAACGGTGCTAGAGTATTTTTCACTGGGAACAAGGAATATGGTGATTGTCCTTTGGTTGTCCCCGTGTTTTTTTTCGGTGGCGGTAAGCGTGTCGCCTCTCATTTCGTATTCGTAAGAGACTTGGAAATCACTTTCGGTTGATGAACCGTATTCGTAGCATTTGTTTTCGTTTGTTGAGTCTTGAACGATGAATGTATTCTTTCCATCGTTGAATTGGTATAATGTATCATTACTTATATAGTAATTGTATAGATAAGAGTCGGTTTTTTCCCCGTTTTTTTCAACATAAGACTTGACATAGAAGACGGAGTCCTTATCTTCGTAAACCACATATTCAATGATGGGTGGATTGCCCTTGCCTTCTTTGCGGATTATTTTGAAATCTCCCTCTTGCGTAATGGTAATCTTGACATCGAGAGCTCCATAGTTAAGGGACTCGTGATCTTGGACTTTGATTTCCCAATCGTCAGAGCCTTTTTTCTTGGTGTAAACCCTAGCACTGTCAACGTAAGAGCCTGTATAGTAATACTTATAGTTTTCGTACTTTTGGGGTTGGCTAGAGTATCCTTGTTGGGAGTAAATGCTATCTACAAGAAAGTTCTTGTAATTCAATATTGTAGGCTCGGTGGATGTTGGGTAGTCTTTGATGAAAATGTCAAAGGTAGAACGAAGGCAATCGATAGCGAATGCGTTTAGTGCTCCCAAAGTAATGATAAGGATAAGTTTTTTCATATAGAAGAATATAAAAAAATCTTATCTGTTAAAAATAAAATAAGGCGACCGAAGTCGCCTTTTTATAGTATTGTCATTCCCGCCTCCGAGCGGGAATCTCCCTCTCGTCTAAAGACTGCTCATCAGTCGCTTTTTCGCGGGGCTGTCGGGGAGCGGTAGGAAAGTCTCTTGTGCGAACGAACGCATGAGCATTTCCTGGGCTGCCTTTTTCGGGATGCCGCGGCTCACGAGGTAGAACATCTGTTCTGCATCGAGTTCGCCGACGGTGTTGCCGTGCGTGCATTCCACGTCATCGTGATAAATCTTGAGGACGGGCTTCACGGAGACACTTGCATCTTCGCTCAAGAGGATTGTATTCACGAGTTGGCTGGAGTTGACTCCTGTGCAGTCGTAACCGACGATGACGCTTCCGTCGTAGCTCACACGTGCAGAACCAGAAAGCAAGTTGCGAGCAAGCTGTGTGCTTGTGGTGCGTGGGGCTTCGTGGTAAATTGTGAGGCGGCTGTGCTGCGAGGCTTCGCCATCGAGAACGTGGAGGCTGCGATAATCGAAGTTGGCGCCTTCGCCTTTGAGGTGGCATTCGACGCTGACGCGGCCAATCGCAGTGTCCTTGCAGATGCTCGAAAAGCGAACGTTGGCACCTGCGGCCTGGTTGATGTTGAAATGCCTAAAGCGGAGCGGCAAATCGCAAGCCGGATTTGCAAAGAAGATTTCGACGTCTGCATCTTCGCCAACGTTGATATCAAAACGTTCGGCGGCGATGTCGTGCGAAACCTTGTTGTCGAGAATTTCGAGGCTCACTTTGGCGCCTTTACCGATGTCAAGAACTGTGTAACCGAAGTCGTTGTTGCACTTGAGCATCGCCATTTCGGCTGCGCCGGGCACGATTTCGCGAATCATGGGGCGGGCCTGGTTTGCAATCGGGAGGAGGGCGGCAAAGTCGGTTTCTTGGTTGGCCGGGGCTGCTGCCGGGGAAGTCGTTGGGGCTGCTGCGGGAGATGCTGCAAAATCTGTGCCCATAAATTCCGGTGTTGGGATTTTGGCGACCGGGAAGAACGACCAAAGTTCGTTATTGCGACGGGGCATGCCGAGTTCGCGGAGGCGTGCTATCGCCTGTTCCGCGGTGGGCAAGTTCTGTATAAATTCAGCGTTCATTATGCGTCCTCGCAGTTACTTGGCTTCTTCAATCCAGTCGTAGCCTTGATCTTCGAGCTTGAGGGCAAGTTCCGGGCCGCCGCTCAAGATGATTTTGCCGTGACGGAGCACGTGAACGTAAGTGGGCTTGATGTAGTCCAGCAAGCGCTGGTAATGCGTCACGAGAATCACGGCCTTTTCGGGCGACATGATGTGATTGATGCCGTTTGCCACGATGCGGAGGGCGTCAATGTCGAGACCGGAGTCCGTTTCGTCGAGGAAGCTCACCTTCGGGTCGAGAATAGCCATCTGGAGGATTTCGTTACGCTTCTTTTCGCCACCGCTCATGCCGTCGTTTACGCCGCGTTCACGATAGCGTTCGTCCATTTCGAGCAAGTCCATCTTTTCTTCGCAGAGCTTCTTGAAATCTTCGTCGCTCATTTCGGGCTGGCCGAGGAAGGCTCGCTTGCTGTTGAGCGCCATCTTCAAAAATTCGACGTTGTTCACGCCCGGAATTTCGGTCGGGTATTGCGTGCTGATAAAGAGACCGGAGTTGGCGCGTTCGTTGATTTCCATTTCGAGCAAGTTCTTGCCGTCGAGTTCTACGGAGCCGCCATCGACATGGTAGGCGGGGTGGCCTGCAATCACTTTGGAGAGCGTGCTTTTGCCGGAGCCGTTCGGGCCCATGATGGCGTGAACTTCACCCGGCTTGACCTCAAGATTGATCCCTTTCAGGATTTGGGTGCCGTCTTCGATACTTGCTTTAAGGTTCTTGATGGATAACATATTTCCTCTTTAATTTTAAAATCTTGTGGGCTTAGCCGAAATCGTCCATGGCTCCGAAGTCATCGTCGGGAACGTAGGGCTCGTCTTCGTTCGGGTCGTATGGTACATCTTCAGGAGGTTCGCTCGATGCGAATTGCTCATCGCTTTCGAATGGAGGCGGGGCTTCCATCTCTGGGGGCTTTTCGTTTGGTTGCACCGGGGGCTGTGCGGCGGGTGCTGCGAACTGCGGCGAACTTGGTTGTACAGCGGGTTGCGCGAATGTTGGCGCGTTGTTGAACTGCGCGCCGTTCCCTCCGTTCATTGCAAGCTCGTTAATTTCTGTGTAAAGCTCGATGAGCGGTGTTTTGCTCTGGATTATCTGCTCGGCGAAAACGTCCGGCGTAATGGCCGAAATCTTGCGCTTCTTGGCGACAATTTGAATGCCCTGCGTGAACTTGTTCAACTGCATACGGAGACGCATGCCTGCTTCGGAATCAAGCGGGATGAGCTTTTTGTAGCGGTCGCAAAGGTTGAGCGTGAGCACGGCAACCGTGTCGTAAAATTCCAGAATCTCGTTCGGCGTTTTCCACGTCTCGTCGGGGAGTTGCTCCAAGAAAAGCTGCAACTGCGGCGAAAGCGATTCGTACAAGGTTCTCGGCGAGAATGAGCCCGTTTCTGCATATTGCGCGAGAATGGACTGGATAAATTCATCGATGAGCGGAGAATCAAAAATTTGGATTCCGCTTGCGGCAAAGTCCATGTCGAAATATTCTGCGGCGCGGTCGAGAAGCGTGGGATTGCGGAATAACAAATTCGCAAAACGCACTTCAATCGGCGAGAGCAGTTCCCACGGGACGCTCACTTGCGGCGCTGCGGGCTGTTCGGCTGCTGCCGGCAATTTTTCGCGTTTCGGGTGTGCCACCTTGATGCCTGCGAGCGAACGCGTGGTGCTGTAACGCTCGGAAACGAGCTTCAAATACTGATTGCGGAGTTCCGGGTTCTCGATGCTCTTGATGAGCGTCTTTGCTTGCGTGATGAATGCGGCTCGATCTTCGGGGCTGTTGTTCGGCATTGTACGCCCGAGATAGCTGAGCCAGTCTTCGGCTGTGCGGAGCGCTCTTCTGAAAGCGTCCGGGCCTTGCTCGTTTACGAAGTTGTCCGGGTCAATCTTGGTGCCGTCCGGTCGCGAAAGCGCAAAAACTTTTGGCGAAAGACCTTTGGGCAGTACGATTTCGAGACTGCGGCGCGTGGCATTTTGCCCGGCGGCGTCTCCGTCAAATACAAGGTAAGCGGTTTTTGCGTAGCGGGCGAGAATGCTGGCGTGATTCTCGGTAAGCGCCGTACCCGAAGCGGCCACGACGTTCTGCACACCGCTTTGGTAAAGGCTGATGAGGTCAAAATATCCTTCGACGATAATGACCGCTTTTTCCTGTAAGATTGCGTTTCGGCTGTGGTTCAGTCCGAAGAGAATATCGCGCTTGCTGTAAAGTGCAGTCTCCGGGCTGTTCATGTACTTGGCTAGCTTTATTCCGTTATGCGATGCGGGGTCGCTCAGGTCTCGACCGCCAAATGCGACAACGACTCCCGAAAGGTTCTGGATGGCAATCATCAAGCGGTCGCGGAACTTGTCTGCGATACCGCCGTTTTCTTTTTCGACGGCAAGCCCTGCCTTGACGCAATCACGCGGCGAGAACCCGTTGCGGGCGGCATAGCCGATTAAGCCTTCTCGCCCTGTTGGAGCGTAGCCGATGTGGAATTGCTTGCGCGTCTCAGGCGAGACATGACGCTTGTTCAAATACTCCAACGCTTTGGGGCTTAACGTGAGCTGTTGCTCGAACCATTCGCAGGCAAGTTCGTTCAACTTGCGGACCATAGTGCGTTCTTCGAGCACTTCGGTATTGACGTTGTTGCCGAGGTTCGGAAGTGCAAAACCCACAAAGTTTGCGACCCATTCTACAGCGCCCTTGAAGTCGAGTTTCTCGTGTTCTTGGATGAACTTGAAAACATCGCCACCCGCACCGCATGCAAAGCACTTGTAAATGCCCAGCGTGGAATTTACCGACATGGATGGGGAGTGGTCATCGTGGAATGGGCACACGCCGACGTATTTGTTGACCCCGCTTTTTTTGAGCGGCAAGAACTGCTGAATGACCAGTGCGATATCCGCCTGGTTCTTGAGTTCTTGGATGATTTCGTCGGAGTAGAACGGCATGCGCCAAATGTAGAAATTTTTGTGGGTGGGGTCGGCACTGTTTGCCTATGGGGTCGCTTCGCTTTGGGTTTAGAAGTCGCTTGCTGATTTGGAAATTTTCTTATTATATTGCTATTTATAGTTTTTGTCTATTAAGTTTTTGTTTAAATGAATTTAATTTATACTTAAAGAATGGTTTTTAGCTATTGGTCAATAGTCAATAGAAAAATTGTCCGGCTTTCATGCCGGATATTTTGCATATAGTATAGTCAATTGTAAAATTTCATTCTTATTGAAAAAATATTGGACCAAATCGCTCAAAAAAGCGTGTTAATATAAAGGACGGGGAGCGTTTTTCTGTCTATGAACCCGACATTATCGGGTGTTTTAAAACTGGAAAAATATGGAAAATAATATTGTGGCCGAAACGAAAAATAGCCATGGTGAAATGATTGGCGAGGCAAAGACTTTCGAAGAATACAAAGGGGCTGGAGTCTTCGCGGATCTTCTTCTCGATAGGACTTTCAAGAAGGCCTTCAATCCCGACACGCAGAATAAAGTATGTTTGATAGCGCTTTTGAACGCCGTACTTGATGGCGAAATAGCGTCACCGATTGTCGATGTGCAGTCCCGCAACAAGGAATACAGCGAAGGATCTAACGAAAATCGGACCTCCATCTTTGACTTGCACTGCATTGATTCGGCACAGCGTAGGTTCATCATTGAAGTGCAGATTCTTTTTCAGGAAAACATAGTTAACCGTTCAATATATTATGCTTCGCAAACAATCATTGCTCAGGGACAACGCGGCAAAAAGTACAATTACGAATTGAATCCTGTTGTTACAGTTGTGATCATGGAATTTAATGTGTTTGCCGATGACCGCTACATCCGTCGGGCAAAACTTCGCGAAATCAACGGGTCTTGCATCAGTGATACGCTCAATTTTGCGTTTGTGGAACTTCCGAAGTTCAATAAGCCACTGGACGAGCTCGAAACGACGCTCGACAAGGCGCTTTACGCCCTCAAAAACATGAAAAACATGACGCAGATGCCCAAGCAGTATGCAAACACGGTGTTCGAGCTCTTGTTTTCAACAGCGAAATTGGCTAAATTATCGAAAGAGGAACAGAAGATGATTGACGAAGCTCAGAAAGCCAAGTGGGACGAATACGCAATCCATAAAGCGGCTATTGATAGCGGCTTGCAGCAAGGTCTCGAACAAGGTCTCGAACAGGGTCTTGAAAAAGGTGCCAATCAAAAAGCTCGCGAAATTGCAAAGAAAATGTTGTTGAAGAATGAACCTATTGATAAGATTATCGATTTCACTGAACTTTCTGAAGCTGATATCCTCGCTATCAAGGCTTCTCTCGGCCAATCGTAAATTGACGAAGTGCTTTGAATAATAGATGTCTGGCTTTCCCGCCGGACTTTTTGCTTTCTAAACAACCGCTTTGCTTTTCCAGCGGCCGCTCTTCCAGCGCCAAATGTTGGCGAATGAGCGGTAGAATTCGTCGGCAGCCATGCCAAGCCAAAGGCCGGGGAGGCCGAGCCCAACGACAAATGCGAGGATAAGCGATGTTGCAAGCCCTAGTGTCCACATCATGCCGCTACCCACGAGTGCCGGGAATTTGGAATCGCCTGCGGCGCGGAGCGATGTGGTGACAATGAAGTTTACGGCTTTGAAGGGTTGCACGGCGACGTCGCACCAGAGGCAGATTTTGCCGAGGCGGAGGACTTCGGGATTGTCGGTGTAGAGCCGGAGCAAGTGTTCGCCGAGGAGTGCTACTGCGACGGATAGCAAGAATCCGCTGATGATGCCCACGGCGAGTGTTTGGTGAACGCGGCGGTTTGCTTTGACGTAGTCATGTGCACCGACGAGGTGTGCTACGAGAATCTGGTTTCCGCTGCCAAGGCCGACTCCGAGAATGACGGAAAGCGCGGCAAAGTTCCCTGCGAACACGCGGGCGGTCATTGCGGTTGTGCCGATGTAGACGACCATTGCTGTGATGAACACTTGGAATAGCTGGAAACTGATGGGTTCTGCTGCGGCGGGGAGTCCGATGCGAATCCAGTCGGGCAAAAGAACACGGGTGCGTTTCCAGTCGCGAATTTTGCTGTGGTGGTGTACTTTGAACTTGAGCACAAGCCAAAGGATGCCCGAAGAAATGAGCCAGGAAAGTGCGGTCGCGAGGGCGACTCCGTGAACGCCCATTTTCGGAAGTCCAAAAAGTCCTTCGAGGAACACGACATTCAAGGCCGCGTTTGTGGCAATCGTGAGCGTGTTCCCGACAAAGTTCCAAATGGTAAGGCCGTGGGTTGCGATGAGGGCGGTCAAAATGGTTTGCAAGGCGCGGAAGGCGAACCCAAACGAAACAACGCTTAAAAATTGCGTGGCGAATACAGCTGGTTCTTCGGTGAGTCCCATCCATTGCGGAATGTTCCCGGAAAGCGGATAAATGATGAGCGTGAGCGCAATGCCGAGAAGGATGCTCCCGAAAAGAACCATCGTTTGCGTGCTGCTGGCGTGGCTGTTCTGTTTCGCGCCAATGTATTGCGAGACGATGCTTGCGCCGGATTGCGCAAAAGCGTGGAGCGCGGTGAAAAGAGCCCCGAGAATGGGGAGCATGGCGCCGACGCCAGCGGCTGCGGTTTCGGAAGTGCGCGACAAAAACCAGCTGTCCATCATGGGCTGGATCATGCTCACGGCAAATGTGAGGATTAGCGGCCACGAAAGGCTAATGAGCGAACGGTCTTTGACGTCGATCTGTTTCATGTGTAAAAATCTAGAAACAACGAAGGCCCCGTCAAAGGGCCTTTTTGATGAAAATGTTTTCAAGTGTATCCAGTGTTTTTTTAGACGTAGAATTTATTTGTTTTCTAGAGATGCGGCCAGTTTTTTCTTGGCTTCGCGGCGGATGCCGGCTTCTTCGTAGCGGCGGATTTCGTCTTCAGTTTCGGGAATAATCGAGGGAATCGGGGTCGGTCTTCCGTTTTCGTCCAGGGCGACAAATGTCATATAAGCGTGGCAGATGACTTCGGGCTGCCAGGATACTTGCGGGTCGATTCCTAAGACCTTCACTCCGATTTCCATGGAGGTGTTGAAGGCGCGGTTTACGGATGCCTTGATGGTGAGAATTGTGCCGACGGTCGCGGGTTTGAAAAAGCGCACGTTGTCGATCGAGACCGTTGTGACTTTGCGTCTGGAATGGGTGCAGGCGGCAATGCAGGCTGCCTTGTCGAGGAGCGATGTCAGGTGTCCGCCGAATACAAAATTGTAGGCGTTGACGTCGGAAGGGTGAACGATGTCGCGGGTTTCGACTTGAGATTGCTTGACTGTCTTTGCGTTTTCCATATCCGAAAAATAAATATTGTCGTGGGCGAGCAGGGCCTTGAATTTCTATATTCAGGTTATTATGGAAGAAAAAAAGACTTATAGAGAAGTGATGCCGGGCGAACTCCCGTGCGAAGTGCCGGAATGTGACGGCGTGATGGTCGTAGATCCCGATAACAGCTATAAACTCACCTGCGATAAGTGCGGGCATATTAAAGAGTAATTGTTATCTCGTAATGCAATTAACCGACTTGAAAATTGAGTACCCGGAGCTTCCCGTTGTTGAACATCGGGAGGAGTTTTTTGAGCTTTTAGAAAAACATCAAGTTATCATCGTCAAGGCTGATACCGGTTCTGGCAAATCTACGCAGCTACCGAAGTTCTTGTTAGAATGGTTTTGTTCGCGTCATCCTGGAGCCGAAGGCGAACGGGATCCAGTCAAGTTTAAGATTGGCGTTACCGAACCTCGGCGTTTGGCGGCGATTTCCATTGCGGACCGCTTGCGCGAAGAACTCAAGGACGAAGAACTTGTCTCGACGAAAATCCGTTTCTGGGAACAAGGTACAAATGAAGCCCCCATCAAGGTGATGACGGATGGTATCTTGTTGCAGGAGTTCCGCAAGGACCGCTTGTTCCGGCAGTACAACGCCATCATGATTGACGAAGCGCACGAACGTTCGTTGAACATCGATATCTTGCTTGGCATTTTCAAGACGGTACTTTCTCGTCGTCCGGACTTCAAGTTGATTGTTGCATCGGCAACGCTTGACGCAAAACTTTTTGAAGAATTTTACGACAACAGTTGCGTGATGGAGGCCGAAGGCCGCACGTACCCTGTGGATGTCGAGTATTTTTTCTCGGACTATGGTTCGGCAAGCGCACTCCGTGACATCTCGGGCAAGGGCGATTCTGGCTTAATCGAAGAAGCGCGTGATGCGATTCTCGATTTGGAAACGCGACATCGCGACCATTTGCTTTGCTTTTTGCCGACGGAACGCGACATTCAGGATTTAGCAGGCGAACTTGCACATGAGCTAGATGCCGCGACTTTTGATGTGCTCCCGCTTTACGGGCGTATGAGCCCTGACGAGCAACGCCGCATTTTCAAGCACACGGGCAAGACGCGAGTGGTCTTGGCGACGAACATTGCTGAAACATCGCTTACGATTCCGGGAATTGCTTACGTTGTCGATACGGGTATGGCCCGAATCTCGCGCTACAATGCGCAGGCGAGAATCCAGGGGCTTCCCGTCGAAGAAATTTCGAAGGCCAGCGCGCGGCAGCGCACTGGACGCGCAGGGCGCGTGAAGCCCGGCGTGTGCATTCGCCTTTACTCTCCCGAGAATTTTGAAAAGCGCGATGAATTCACGGAGCCAGAAATTCGCCGTAGCAATTTGGCAAATGTCGTTTTGCAGTTGCGCAGTTTGGGACTTGAACTCGAAAACTTCCCGTTCTTGCAGTCGCCTCCGCATTCGGCATTCCGTGGCGCTTACAAGACGTTATTTGAACTTGGCGCACTCACGGCTGACAATTCTAGCGGTCATGTGACCAAGCTTGGCCGCGATATGACGCGCCTCCCGATGGACGTGTCGCTTTCGGCGGTGCTTTTGCGCGCTCGCGATTTGGGCGTTTTGCAGCCGGCGCTTATTGTGTGCTCGGCTCTTAGCATTCAGGATCCGCGTGTGGTGCCGAACGATGAACCGGAACGCACTCGCATCCGTCAGCTGCACCGCAAATTCTGCGGTCACAAGAGCGACTTCCTCGTTTACGTTTCGATGTGGAATGCGTTCTGCACGGACTGGGACGGCAAAACTTGGAACAAACTCCGCAAGTTCTGCGATAAGAACAGCATGCACTTTTTGCGCTTGCGTGAATGGGTGGATTTGTACGAACAGTTCAGCCGCATTCTCGAAGTAAAGTTTGAAAATAAAGTTTGTCCGTTCGATTCGTTCCATCGCGACAATTTGCACATTGCGCTCCTCTCCGGATTCTTGGGCGGGATTGCGCACCGCGATATTGAAAACGGCTGCTACCGTTTGGTGAGCGGTCGCGAAACGCATGTGTTCCCGGGTAGCGATTTGTACGCCAAGAGCGTGGAATGGCTTTTCAGTGCCGAAGTGCGCGAAACGAGCCGCACGTTCCTCACGAAGGCTGCCGAAATCAAGCCGGAATGGATTTTGCAAGTGGCAGAACCGTTCTGCACACGCCGCTGGTTTGAACCGACGTGGAATAAGGAACGCGGCTTTGTCGAAGCGGTCGAAGAAGTGAGCTTTAGAGGGCTTGTGATTAGCCGTGGTCATCGTGTGGATTACGCCCGCGTGAATCCCGAAGACTGCGCCCAGATTTTCTGGCGCGAAGCGGTAGTGATGGGCGAGGTGGCTAGGCCTTTTGATTTCATGAAGCACAACGACCGCGTCGTCGAAAATCTCCATGCTCTCGAAGCGCGTAAACGCCAGTTCGGGCTTGCTCCGAGCGAAGATGCGCTTGTGGGTTACTACACGCGAATTGCGGGTAACGTCAATTCCATCAAGACGCTCAAAAGCTACATCTACGAGCACACTGACCAATTCTTGAAATTCGATGAAAAGTATTGGTTGGATCAGTTGGATGGCGGCACGAGTGGAACCTCTTGGACAAGTGATGAAAAAGGTGTCAATCGCATTGTCATTCCGAGCCCCGCACAAGTCAAGTCTAAAGATGCGGCTCCAGCCCCAACTCTTGGCGGTTCCATCGAGCATTTCCGCATTGGCGAGCGCGTTGTTACAGGTGAAATGGTCTTTGACGCCACTCGCGATTGCGATGGCATTACGCTCTCGTTGCCTTACGATTTGCTGACTGAAATTTCTCCGGCAAAATTTGCGATGAGCATCCAGCAATGGCGTGAATGGATGATTGAATCCGTGATTCGCGAAATGCCCAAGAGCGTCAAGAAATTGCTCGAAGCCAAACGCACCGCGATTGACGATGAATTCTTTGCGGCACTTGACAACTTCCCGCATAAAGCTCCACTCTTGTTGCTTTACGAAGTGCTTTCGAATACAAAGGAAATCCGCTCGGGTGCAAACGGCGCTAGCATCGACGTTCCGACGGTGAATCCCGACAAGGAAAATCATTTGCGTCTGCATTTGGTCGTTTCAAAGCCTGGTTTCCCGGAACCTTATAAACTCGAAATTTCTCCGGAATGGGGCTCTTACCGCATGTTCTTGGCGGTTCGCCCGGCATTGGTGACGTTTGGCATTGACTTCCCGCTCGAAGGAATGCGCTTTGGTTGGCGTCTTGGGCAGTCGGCGTTGATGGTGTCGGATGAATCCCGTTTTTGGCAAGCTTTCCGCAAGCGTGTTGAGGGCGCGCATCTTGAATCCGCTGCGCATCCCGAAACTGCGGCGCATCCCGCATCGCAAAAGACTTCACTCTCCGAAGAGAAAAAACAGCTCATTGCCGACCGCTTGAACTTGCTCGAAATGGGCGGTGTCTTTGCGGATAACTTTGAAACGGCTCTCAAGATTTGGGTCGCAAAATCGCTTGCGGCTGATAGCCTTGATGCGACTCGCTGTGTGCGCTTTACAGGGCTAGAATTCTCACGTGGCAAAAAGATTCGCGACTTCAAGAGTCTTGCGGCAAACACCCGTAGCGAAGATGAAGAAATTCGCCTCTCGCTTGTGCGTGCAACATACGAATCGGGCCTTATCAGTGCTGAAGCTTTTGTAAAGGACTGGAATTTGCTTAAAGATTTCAGCGTGGAAATGCGGAGTGGAAACGGCAAGTCGACCTTAAAAAACAAAACCATAATTGCGATCCATACGGCGTACCAAAAAGAACTTACTTTGTTTGAACGTCTGCGCGTTCTTGCAGAACTTTTCAACATAGAACTCCCGTTTGACGCATCTCGTGAATCTGTGTCCCGCGAAAACACGGAACTTTCGGCCAATACCCTCCGCGAATATTTCCGCCCGTACCTCAAGGCGCGTTACCTCAAGGACCACGAACTGAAAAATGCCCGTGAACTCCTCGGAAAAATCGACCGCACGCCAACGGATGACCCGGAATTTGCCGAACTTTACTTGCAAGCGAAGGCAATGCTTGAAGATTTTGAAATCCTCAAGTACAAACGCAAGGGTAATGACGCCGAAGATATTGTGGAAGAAGACGCTTTAGCAAGGTTGAAAGGCCGTTTTGGACGACTTTAACTACTTTCGCGGGCGCGAATTTTCTAAATTTGTCGCAATGAAATCCGTTATCCGTATATTGCTTGCATTCAGTTTGGTAATGCTTGCAGCCTGTAAAACGAAAGACCCGGTGATTGTCACCGTGGGCGATTCCAAGTTGCACCAGTCGGAGGTTTACACGTACGCTCCTGATTGGGATTCCTGGGGCGATCGTGAACGCATCCTCTTTTTGCAACGCTGGATTGATGAAGAACTTGTGTACCAGCAGGCTGTGAAGGCCGGTGCGCTGAAAGATTCTGTGCTCATCCGCATGATTGAACGCACGAAGCGCAAGATTGTCGCCGATTATTTCATGCAGTCTTACCTTGATACGATGATTGTGAGCGATGTCGAAAAAATTGACTTCTACCACAAGAACCAGGACCTTTACTTGAACGGAAAGACGACTGTTTCGGGGGCGATTATGTCCTTTGCCGATTGGAAATCTGCCGTGCAGTATTACAAGGAATTCAAGAATACCAAGTTTGAATCGATTCCGCCTAACCATCGCCTGGTGAAGCGCATGAGAGAATTTGACGGTGTTGATGAGACTCCGGATCCGTGCATGATTCCGTCGATCCGCCGTGCGGTTGTCGGCCGTATTACTCCGATGAAGGTCTGCGATGGCGCTGCAAAGATTGCGGTTGTGACTAACAAGCTTGATTCTGCCGATGCGCGTCCGCTTGATGAAGTGATTGACGATGTTTCTATGCATGCCTGGGTGGAACACCAGAATACGGTTGTGAAGCGCCTCAAGGATGAATGGAAGACCGGAATCCCTATAATTACGAAGATGAATGTTCTTAGTGAAAAGGAAAAATAATGATCAGTAATCGAATTGCCTCTTTAGTTTTTGCTCTGTCTGTCGCTTGCTTTGCCGAACCGGTATTGATGGAAGGCATTGCGGCTGTCGTCGATGGCAAGCCGATTATGCGCTCGGATTTCATGAACAACCTCTACAGGTTCCAGGAAACGCCCGAAGCGGCAAATATGACGGAACAGCAGCAGAAAGAAGCTGTGCTGGACCGTATGATTGAAGAAAAGGTTTTGCTCAGCCGCATTGACCGCGACTCGATTGTGATTTCGGAAAATGAAGTGGACCAGCGCGTGACGGCTCATCTCCAGTCCATTGCAGCAAGCCAGAAGATTGATATGGCGACGCTCGAAAAGGCGGTGCGTGCTCAGCTCGGTCTTTCGATGATTCAGTACCGTGAACAGCTCGGTAAGCAGATTCGCAACCACATGGAAATTTCCCGTGTGCGTCAGCTCCACGTGGGCACGATCCACCCGACCAAGAAAGAAGTGGACCTCTTTTACAAGGATTACAAGGACTCGCTCCCGCGCCAGTTCAACTGCGTTTTGTTGAGCCATATCCAGCTTCCGATTAAGCCGGATTCCATGATTGTGGATTCTGTGAAGCGCTTTGCCGAAACGTTGATCGATAGCCTCAACCTCGGTATCAAATTTGAACTTTTGGCCCAGCGTCATTCGCAGGACAGCTCTGCGGCTAAGGGCGGCGACCTCGGTTACTTTAAGCGCGGTCTCTTGGACCCTGCATTCGAAAAGGCTATTGAACGCTTGAAGAATGGTCATTATGCATCGACTCCGGTCAAGACGGATTTAGGCTGGCACATTGCCCGCGTGCTTGGACGTAAGGAAGATGGCGTTCGTTCTGCACAGATTCTCTTGCGCACGATTCCGACAGCAAAGGATTCCGCTGCGGTGGTGGCTCTCGCCGATTCCCTCCGCAACAATATTAAGTCGAAGGAAGAATTTGCCAAGGCTGCAAAAACGTTCAGTGAAGATAAGTCTAGCAACTTCCAGGGTGGTTTGCTTGGCTGGTTCCAGCGTAACGAAATGGAACCTGCTTATGTGGACCCGGTCGCGAACTTGAACGTCGGTGAAATTTCTGAACCGGTCATGATTGATGGCGCTTACCACTTGTTCCGTCTCGATGATTCCCGCCAGGTGCGCGAACTCACGCTCGAAGAAGATTACGGCAAGATTGAACTTATGGCCGCAACGCACTTGGAAAATGAAAAGCTCCAGAAGCTCATCCAGAAGTGGCGCAAGGAAGTTCTCGTCGAAATCAGAATGACGGAATAATATGATTCATTTTACCCACGTCACGAAATCCTACGAAGCCAACTGGAAGGCGTTGAACAACGTCACCTTCCGTATTAATAAGGGTGAGTTTGTTTTCTTGACGGGGCATTCCGGCGCCGGAAAATCGACGGTGCTGAAACTCATCTACATGGATGAACGCCCGGACGAAGAACGCGGCGGCCAGGTGATGGTCAAGTTCTCGGACAACGTCTTGTACGATAGCAAGAACACGCCGGACGATAGAATCCAGGCGCTCCGCCGCAAGATGGGAATTATTTTCCAGGACTTTAAGCTGTTGCCGGACCGCAATGTTTTCGAGAATGTGGCGCTTGCGCTCCGCATTGTCGGGACTCCGAGCAACAAGATTAATGCGGCTGTCTTTGACGCGCTTGCGCTCGTGGGCATTAGCCAAAAGCGCTTTGCAATGCCTTACACGCTTTCGGGCGGTGAACAGCAGCGTGTGGCGATTGCCCGTGCGATGGTGCACAACCCGTATCTGCTTTTGGCGGACGAACCGACCGGTAACTTGGACCCAAAAAATGCTGAAGAAGTCTTCTGCATTTTCAAGGAAATCAATGCCCGCGGAACAACCATCCTCATGGCTACGCATAATCCAGATTTTTATTTGAACAGCCCGTTCCGCCGTCTTGAACTCAGCCACGGCGAATTACTTAACAGAGATATTCTTTAAATGCTGAAATGCGGCGAGATGCCGCAAATCTTGCTTAACATTGTCATTCCCGTTGCGTTGTCATTCCCGATTTAATCTCTTTGACTACTTGCAGCTATGCTGCTTAGTAGTCATGATCCGCGTATGGGGAAGGAATCTCCTTCTCGTCTTATAAAAAGGAGATGCCCGCTTACTTCGACTGCGCTCAGCACAGGCTCCGGCGGGCATGACATTGAAGCGGAGCGTCCTTTTTAGAACAAGCTCGGATCTTCGTTAGAACCTTCGCTTTCACCGCTTCCGTCGCTAAACGGATCTGCCGGCGAAATGCGGCTCACGCGCTTGATCTTCTTGGCGGTGAACTTGCTGCCGAGAGCCTTGTAGCCCTTGACTTCCGCAATTTCCGTCAAGTCGAGTTCTTCCTTCTGGACTTCGCGACCGACCTGGTATTCCATCAGTTCGCGTGCGTCATCAGTTGCAAAGAGCTCGATGAGCTTCGTGTCCTTGTGGTCGGAAACAACGCTGAATTCCGTCGTCATGGGGCAGCCTTCAAGGTTGAAGCGTTTGACCATGTAGTTGAAATTCGAGCCTTCGAAGTAGAGCACCGTAAAGACCTGTGTGGGGTCGTACTTGTGCAGGTACTTGATGTTCGAACCGACGAGAATCGGGTCTGCCATAGTGTGGACACGAGCGCTACCATCTTGCTTGATGATGAGCAACTTGTCGTTTTCACCAAATTCACCGAGGCAATCGCCCTTCTTCTGCGTCGAGACGATACCGCTCGGAGCATCGAAGTAAAGCACTCTTGCGCCAAGTGTCGAAACGCCCTTGCGGAGTCTCTTGACTGTCTTGACCGGGTACTTCGAAACGATATTGCCAATGGCTCCACGGCCCTTGACTTCGACTTCGCTAAAGTCCACTTCAAAGTTCAGCTTGATGCGCGGACGCGGCTTCAAGATGACTTCGACCACTTCGGCTTCGCCGTTCATGTTGCTCGACATGTAAAGGATTTTGCTACCGGGCTTGTTCTTTCCCATGTAGTAATCCTTGTCGCGAGTCACGCCGCCGACGTTGAAACGCTTGATGTAAGCGTAGCCGTCCTTGCCATCCTGGTGGATGACGTTATAGATATGGCGTTCGTCGTCCTTGTTGAACTTTTCGACGAGAATGATATCCTTACCGACAAAGTCCTTGTCGCTGACCTTCACGACCTTGAAGCTGCCGTCGGCCTTGAATACGATCAAGTCATCGTATTCCGACACGTCGAAGAGGTATTCTTCCTTCTTCATGCCCGTGCCCACGAAACCTTCCTTGCGGTTCACGTAAAGCTTCTGGTTTGCAAGTGCCACGTGTACGGCGTTCACCTTACCGAATTCGGCAATCTGCGTGCGGCGTTCCTTGCCTTCGCCGTACTTCTTCAAGATGTTCTTGAAGTGGTTTACGGCGTAATCGATAATGTGTTCCTGGTTGTACTTGCACTTTGCAATGTTTTCTTCGAGTTCCTGCAAAAGCTGGTCGGCCTTTTCGCGGTCGTAATGGCTTATACGGCGGATCGGAATTTCAATGAGCTTGCCGATTTCCTCGTCCGTAACGGTCTGACGATGCAGACGCTTGAGGTACGGCGTGAGGCCTTCGCGAACGAGGCGGATAATTTGTTCACGGTCCTTTGCTTTCTTGATGACCTCGTAGACTTCTTTCTCGATAAAGATTTTTTCGAGCGTGGTCATGTGCCACTTGTCTTCGAGGTGCTTGAGCTCGTTGGCGAGTTCCCATTCCAAAAGCTTCACGGTGTGTTCCGTGTTGAGCTTCAAGATGTCAGAAACACCGACAAATTTCGGGTGCTTGTCGATAATGACGCAAGTGCACGGAGAGAGCGACTTTTCGCAGTCCGTAAAGGCGTAGAGTGCATCGATGGCGACTTGCGGGTCCGTCCCCGGCTGCAAGTGCACGAGAATTTCAACGCCCTGGCTCGTGTTGTCGTCCACGTGCTTGATCTTGATTTTGCCCTTGTCGTTTGCCTTGACAATGCTTTCGATCAAGCTCACGGTCGTGGTGCCGTACGGGATTTCGCGGATGGCGAGCGTCTTGTTATCGACCTTTTCAATCTTCGCGCGGACCTTGACCTTGCCCCCGCGTTGACCGTCGTTGTAGTCCGACACGTCGATGATGCCGCCCGTGAAAAAGTCCGGGTAAAGCGTAAACTTCTTGCCGCGCAGGCAGGCGATGCTTGCCTCGCAGAGCTCGCGGAAGTTGTGGGGGAGGATGGAAGTCGAGAGACCGACGGCGATACCATCGACGCCCTGAGCCAAAAGCAGCGGGAACTTGACCGGGAGCGTGACCGGTTCTTCGCTACGGCCATCGTAACTCGGGATCCATTCCGTCGTTTCGGGGTTGAACACGACATCGACAGCGAACGGCGTGAGGCGGCCTTCGATATAACGGGGTGCTGCAGCGCGGTCGCCCGTGTAGGGGTTGCCCCAGTTACCCTGGGTGTCGATGAGCAAATTTTTCTGGCCGAGGCCCACAAGAGCATCGCCGATGGAGGCGTCACCATGCGGGTGGTAGGCCATTGTTCGACCGACGATTGTTGCCACCTTCTGGTAGCGTCCGTCGTGGTTTTCGAACATGGAATGCAAAATACGGCGCTGAACAGGCTTCAGGCCATCTTCAAAATACGGGACCGCACGGTCCAAAATCACATAGCTGGCGTAATCGAGGAACCAACCATCGTAAAGTCGTTCTAGGTGATTGACGTTAGATAAACCTAGAGTAGTATCGGGTGTTTCTTGATTCATGGCTCGAAATGTAGTAAAATTTTTCCGCGAAGAAAAATTTTAGTGCTCATTAGTGCAAAAATGGAATTTCGAAAAAACTTATTCCTTAATCTGGATGTGCTTTTTAAGAATGTCTTCAATTTTTTTTGCAATTTCCGGTTCCTGTACGGCTTGCATGCCGGCGATTCCAAATTTAGGGGCTAGCTTAATCCCTTTCTGTCCAACGGGAGTGGCTAGATAGGCGTTCATTTCTTTGACTTCATTAAGGGTGTAGTTTTCGGCATAAAGCTTGAGCATAACCTCTTTATACTTGGGCATTATAACTTTGATGCATTCTTCAACGACCGCATCGACATCGTCCAACTTTAACAATCCCATTTCCCCGAACTTTTGGTATTGAGGGGCTATCATTTGTTTCATGGTTTCTTCGGGATGAGTAAGTTCCATGGCTCTATTGAATTCTTTCTTGTACGCTGCATCCTGCGCAAAAACGTTGCTAGATATAAGAGATAGGGTCGCAACTAAAATTGCTTTTCTTATAAAGCTTTTAAACATGGTTATCCTTTTGTTTTTACTTTGATGCAAATATACGATTTAATATCGTGTTGTTTACATAATAAAATCAGAAATTTGCGGATTTTATATATTTTATGCCATTAAATCATTTCCTGGGTGCTATTATCAAACAGTTTTTTAAAAATCCGTTTATCTTAATTACGTCTGTGGCGTTTTTGCTGCAAACGATTATGCTCGTCCTGTTCTACGCTTTGCCGGATCCGCTAGGGCTTTCGATGTCCGAGATGTTTGCGGGCAAGACGATTTGGCAGATTTTCATGGCGTACGGCGCAATTCTCGTGATGTCTTCGATTTTCACGTTCCTGAAGAGTCCGCGGGCGCTTGCCGTATTTTATGTCATTTACTTTTTCTTTGCAATCGCTGATTACGAGGTTTTCCGCTTTAACCACCAGCGCCTTTCGTATTCGTTTATTCGCACCTATTTCCATGTTTCGAACATTACGGATGCAACGACGGTTTCCACGCTTGGAGGCGATGGTATAGGGACGTTCCTTTGGATTGGTCTAGTGTTCTTGATTTTAGCTGGTGGTATCGCGTTTTGTGTGACGTATTCCGTGCGTCAAAGACGCATGACGATGGCTCAAGTCGCAATTGCGCAAAAGCCGAACAAGAGAATTGCTGTCACGATGCTTTCGTCTGGTGCGGTACTTTCTGTGATTCCTTTGATTTTGTTTATCGCTGGTGTGCGTGGTGTAACGAATTTCCCATTTCAAATCGATTGGCGCTTTACGCTTGGAAAATGGACTTTGACAGCTCCTGTGTTGCACATTGCTGGGCTTGAATCCTTTGAGTTTTTCCGCGATGGCTATTCCATTACGGATGAACTTGTCCGTGATCTCGATGCATTTTTGCCGGCGGATTTCGCAGGGGCTCGCCCAGATGCGGAATTTCCTGGCTACCGCAATGCTCCGCAACATGAATACAAGGCGACAAGGCCGTATAACATCGTCTTTATTTTTGGAGAATCTTACAAGGGTCGCGTGCTGAACCAGATGCTGGATGGCGATACAACGATTGCTCCGAACTTGTGGAAAATGGCAAATGTAGGCGGTCTCTGGTTTAAGAATGCGTATAGCGGTAGCTACCCGACTGTTCGCGGGACAACTTCGACTTATCTCGGGTTCCCTTCACACCCGAATCGCGATGTGCCTGCGTTCTATGCTTCGAACCATTTCAAAGGTTTCCAGGAATATCTGACAAATTACCATCGCGCTTACATGACGGTTTCGAATCCGGTGTTTGACCATACTTTGCCCTTTGTGGAAAAGTTCTATGGCAACAACTGGCGTGTGATTGAAGACCCGAAAATTCCGGGAACTTCAGACAGCTTAGGCATGGATTTGGCGATTGAAATGCTCAAGACGATGCCAACGGATAGCGCTTGGTTCTTGGCGGCGAATACGATTGCAACCCACATTCCGTTCTACGGTTACCCGGATAGTTACGCCTCGAAGCCCGAAGACGCGATGGTGCGTTTCAAGAATGCATTACGTTATACGGACGAGCAAATGGGTCGATTCTTTGAAGCTCTTTATGCACGCCCTGATTTTGACCGCACGGTTGTCGTGATTCTTGGCGACCACGATACGCCTGTCGATTCCATAGATTACAAGGTTCCGCAGCCGCTTGGCGTTGCCGCCGCCCAAATTTTCATGGGAATTTTCTCGGCCGATACGAACCTGTTTAAAGGTCTTGAAATTCGTGAAGATGTGGCATCGCAGCTCGATATTGGCCCCACGATTCTTGATTTGGCGCAGGTCCGCGCTCCAAACCATTTTTGGGGTTATGACTTGCTGACCGAAAAACGCTCAGCAGAGCAGCCTGCACTATTCTACACGCAGAACGCTTACTATCTCGGGTTCCGCGATTCCGTGCTCACGGGTGGCCTCGAATCCGATGAAGTCTATAAAGGCAAAAACGGCAATTTCGAACATGTTTCGGACTCCTTGTCGCTTTATTGGAAATCGCGTGCCGTTGGAGCTAGCAAGTTACTGCGTTCGCTTCTGCGCAACGACAACATGTTGCCCCACTAGTCCTGTTTTTAGGCAGTTCGTCGGAATTTGCCGATGGCGATGTGCGTATGTTGTAAGATTATTAATATATTTCTACGCATGAATACAAAAAAATCGTTTGCGGAAAAATTCTCGCAGTGGTATATCCCTCTCATTTGCCGTCATAAGTATGCGGCCTTAGCATTTTACTTTCTTCTTGCGCTCCTCCTCGCTTTCCCGATTCTCGTGAAGCCGGGGTTAAAACTCGACGCCGACCTTTCGCACCTCTTGCCCGAAGATACGCCGAGCGTAAAGGCGCTTGAAGAATCGTACGAGCGTTTCGGCAGTACCGACCGCTTCATGATTGCTATCCAGAGCGAAAGCGTAGAACTAGCCGCTGCTTTGCAGGATTCTGTTCAGGCTTACATCCACAAGAATTGGCAGGGCGATTTCGTCTCGACGCAGGTGGATAACGACAACCAGTTCTTCAAGGACAATGCGCTTTTATACCTTCCGGTCAAGCACCTCGAAAAGATTCGTGATAACCTCGAAGACTTGCAACTTGAAATTGGCCGCAAGAATGGCCCGCTCGTTGTCGACTTGCTCGGTGATGGTCCCACGGATTCTGCGAGCTCTGCAAACGGTGAAGCGGCTCCGAAAAAAGAACGCGTCTGGTTCGATGCCAATTTGCCGATGGAACTCGGTCTCCCCGAAGAAGCGGTGAGCGCGTTCGATGCATTCTTCAAAAAGGAAACGAAAGTCGATACCGTTAGCGGTAAAAAGGAATGGAATCCGAAGGCTTACCTCCCGGAAAACATGAAAAACCGTTTGATCGGTAGCCCGGAACCCGATAGCACAGGCAAGATTCTCTTTAACGCCGTCGTAAACGCAAAGTTGATTAAGCCCTCGACGGACTATGAATTTGTGACGAAGATTCTTGCAAAGACGGATGAACTTTTGGCGTATTTCCGCAGCAAGAATTATCCGGTGCCGACTCGCTTTACGGTGGAAGGCACTTACGAAGGCTTGAAGGAAGTCGATGAAGTTGCTAACGACAGTATCTTCTCGTTTGGCATTAGCCTTGTCCTGATTTTCCTCTTGACTGCATTCTTCTTCAGAAGTGTGAAGGGCCCGATTCTCGTGACCGGCTCTGTGCTTTACGCTTGCCTCCCGACGCTTGCTTTTACCGCACTTTTCTATGGCAAGTTGAATCCGTTTACTGTGTTTGTGGCATCGATTATTTTGGGCATCGGCATTGACTACTCGATTCACATTTTGGGCAATGCGCAGAAGCTTTTGAACAAGTACAGTTCTCTTGAAGAAGTTCTCGAAGAAACGCAGCGCAAGATGCTCAAGCCGTTTATCTTGGCAAGTTTCACGACGATTGCCGCGTTCCTTACACTTTTGGTTGCGCACTTCCGCGGATTCTATGAATTCGGCATTGTGGCATCGATGGGTGTTCTCTTCAGTATGATGACGTCTGTCCTCGTTTTGCCGGTCTTTGTCGCTTGCATGGGCGGTATTCCTGCGGCTCCGCAGAAGTCGCTTTTGCCGGATTCCTGGAGCGAACAGCGCATTTTCAGTTTCTTCAAGCATGCCGCTCTGATTGGCTTTGTGCTTGGCGCTGTGGCGCTCTGGTTTGCTCCGCATGTGGATTTTGAACACAACTTGAAGAACCTTCGCCGTGTGCATACGGATAAGGTAGTTCCTGCGGCTGAACAGAAAATTTCAACCAAGGTAACCCGCGCCACGAATCGTGCCGTGACTTCGACGCCTGCGGCGGTGATGGGCTCTAAGCCAGAACTGCTTGACAAACTTTATGACACGTTGATGATTCGACTCCATGACGAAAAGGATCCTCTGCTTGGTAGCTTCCTCACGCTCAAGAGCTTTGTGCCGCCTGCGGATTCCCAGGAAAAGCGCCTTGAAGTTATCGAAGAAATCCGTGATTTGGTGGAAGCGCGCGTCTTTGACAAGGCCGAAGGCGATGATTCCGCAAACGTCTCGACGCTCCGCAAACTTGCTCAAGTTGAAAAGCCGTTTGCCGCCGAAGATGTTCCGGCATGGACGCTCGACTTGCTCCGCGAAAAGGATGGCTCTTACGGTAAGATTGGCTTTATTTACGGTGACTTCCCGAGCTGGGATGCCCATGCGTTGCACCGCTTCCAGGAACGCTATGGCAACTGGAACTTTGATGGCGAACGCTTGCGCACGTTCTCGTCGCAGTTTATCCTTTCGGATGTGATTGAGTCGGTGAAGGCGGATAGCTTTAACTTGGCATCGGTCATTGTGCTTGTCATTTTCCTCACGTTGATTGTTTCGTTCCGCAAGCCTTCGATGTTCTTGGCTGGTGGCGTCTCGTTTGGCATGGGTGCGCTCCTCACGCTTGGACTTTTGGGTGCGCTCACGTACTTCTTTGAATTTGGTAAAATCAGCATCTACAATGTGATTGTGATTCCGATGACGCTGGGTATTGGCATCGATGCGACAATCCACTTTATTACGTCTTGGTGCTCGAAATCCAATGAAGGGATGAACCTTCGCCAGCTCTTTGATACGACGGGCCGTAACGTGATGGCTAGCTCCATGACGACGATTGCCGGCTTTGTCGGCTTCCTCTTTACGACGCACCGCGGCTTGCAGGGCATTGGGCACCTCGCTTGCATGGGAATCTTCATGTTCCTCGTGACAAGTGTTATCTTCTCGATGTATCTTTGTGGCTCCTGGCTCAAGAAAAAGGATGAAAAGAAATAAGGATGATTTATGAGTAAAATCAACACAATTGTCGTTGCCGGTGGAACGCATGGCAACGAACGCACGGGCGTGAGCCTGGTCGAAAAGTGGAAGGCTCATCCTGAATGTTATAATACGCTTTGTAAATCGGCAACGGTTGATGTTGTGCTTGCAAATCCGGAGGCGGTTCGCCTCAATCGCCGTTACCGTGACCATGATTTGAATCGCGCATTTGCTCAGGCTTGCTTGGATATGTCTGTGGAACCTGCGCCGTACGAATTCCGCCGCGCTCGTGAACTCAATAAGATTTACGGGCCCAAGGGCGAAAATACGCGCACCGACTTGATTTTGGACGTGCACAACACGGGCTCGAATATGGGCTATTGTCTGATTCTTTCGACTCGTGATCCGTTTACGATGAAGGCTTCGGCTGTGCTCACGCAAGAATTCGAGGACGCCTGGATTTATTACCAGCCCGAAGAACGTAGCGCTTCACCGTATTTTGGAACGGTCGCCAAGGCGGACGTTTGCATTGAAATTGGCCCGCAGCAGCATGGAACGCTGAATGCCGCTATTTTTGAACGTTCCGAAAAGCTTGTGAAACGTTATTTGGAACTTGCTGAGGAATGGAACCGTGGAGAGTTGCAAAAGCGCGCTCCGATTAAGGTTGAAGTTTATACGCAGCTGCGAGACTTGGGATACCCGAAGCCGCAGGGCGGTGGCGCCATACAGGCGATGATCCACCCGGAATTGGATGGTCACGATTACCGCGAACTCAGACAAGGCGACAAACTTTTCCGCACGTTTGATGGCAAGGACATCTTGTTCGAGGGCGAACCGGACGGTCGCTCGGTCTACCCGATATTCATCAACGAGCCTGCGTACTACGAGAAAGACATCGCCATGAGCCTCACGGTGAAAACCGTGGAAGAATGGTAGGCTGCGGCGAGAGTCGCGGCGCTTGTCTTTTTTCTACATTTGTACAGTAAAAATTAGAGGTCTGATATGGCAGAAAACGAAGAAGAATTGAAGTCTATCACGGGCGAAGAAAGCCTGAACAGTTTTATGGAACTCGTGCAGAAGTTGAAGGACGAACCTTGGACTTCCCGTTTGAACGATATTCTGGATGCCTTTGAAGACTTCTTGACGATTCGCCCGGAACCGCCTCAGTCCTGGCAGGACAACTATGCCGCTAGCGGTAAAAAGTTTGACTACTACCAGATTGTGTTGCCCGAAGATTTCCAGGACCCGTACGAAGATGACCTTGGAAACATCAACCGCTTGCGTGGCGAATTTGCTCGTGTGCCGAGCACGATGGCTCTTGAACATGAACTCGTGAGCCGCAATTACTTTATTTTTGAAAATGGCCATGCCGAACCGATTCCTGCACCGCGCCCGATTCTGATGCTCGAAAGCAAGGACCGTGCCGATGATGAACAGCCGCAGGAAGGCGATATCACGTGGGATTGCTGCATCTCGATTTTTGCGGATGGCAGCTATGTTGCCTACAATCTCGATCACGATGACGAAGAAGAACTTGGCGAAGATTTCAAGGTCGTCTTTGAAAAGCATATCAAGACGCTTTCGAAGTTGCAACTTGTGATTCCCGTGGAAGGTCGCGATTACGGCATCCTCCGTAGCGACGCATAATCGCTATGGATAAATTCGAAACTGAAATCTACCTGCGCTACAAGCAAATTATTGAATCGCAAACGGCGTGCTCCTTTACATGTCATCCCGGACTAGTTCCGGGATCTCCATTTCTTTGCAAAACTGAATTGTCATCCTGGAGGGCTCTGCCCGATAGGATCCAGAGCGATTCCTGTGCAGTCCCTCGCCATGTTCACATGGCGGATTTGCTGGACCGCTACGATGTTTTTTGCTTTGACGGTTACGGCACCCTCTACAATCGTGATAGATTTGTTTACCCCGGTGCAATGGATTGGTTTCAGTTGCTTCGCCGTGCAGGTAAAATCCTTCGCCTAGTGACAAATGCCGCTTCCGATGTGGACGGCGTTTTGGCTCGTGCTGCGGAAAAGCGTGGCTTTGACTTTTCGACGGAAGAAACGATTTCGTCGGGAAGCTTGCTACCGAAACTCGTGGAACAGTTGCGTTCGGGTGTCGCGACAAATGCGGCTGCCGGAATTGTGAATGGATGCACTGGTGGAACTGCTGCGAAACCGCTTGAATTGCGCGAGGTCTATTACATCGGCCGTGAATCGGGCAGGAATGTTTTGAAAGCTTGTGGAATTACCGCAGTTGCGATGGATGCAGAACCTGCCGAGCCGATTGTGGCAATTTCGTCTGCGAAAGACACGCCAGAAACTTATGCGCGCGCGGTCAAAATTTTGCAGAAACCGGGTGCAATTCTTCTCGTGCTGAATTCGGATGCATGGGCTCCGAAAGTGCCTGATGAAAATGGTGTGACGGCTCGTGAGCCTGTTTCGGGTGCGCTCTCGGAACGCTTGCGTCGTGATTCTATGTGTGAGGCGAATGGGGGCGAGGGCTGTGAAACCTATTACTTGGGCAAGCCCTTCCCGCAGATTTGGGAGCGTGTCAAAGCTTCGCTTCCGGTGGGCTCTCGCGTGCTGATGATTGGAGATACGCTTGGAACAGACGTGTATGGCGCGAAAATTGCAGGCTTCGATTCTGCTCTAGTTGTCGGGCGAAATGTGCCTGCTGAAGAACTCGAAGCGGATGAAATTGCTCTCGGTATTCGCCCGGATTATTATTTGGAACCGTAAAATAAAAAGAACCAAGCTTGCGTTTTTATTTTATTACAAAAAATTCACCTATCGTTTCTTTGTAGATATTTCCATAATGGTTCACGTTGTACAACTGCACGTGCGAACCCGAAATCTTACTTGCGATTTCGACATACATGTCCCTCAGCGTTGCGTCGGGTGTTTCATCAAGCAGCTTCGTAAAACCTCGGGTAAAACTATTCGTCAAGTATACGCCCATTTCTTCGTTTCGTTCATCCGCCTTACTCGTTTCATAAGGCGACGCCGCTGTTAGAAAAACGATACCAGGAATATCCGCCTTTTCCGCCGTTTCACCAAGTCCACCACTATAGCAGGCCTCCACGGCAACCAACACCTTGCGGTGCGGAATTTCTTTTATCAGCGCAACAATCTGCTCATAACTAACCTTGTCTTTACCATATTCCAAATACCCCGGCATTCCGTGACCACTCCAAAAGACAAAAACATTGTCGGTCGACTTTGCACGGAGGACCTTTGACAACTTATCACTTGAATTTCCCCTTAATATATTTCCTAGATCAGACACCGTTACGGAACTTAATTTGTAATCAACCACACCATTTTCATAGACATTGTCTCCATCCAAACGGATAAACAGTTCCCCCGGATACAGGTTGCGACTATGATTTGCAATGTCATCTTCGGCAATCACGATAATATGGTCATCGTCGTACCCCATCTTCTTGAGTTTCTGGTAAATGGCAAAGATGTCCGCCTGAAACCGGTAATTTGCCCAGCCCGATGAGGCTGCAACCAAAAGCGCCCAATGTTTTGAAACGTCATTGTAAGAAATATTCGAATCTGCATATTCGAAAAAACTCGTATCCACATCGGCCTTGAAAAAATCCAGCCAATTTTCTTCTGGATTTATCGAATGTTTCGAGTCGTCGTTGCTGGTAAAATCATTCGTGACATATTTATGGTCAGCAATATTCCACCCGCGATACACTGAACCGCTCACACTGTTGTCCCTATCCAAGAAAGTCCAAGAGCTCGATACCCCCGTCAAATCAGGCAAGCGTCCGTTCTGCAACGACTTGAAATTTTCATGCATTCCGGCAATCATCCAATCGCCGCCGGTACCGTCCCTTCCTCCGAGCACAGCTCTAATCGATTCATTCAATTCCAAGCCCGACGAAACGGAATAAGTCGCGGCATACGCCAAAATATACAGAGCATCAAAGAAATGCGCTTCGCCATTGAGAATGTCTTCGCCAAAATGTTCATGGTATGCTTGCGCAAACCCAGACTCGGGCCTTGCGTACAAATCAAAGCCACGGTAAAAATCGTAATGAAGTTTTTTCACGATAGAGTCCGAAGCGAAATTATTCGAACACACCACTCGGATTCCACCTTGAGAAGCGACATCCTGTTGATACAATTCATCATCAAAGGCTAAGGCCATTTTGTCATCATAGGGTTCAAATAACAAAACGCTATACGGCTTCCTTCGTTCCAAATAAGTCTGCGTAAGCTTCCGCAGTTCGGTTTCGTCATTGTACAAAAAGATTCTGTCTATTTTAAGACCGAATTCTTCGGCCATAAAACCTAGCCAGTCGACATAAGAACTTACGAGTCCGCCATTCAACTCGCTTGACGGAGCCAAAAGTGTAAGTTCCAGTTCATTCATAAAAATAGACGCAAAAGAACTAGCCAAATGCGAGAAAGCGGATTCTATCAGCATAAAGTCGTTTTCAACCAAGTTCCACAAATTCGGCATGTTGGCAAAAAAACGCTGGTATTCCACATTCGACGCCTTGGGCGAAAGAATCGGCTTCGCACTTTTCCGCAAAAGTTCCGCCATGCGGTACGCCTTGTCCGATTGAGTGGGCCCCACAATGGCCGCATAGTCCGTATCGTGAGCCACCTTTTCCATATACTCGTCGATATCGGCATCATCCTGGTTCTTAAATTCCAGTTGCAGTTTTACCTTTTGGTCTAGCCCGTCCTGAGCTTTTTCCATATTTTCCAAAGCCCATTCGGCGCTGCGTTTCCAACGGACCATTTCAGAAGATTTCGCCATGACGGCGACCCTGATTTTACGCGTTTTCGTATCGGTCTTGGCAGAGACGGAATTATCAGAACAGCCGCAAAGGCAAAGTATTGCTACCGTCATCCATATCAAAAGCAGAGCAGGCTTACTTCTTTGCATGGCGAGCCTCCTCGCGAACCGCTTCGTCATAATACTTTTCATAGCGGGCTTCGAACTCTTTCGTATCGTCAAAATTCTTGTTAAACACAATCGAGGCGGCACCGTCACCCAAGCCAAAAGAGCGGAACCGAGGCCAATCCTTACCCAAAGCCCATTCTTCCAAGTAGCGAATAACAATCCCCTTAATGTCAATGACCAAAGTAAACGGCACCTTTGGCAACACGCCGCTTTGGTCAACATCCATCCCAATCATAAAGTGTCCCGTATTCGGATAATCGATCAAGGCCCGACGCACGCCCTTGATAGCGCCCCCCAACAAAGGAAAAATAGCCGAAGGTCTATCCGCATCTAGAATATAATTCGTTATCGAAAAAGTAGCCACGTAGGCAAATTCAATGTTGTTAAAAGCCGTTTCATCATTTTCATTGTAAGTAAGATAATCCACCCCCAAAGTATCTGCTATCGTCTTATGCACATCGTAACCCTTCCTAAAGCCATCAATCGATGTTTCAAGGCTCGCAAAACCAGGTGCCGCCGCCAAAATCATGCAGGGATTTATGCCCAGAATTGCCCCCGACAAGTAACTTGCGCCATAGCGGTCAATCGAGAATGAATAAACGTCTTGCGGAAAGCCCGCCGAGTCGGCCTCAAACAACAGGACCTTGTTCCCGTCACCCGAAAAACGGATGTCAAGTTTTTGCGCCAACCCGGCATACGCCGAAGACGCCAGGATAAGCAACGAGGAATCCGTGTCGGCATTTTCCTTGAGCCACGCCTGCACAAGTGAATCGGCCTCGTCCATAGATTCCGGCTGCAGCAGACGGAAGGGCACTCCACTATCTTCATTAAACCGGAATAGTCCTGCCAATATCTGGTCATTATAGCTATTATCGCCAATGCCGTTGACGCTTGCCACAAGCGTAATGTTCGCTATGCCCGGGCGATTTTGCACAGCATCAAAAACAGATTCGCTGTTGGAACAGGCATACAGCGAAAATAGTAGAAAGAATCCAAAAAACAGCCTTAACATCATTACCTTAATGATAAAAAAATTCCCTCAAACGAGGGAATATTTTTGTTGTTCTGAAAAACTAATCCTTTAGACAACGAACACTGTTTGCGTTGTACTTTACCTCTTCGTTCAGATAGGCATCGTCTTTAAGCGCTTCTATACGTACCAAGAACGCAGTATAGCCGTGATCATCTGTCGAAGTCCAGAACCGTGCTATATCACCTAAGGAACGATACTCGCTATCCTTGTAACCTGCAGGCAAAACGTTAAGGCCGTAGTCATCACTTCCGTTTCCATCGCGCAGCCAGTCTGAAGTAGATTTGAGAGCCTTGCCCTTATTTTTTACAATTCCATAAAATAATTCATTCCATTCGTACTTACTCGGCAAGTGCCACCCTTTGGGGCACGCCTCCATAGCCGCATCCCATTCGTAAAGTCGACCATATTTTTTACAATTATCCGCATTGTCGTCATAGCAATAGCTATTCGGTGTTTCATACAGAAGATTCTCTGCCATCCAAAGTTGCGAGCCGATTTTTTCCAATTTATACATTTTACCATCACGGGGATCAACCCTATAATTTTCACTCTTCTCAAACGCATCCGTCAGGCACTGTAACGCAGCCTCCTTGCTAAACAGTCCCATAAAACTACAAGCGAAAATCGCACCCATTTCAAGAGAATCAAAAGAAGCGTCATTATCTTCATAATCTCCGCTATACATCTGCCTCAAATCAATGACTGTATTCAGACTAGTGTCCTTGGGAAAAACGACACGTAATTCCCCCTTACGCTGCCCCTCTGAATCATTCTTTTTCACATGGATTTTCACATCCGCATTACCCAAACCCGATTCCGGCAAGACCGAATCGATAAAAGTGGAATTATTTTCGATACGCCACTCACCGTTGGATTCCAGATTTAGTTCATAGAAGCTCTCCCCCTTGCCAAGCAACAGCACGCCACCGTTGACAGGCGTCTCACCCAATTTGATAGAGAGCACGTTGTCTTCACCGTTTGCGTCACTAGAACTGTCCGAATCCGAGCAGGCAATGAAACCGACCGCACACAAAGCAAGTGCGATCATCGTGAATTTATAACTTTTTGCAAAGCTCATGATTTTCTCCTTCTTTGACGGATACTTTATTTTAAAATAATTCTTTTCAACATGAATTCAATAAAAAAAACTCGAACAACGCTCCAACTTAGAATAGTCTATATGCAGAAATATTCCCCCAAGCGGGGGAACTTTTTGTTATACGTGAAATTTATTGATAAATCATTTTATTCCTGATAGAATATAAGCGCGTCATATGCGGCCGCCTCCAAAATATTAAAGGTGCTAGCACCATCTTCCACACCGATCTGGCCATTATTTATTGCATAATAACTCGTATAGCCATTCTTATCTTTCCGTAATCCTAACCCAACAAGTCCGCAAATATTTCCTTTAACATCCTTCGAGTCGCATTCGCTCTTTCTCGTCATGGCTGCACCTAAGTTAGTAATCTTATTGTTTTTAAAAACTTTTTCAATTTCTTGGAATGCTTCCTTAGTAGGAATACTCCATCCTGATGGAACAAATTTATCCTTCTCTTTGACTTTGTAAATGAGAATGGGCTTGTTATCTAAACCGTGGCCAACATTAAAAGTTCCTTCACCGACAGCTACATATTGATATTCTTTTCCTGTTTTATCAATGGTGCTAGCATAATTATCGCGGAGCCAAATACGATTGAAAACCTTAACCAAGGGATAATTATGATTCTGAACTTTGCCATCTCTTAAATCATTTTCACTATTGGGAGGATACTTTTTAGGAACGTAAATCTTCGAAGCTAAATAAGCGTCTTCAACCGTGCCTGCATGATGTTCCGTGCCTTCAGGCGCTACACTCGTCACAGAAGCTCCTCGAATATAGAGTTTCTTCGCCGCGCCGAAGTTCATGTTTTCATATTCGACTATGGCGGCATCGGTTCCATCCCAGCTGACACGGGCCGGCTTGTGGTCCTTGTCGCCAATGTAGAAGCCCAAGTTAAA
Source organism: Fibrobacter sp. UWB2 (assembly GCF_002210425.1). Lineage (NCBI taxonomy): Bacteria > Pseudomonadati > Fibrobacterota > Fibrobacteria > Fibrobacterales > Fibrobacteraceae > Fibrobacter > Fibrobacter sp. UWB2. The sequence goes on along the minus strand of NZ_MWQK01000004.1, from coordinate 180,706 downwards.
GCGGACCTTGTTGTTGATGACGGGGTAAATAACCATCACTTTTTCTTTGAGGTTCAGGAGCGGCACAAATTCCAACATGGCCTTCGCCACCAGTTGTCCGCCCAAGTAAATATCCTTAATCAAGGTGTTGGTGTCCAGGTCTTCTATCTTCGGTACATCGATTTCGGTCACGGTCCCACAGTCATAGCCATACTCAAAATCAGAAGCGACCTGTTTACCGTTCAAATAATCTTTGAGTTTTTGCTTACGTTCCTTGGCCTTTTCGCCAAGGCTTTCGTCAATCAATTCATAAAGTGGAATTAAGCCTCCATCCGAAAAACCGATAAGAGTTGCTGCGCCGGTATTTTTTGAAACAGACTGTTTCCACTTGTTCACATCTTCATTATTCAGAATTTTGGAATCCGACAATTTAAGCGCTAAACCATCATCCCCCCCAAGAACATCTATATCGATATTCACATTCGAAAGGTTTTGTTCCAAGCTCGATTTCATTTCCGTACTCACTTCGGCACTCGCGTCAACAACGCCCTTGTACGCAGCCTTGGCGAAAGCGCTGATATCGTATTTGGATGTAATCTTGGATACATCTGCCGTCATCGATTGACGAATGCGTCCGCCAAGCCTCGAACCCCATACCACATGGGTTCCAAAATCACGAACCAGCTTTTTGAACCCTTCATTAGTACTTGGGTAACTTGTATTCAATCCATTAATGGAATTGTAGGCGAATTTTTTCATATATTCTTCAGACTTGAGCAATTCCAAAGGAAGATCAAAACCCGCAGTCTTTACAGCAAGGTCCAGATAGGTCAATGCATATTCATAATTACTCTTATTCGATGTGTTCATATCAAATGCGGCTCCGATTTCTCCCGAAAAGCCTGCTATTCCGCCCTCAACATTAACTTTGGAACTCAACTGGAAACTTATATCGGAAATTGTCGACCCCGTAATACTTGTAGTCTTGAGGCTTGCCTTCGTCGGCCCGATAGAAACGCCTCCATCCTCATTCAATTTTTTGACATCAAAAATTTCACACTTGATAGCTTCATAGTCGGGATAGCCCCCAGTAATGGCATTATAGCCATAGCCAATAGCATAAACCTTGTTACTCTGCGTCAGCTCAGTCACCGCATTATCATCGTAGTCGCCGTTATACTTCTGCACTACGGTAATGGTCTTGTTCAGGGAGGTGTCTTCAGGGAACACAATGTGCAGATTGCCCACAAAACGTTCGTCCAAATCGTTTGTGGTTAAACGAATTTTAACGGTCGCATCGCTGCTACTGGATTTTTTGCTAATCGACTGAATAAATCCTGTTTCATCCTCGATGCGCCATTTTCCGTCAGCCACGATCTTGAAATCGTAGGTGCTGTCCATCATGTCCAACATCAACGTGTCGCCGACAGTCTTGCCAGACACTTCGACTGCAATGGAGTTTTCGTTCCCCCCACTAGGAGAGTCTGAACACGCGACTAGACCTGCGGTTAAGGCGCATATGAGAGTTAATTCCACAGAAGATTTGTGGGTATTTGAGTAATTCATGATTACCCCTCCTTCTTAAGAAATGTTTAGGCACTTGAGTGCATTATGATTGAAAAATCATTTTTTTGGGGTGAGAAGGTCAATAATGAGTGTAAGAAAATTGTATCGAAACTTGAATATTCCAAGTTGGAATGTTTTGAAGAAAAAGAACCAAACTTGCGCGATAATTCCAAAATTCGCTCTTCGCACTTCGTGCATGACCGAATTTTGTCGAACCCTCTTCTCGGGTTCTCGACCCACTTATATCACTAGTAAAATAAAAAGCCAGGCTTTGTGCCTGACTTTTTATTTTCGAGCGGGAAAAGGGTCTCGAACCCTCGACATCGACCTTGGGAAGGTCGCGCTCTACCAACTGAGCTACTCCCGCGTGGGTAGTCTTAATTTAGTAAAATTAGGGGGCTTGTAAAGGTATGCCTTCTTTTTTTCTATTATTGAAATATGCAAAATTTCAAGTTTAAATCTGTTTGTGGCGTAGTGGCGCTCGTTTGTCTTGTTTCGACGAACATTGCATGGAGCGAGGGCGGTTCAAAACGCGGCTTTTTTGATAGTTTCGTAAACTTCTTTACGCCGAGTGGTTCTGTGCAAGGCGAAGGTCCTATATTTGATGAACTTAAGGGCGTCGAAACGCAAATCGATAAGATTGAAGTTCAGTATTCTAGAGAACGCCGTCCGGGCAATAAGACGCGCTACCGCAAGCAGTTGGATAGCCTCCGCAATGTCCGTGATTCGCTGATTACGGTGATTGAGAAAATGCCGTCTGGGGTGAACGTCGCGCAATCAAGTGCCGCTCTTTCGAGCGCTGCGCAGTCTAGCTCTAGTGTTTTGCTGAATACGGCAGGCTCGAGTGCGTCGAAGCCGATTTCGTCTGCGGCGGTTCCCGCAAGCAGTGCTGCAAATGTTGTTTGCTCTCGCGATACGGTCTTTGTCCACGATACACTTGTCGTGCGTGATACTGTCGTGATTCACGATACTTTATACGTCGTGCTCGCGAACAAGCCTGAAGCAACGCCTAAAGCATCTCCGAGCAAATCGAAAAAGAAAGCCGATAAAGCTTCGGAAAAGTAACTGAAAAAAAATACGCGGCTCCTCAGCCGCGCTTCTCGTTAATCCTTATTCCTTAATCGTATATCCCGAGCGGAAGTTTTCGATCAAGCAACTGCTGATGCTCACGCTCGTGTCGTATTCGGGAATGTCCTCGCGTTTGACCCAAGTGGCGCAAGCGAGTTCCGCCTCTTGCATGTGAATGGTTGAATCGCCATCAAGTTCGGCTGTGTAGCCCGAGATGAGCGATTCCGAGAACGGCCACGGTTGGCTGCCAAAGTACTTGATATTCTTCACGCGAACGCCTGCTTCTTCAAGAACTTCGCGCTTGACTGCCTGTTCGAGGGATTCGCCAATTTCCACAAATCCCGAAATGAGGAACATGCGCGTCTTGTCCGGATTGTCCAAATTGCGAGCCATTAAAAGCTCGTTGCCATTGTGAACAGCGACAATCACGACCGGCGAAATCTTGGGATAGACGGTGTTCTTGCAGCTGGGGCAAATCATGGAGCGTTCCTTGAGCCCTCGCTTCATGAGACATCCACATTTACCGCAGAACTTGTTCAAGCTTTCCCACTTAGCAATGTGTGCCGACGTGGCACCACCGAGACGTTCCAAATGGCTTTCAAGCGTGCGGAACGTACGATTGCCGCGGAACTCGTAACCTTCTGGAATTTCTGGCAAGTTTGTATTGCACAAGAAATAAGCGTCACCGTCGATGCTAATCAAGTAATGGCATTCGCATTGCGGGAATTCGCTCACACGCGGAATGGCGAAGTTGTCGCCAGCCTTTTTGAAAAGCGTTTGTTCGCCATTGAAAAAAATCAAGTAATCGGTGGGCTTCGGTGCAATGTCTTTAAATTCGTTATCAAACTTGTGCGGAGTAATTTCGTGAATCATAGGATTTTTATTTCTTATTGAAAAATTTTTTGGCGGTCGAGACGCCCACGAACGAGAACAGAATTCGTGCAATCATTTTGGGGGCGCTGTGAACCTGCGGATAAATATTACGGGCGTTCTTTAAAATCCAAGGGAACCATAGCGGCGATAAAAACGCATGGCTAAAGCGTAATTCCAAGAACAGAATGAACTTGTCCAAGAATCGGCGGCTTTCGTCTGGCAGTTTCTCGAAAAGGTTCGAGCCTTTGACTGCCTTTGCCCATTGCAAATTCGTCTGGAGCTTTTCACTCCAAGTTTTGTTGCCTTCACCGATGGCGTTGTTGCCATGAATGCGGTACTGAATAACTTTATCTGCGATAGCTCGGTAACCATTTTCTGCGGTTGCGCAAAGCGTAATCCATTGGTCGTGTACGGGGACCTCTTGCGGAATCGGTAGCGCAGTCTTCAAAAGCCTTGCCTTGAAAGCAACCATACAACCGGTTACATTCGTGTAGCCTGTAAGAAGCGCTTGCTGGCTCAAGTGCTCAACAATGCACGCCTTCTTTCGCCACGATGATTCTGTGACGACTCCGTCTCCATCGATAATTTCGGCATCGCCAAAAATCATGGAACTGTCGCCAATCTTCTGGCTCATCACTTCTAATTTATTCGGGAGCCAAATGTCATCTTGGTCGGCAAGGAAAATCAAGTCGTCGTCAGCGAGTAATTTGCTTGCCTTTTCCAATGCAGTCGAAAACGATGCGCGGTGCCCTCTGTTCTTTTCAAACTTGGTGATTTCTAGCGGGAGCTTGTCTTTATAACTTTCCAAAATTTCGCATGTAGAATCTTTGGAACCGTCATCCACTGCTATTATAACATCGGCAGGTTTTGTCTGCGCGACCAAAGAATCAAGCATCTGCGCGAGATACTTTTCTCCGTTATAAGTTGCGAGTGTGATGCAAATTTTCATGCTTTACGCCTAACGCCAAAGGATATGCCACGCGAGGTAAGCGCGGTATGCGATTCTAAAATAGAGGCTGTTCGTGCTCTTGCCGCCCGTGAACGAGACTGTGTTTTCGTGACGGCGGTAAAGCTGCAAAACTTCGTCTTGGTAGCCGCACTTGAAATGCTTTTGTGCGTAATACGAGACCCACAAATCATGCGCGACAACTTTCGGCGGGAACGGCATGCAAGCGTCTTTCACTTGTTTGGTAAAGCACATGCAAGCGCCGAGCCAACAATTGTTGATGATGTTTCGCAAGAGCGATTTTTTCATCGGCCATTTTTCATCGTAATGGCGTTCCTTGATCACGTTCAAGTTGGCATCGACGAGCGAGCAGTTGCAAAGAATCGTGTCATAGCCGCCTTCCGTGAGGAACTTTTCCATCTTGTCGAGCTTGCCCGGCAACCAGACGTCGTCTTGGTCGGCAAAGTAAATCAAGTCACCCGTAGCCTGTCGCATGGCGTTTTCAAAGTTGTGTGCAACGCCGTGATTTTCGTTGTGGAAAATTTTGATGCGTGGATCGTTGTAGCTTTCAATGATTTTCAGAGTGTCGTCTTTCGAGGCGTCGTCAGAAACGATGAGCTCGTCATCTTCTCTAAGCTGCGGAATAATGCTGTCCAGCTGTTCCTTGATGTATTTGGCGCCATTGTAGGTCGCCATGCAAATGCTTCTTCTCATACCTAGAACCAACTATACAAAATTTTGTACATCAAGAACTTTAAGTACGATAATCCGAAATCCTTGTGGAGCAATTTTGCGACTTGGAAGAACTGTTTTTGCCCTGCACGTGCGATGGCTCGTGCGAAAAAGCCTTTGCGGGCCTGTTCTGCGCCAAGCGTATTGCTGGTGTGCTGACGGTAAAGAATCGTCGAGTCGTCGAGAATCGAAATGACTCCGCCTTTGAAGTGGACGCAAAGGGCGACCCATTCGTCGTGCATGGTTGCGAGAGGAGACATCGGGAGTGCTGCCAATTTTGCGGCGCGGTTGAACATCATCGTGCAACCGGTGACCACGTGGCGCACACAAATTAATTCTGGGTGCTTGCGGAAAACGTCAATTTTCAAATCTTTGTTGAACGATTCCGAAAGTAAATTAAGTTGTTCGTCGACAATGCCCAAATCCGTCGCTACGAGAATCGGCACGTTTTTCGCGGCAGTTCCATCCATGACAACTTTCGGGGCTTCGGCAACAGCCTTCTCGATTTCCTTCATCCGAGCAAGAGTTTTCTCAATTTTCTCCAGCAACCAAATATCGTCCTGGTCGCAGAACATGTAATACTCGGAATCCACATTTTCGAGCAAATACATAAAAGACTTCGCCGCGCCTCTGTGCTTTTGCGAGTCTTTTAAAATCGTAACTCTGTCTGGAAACATTCCGTGAAATTGCTCGACGATTTTCATCGTATCGTCCGAGGAGCCGTCATCACGAACATACAAATGGAACTGTTTACAAGATTGCTGGAACAGCGATTCAAGCTGTTCCCAGATGTACTTGCCGCCATTGTAAGTGGCTAGCAAAATCGCAATCTTGTAGTTGTTCCGTTCCATTGACTTCCGCGAATCTACTAGTAACTATTAACGAGTATCTAGTAACTTTATTCCAGATACGTGTACCCGTAAAGTCCGGAACGATAGATGTTCAAGAATTCCTTGCCTTCCTGAAGCGTAATCTTTCCTTCCTTCACAGAGCGCGTGACCCAGTTTTCCATGTTGCGGACAAGAGCCTTGTCGCTGAAGTTCACGTAGTCGAGCACGTCTTCCACGGATTCACCGTCAATCACCTTGTCAATATCGTAGCCGCCCTTGTCGTTGCAGACAATATGCACAGCGTTCGTATCGCCAAAGAGGTTGTGGAGGTCACCGAGAATTTCCTGGTATGCACCGACGAGGTAAACCGCGATAAAGTACGGCTCGTCCTTCTTGATCGGGTGGAGCGGAATGGTGCGTGCCACTTCGCCACCGCGAACGAACATGTCAATCTTGCCATCGCTATCGCAAGTCACGTCCTGAATCGTCGTCTCAATCGTCGGCTCTTCGTCCAAACGCTGGATCGGCATAATCGGGAACACCTGATCCACGCCCCAGCTGTCCGGGAGGCTCTGGAAAAGGCTGAAGTTGCAGAAGTACTTTTCGGCAAGCAAGCGCGGGAGTTCGCTCAATTCATAAGGCGGATGGCGCAAGTCGCGTGCGAGCAAGTCCACCTTGCGGGCAATGCTCCAGAACAAACGTTCGCTCATAGCGCGCGTCTGCAAATCCACGTCGCCCATCTTGAAACCGCTCAAGGTGTCGTCGTTAATCTGCATGGCGTCATGCCAGCTTTCGAGCAAGTTCTTCGGAGAAAGGCTCTTGTAAATGCCGTACAAGTCCTTCAGTGCTTCCGGAGCGTCATCGCTAATTTCGTGAACGCTTTCGTCAAAGAATGCCTGGCCAGCCGTTTCAAGCACGTTGAACACCAAGATGGAATGGTGAGCCGAAAGAGCACGGCCCGATTCTGCAATGATATTCGGGTGAGGAACATCGGCGTTTTCGCATGCTTCGAACATCGCGTACACAACGTCGTTTGCGTATTCCTGGATGGAATAGTTCACGGAGCTCGCGTTAGAACTGCGCGTGCCATCGTAATCCACGCCCAAGCCGCCGCCCACGTCCACGAATTCAAGGCCCATGCCCATCTTTCTAATTTGGACGTAGAACTGCGAAACTTCGCGGAGTCCATTCTTGATATGGCGAATGTTCGTAATCTGGCTACCCAAGTGGAAGTGGATGAGCTTCATGCAGTCTTCCATCTTCTCTTCTTTGATGTAGTCGAGAGCTTCCAAAAGTTCAGAACTGTTCAGACCGAACTTGCTGTGGTATCCGCCGGATTCTTCCCACTTGCCGCTACCAGAGCTTGCAAGCTTGATGCGAATACCGATGTTCGGGCGCACGCCGATTCGACGAGACAAGTCAACAACCAAGTGAAGCTCGTTCATCTTTTCGACGACAATGAAAATCTTCTTGCCCATCTTCTGTGCGAGGAGAGCAAGCTCGATAAAGTCTTCGTCCTTGTAGCCGTTGCAGATAATCAACGCGTCCGGATTTTCCATGTTCGCAAGTACCGCGTGGAGTTCCGGCTTGGAACCTGCCTCAAGGCCGATGTTGAACTTGGAACCGTGACTCACCACTTCTTCCAAGACCGCGCGCTGCTGGTTCACCTTGATTGGGAAGATGCTGTAATGGCCACCCTTGTAGCCATATTCAGTCGTCGCCTTTGTGAAGCACTCGTGAATCTTTTCGATGCGGCTGTCCAGAATATCCGGGAAGCGCAACAACACAGGAGTCGAAACATCGCGCAAGGAAAGTTCCTGCACGAGCTCGTAAAGGTCGATGCTCGGACCGCCATTCTTGATCGGCGAAACCGTTGCGTGGCCCTTGTCGTTAATGTCAAAGTAACTTACGCCCCAGCCCTTTACGTTGTAAAGATCTCGGGAATCGTCAATGCGCCATTTTTTCATTGCCTAGTCCACAAGTACCGGGTTGAAATCTTCGTTCCACGGGAGACCGTATTTGGTGAGGGCTTCCATGAACGGATCCGGATCGAACTCTTCGACCGTATGCACACCCGGCTTGTTCCATTTGCCCGTGAGCACCATCATGGCACCGCACATTGCCGGAACGCCAGTCGTGTAGGCGATAGCCTGGCTGCCGAGTTCCTTGTAGCATTCCTGGTGGTCGCAAACGTTGTACAGATAGTAAGTCTTTGGCTTGCCATCCTTAGTACCCTTGAAAATGCAACCGATGTTCGTCTTGCCCACCGTGCGAGGACCGAGGCTTGCCGGGTCCGGGAGGAGAGCCTTGAGGAACTGGATCGGAACAATGTCCTGACCCTGGAACTTGATCGGCTGCGTGCTGAGCATGCCCACGTCTTCGAGGCAACGCATGTGGTCGAGGTAGCTCTGGCCAAACGTCATGAAGAAGCGGATGCGCTTGATGCCCGGGATGTTCTGGGCGAGGGATTCAATTTCTTCGTGGTGGAGAAGGTACATGTCCTTCTTGCCGACCTGTGCGAAGTTGTATTCACGCTTGATGCTCATGGCCGGGATTTCAACCCAGTGGCCCTTGCCGTTCTCGTCCGTGTCCCAGTAGCTGCCCGGAGCAGAAACTTCGCGGAGGTTGATTTCCGGGTTGAAGTTCGTTGCGAACTTGTAGCCGTGATCGCCGCCATTGCAGTCGAGAATGTCGATTTCTTCAATCGTATCGAACTGGTGCTTCAAGGCGTAGGCGCAGTATGCCTGAGAAACACCCGGGTCAAAGCCGGAACCGAGCAAAGCCGTGAGACCAGCCTTTTCAAACTTTTCTTTGTAAGCCCACTGCCAGCTGTAATCGAAGTAGGCGCTAAAGCCCTTTTCCTTGCAGCGCTTGTCGTAAACCTTGCGCCATTCCGGATCGTCGATGTTTTCCGGCTCGTAGTTAGCCGTGTCCATGTAGTTCACGCCACATTCAAGGCATGCATCCATGATGGCGAGGTCCTGGTAGGGGAGAGCGATATTCATCACCAAGTCCGGCTTGTATTGCTTAATGAGAGCAGAGACGTTCTCGGCCTTATCAGCGTCCACGGCGGCAGTCGTGATGACCGTCTTCGTATTCGGGCGGAGTTCCTGAGCCAACTTCTCGCAATTTTCGCGATGACGGCTGGCGATGCAGATTTCGCTAAAAACTTCGCTGCAGGTGCAGCACTTCTTGATAGCAACTGTGGCAACGGCGCCACAACCGATAATCAATGCTCTTGCCATTTTTTGTTTGTTCCTCATTTGTTGAGAGTTAATCCATCGGGATGGCGATCCCGGTAGAGAATGTTACTGATGGAAAATGTAGGAACTTTTTCGTATGACGAGTGCGGAGCAGAGCGCATAACAAGCCTGTTTTGCATAGTTCTTGAGCACTTCTTCCTTGTCATTCCCCACCTGATGGGGAATCTCCTTGCACGAGACATGTATTGGGCGTTCCCTTGCCCATGGGCAAGGTCGGGCTATATTCTAGGGGCAACCGTCTTCGCTACGCTCTCCGCTAACCTCCTAGAACGGAGCCTTGCTTGCGCAAGTCTCCGCCACACAGTGGTCACTATCCCTAACGCAATTTGTCTGTACAAAACGACTACAAATATTCAAATTTGTAGTCGTTCTCTAAAAACATTTCAACGAAATTCGGACTATCTAAATATTTTCCGTATTTGGTTGAAATTTTGCCATAGATAAACTAAATAAAAATCCACGAATCTAACACTGTGGATTTTCAAATTGCTTTTTTAGCGTTGTGCTCTTCGCTTTTGGATGTCGTCTACCGGAAAAACTGAAATGCTAGAGATGTCTGCATCAGTTAATTTGGGAATAGCAAACATGGCGTCGACCATTTCGAGTTTGGTATCTTTAATCTTGGCTTCAAGCTCTTCTTCTTCGACTTCGGCAATGGATTTGTATCCATAAACTTCGCTGCATTTCTTGAAATCCATTTTAAACTGCTCCTTGGCTTCGCCTTTAAACCAGTACTTCATAAGCGTGCAAGGCGAGCGTTGCAGAAATATGCTGGCATATTTTTATTACCGAGCCGTCGCCGCGGACGCCGTAGGCGTCAAATATATAAAAGTTTGGGTGAGGATGCCATCCCCCCCAAAAATTGTGATTCCCGTTACTCTCATTCCTAACAAAAAATGGTATTTTAAAAAGACTTCTCGTTCACCTTCAACGATTAAGGAATTTGGCTATGCTTCAAAAAATGTGGAATAAATGCAAAAAATGCGGCTGCGATAAAGCTGAGGACTCCGAAAAACTTTGCGAATCGTGCAAAGAAAAACGTCGCGAATTTTGGAGCGATATCAAGAAAATTGTGGGTGTAGGCGGTGCCGCCTTTTTAGTGCTCATCGCGGGCGGCAAATTAACGAAAAAATCCTAATCCCTATCCTTCGTCAGCGCGTATCCGCGGATTGTTCTCAAACGCTTTGTTTTCGGGTCGATGGTAACGCCCCAAAATCCGGTGGATAATAGTAAGTAGATTTCGTTGCCTAGATGTTTCCATGTAATGAAAACATCGTTTTTCCCGGCTGAAATGTCTTTGTATTGGATTTGTTCGTCCCAATTGGTTCTGTGTTCCTGTTCTCCATTGACAATGTAGGGGAAGAATTTTGTTATCCATCCGTTGATGTGCGGGGTTGCTCCGCAACTGAGATCCTCCGGAAAATATTTGTAGATTCCCCTCCAGAAATTCATGTTAATCTTGTTGTTGAATGTCTGGATAAATTCATTTAGAATCGGATCGACTTGTTTAGCCCACCAGGGCATGTCGAAAATAAGCGCAAGTTTGTCGAATGAATCTTTCAACTTTTGCCAATCTCGCTTTTTTCCTTTGATGATAATTTGAGGAATCCCGCACAAAGTGTGTATGGAGTAAGAGTAATATTCCGAACTGATGGACATAAGCGTTGCTTTTGCAACAAACTTGTCAATTGCTGTGGATGTAGAAAAGTCTATGTCGAACGTATTTCTTGTATCTTCCGGGAGTTTTTGGTAAAGTGAATCGTATGTTTGTGCAATGCTCTTTTTCCATGCGCTGGGTGGCGATTGCAAAGTAAGAGCGTTATCATTTATGACAAGATTTGTGTCGGCCTCGTTTTTTACGAATTTATCTTTAAATTTATCGCGATTGTATTTAATATGCAGACGGATTCCGTCCATAATCAAAAGCCAAATGTCATCGGGATAAATCTCGATAGAGTGGTGATTCGCAAAAGCGGTCCCAATCATGGCTACAAAAGGGTGTGGAAATTTGTAATCGTCGATGTATAAATCCTGGATAAACTTTTTGTCTGTACGTTCTTCTAAGAGAACTTGCTGACCATCAAAATCCATGATTTCGGTCATGGCGTATTTGGGCTTGCTCTCTTTGACTTTTTTGTCCTTGACAATTGCGTCCGCTGCTGCGGTTCCAAGCCCGATTGCAAAAAATAGAATGAAAATAATTTTATTCATAAGAGGAATATACAAAAATGTGTATGGATAAAAGTTGAAGAGTGTTGCGTTTTATTCGCTTGTCTTTACTCTTGCGCCGTTCAGCTTGTAATACCGAATTTCTTTATGGCGCGGACCGCCGAACTTTTGCGACTTGTTTGGGGTGCGACGGATCTTGATAAACGTCACTTGCGAACTGTCCCGTGCAAACCATTTTTCAAGCGAGTCCAACCCTGCATTTCCGAGAACGGCTAAGTCGTAAACAATAACCTTTGACGCTCCCGCCGCGAGTGCAGTATCTAATTGCGACGAAAGTCTTGCGTTATCGGCGAGCGCGTGCGAATCGTCTGTGCGGAACAATTCCATATCGACCCAAAATTCAATCCCGTATTGCGAACACGCATTCGCAACTGCACGCTCGTAATTTGCTACGGTCGAAATGTCTGCATGTGCTTTTCCCGCATCGCTAGCGCCGATGCCATCTTGCACGGCGATAACATCGGGCTTGAAACCTGTGGCAAAAAGCGATTCGAAAAATACTTGTAGCTTTTCGGGCGTTTCCAAATTCTGGTTGTAAAACGGAGCAGTCATGACTTTCCAACCTTTGGACTGTGCCGCACGTGTTACCGGAATCAAAAAGTGTGTTGCGAGTGCTGCCGCGGTCGCATCTGCTCTGAGTCCATCCCAATAATAGCGCGCAATCTCTTGCGGGATATAAACTCCTTCAATTACAGTCTCGCTTCCGTAAAGAGCGTACAGTTCTTCGATGACCTTCAAATTTCTCGCTGCCAGTGTATCGAGTTGCGAAATCGTCGGCGGTGTGTACCAATTTTCTCCGTCGTAATAAAGCCCGAACCAAAGCTTGTTTCCGGCAGGCTTCGCTGCATCGATGCTCTTGGGGAAAAGCTGGTTGTTCTTGTATTGCGTGTTCTGCAAAAAGTCTAGCTGTGAAGGGTAATACAAATGTGTCTTTTCGACTGCCGCGTATTGCAACACAACCTGTTCCATGCCGAGGGTGTGCAATCGTTTGTGCATGTGGTTGATGGAATCTGCTGATTGGTATGCTGTCGTCCAACCTGCATCGAAAACACCATCCAAATTCGCGGCCACCGCATCTGCCGAAAAACCGCTTAAAGCGAGTGCAAAAGACAAACAGCGGGGAATGTATCGAGTGACGAACATAACAGAAATATAATCTGTTTTTTGTTCATCGAAAAGAATTTACTTACCGATATTCAATCGTGTAATTATATTGCTTTTGCACGTTGCTAAACATCTTGCCCTGAATCACAGGTATGTAGGTGCTTTTTATGACATTCCCGAGTGAATCCGTCTCGATTTCAACGATTTGTCTCAGTGATTCTGCGTAATCGTAATACTCTTCACGGACGAATTTGCCGTTTTCGTAGACTATGTTTCGGGATAGGCCATTTTCCCAAATGGTAGCCGTTTTGCCGTCGTCAGTATAGGTGTATTTTCGATGAACTTTCTTCCCTGTAAATTCATCAGAAAAAATTTCTTCGATGGGTTGCTTTTGTGAATTTGTCTTTTTCAGCTGATAGCTGTAGGTTTCGCCGGAGTAAATGATTTTTGTCTCATTCGCTTCTTGATTGCTTTCGGTAAAGTTGATTCTGTACGCTTTGCTGCGCTTCGAATCGCTAATCTGGATGAGTTCGTCCTTGTCGTTATACGAAAATTTAAGCTCATGCGCAAAGGGATATTTTATTTGTGCTGTCGTTATTTTTTCGTTTGGTGTCTTTGGAAACTGTACTTTAAAAACGGATCCGGAATCGTTCTTTTGCGTGTAAACGATGTTCCTTGTTCCTCCGTCGTCTTCTTCGGTCATTGAAATGTATGTGAGACCTGCAGAAAGTCGCGTTTGTGCGTAAAGATGAATGTTGATGTTTCTGTCTATCAGGTATCCGTTTTCGGTTTTACTTTTCAGTTGGTATAAGTTGGTTCCGGTAGAATCCTTTATGACAGCTTCTACTAGAATACCGAATTCGTCCCAGCATTTTTTAGCATACCCTTTGAACGTCTTCTTGCTTTTGGCCGAATCTAGAGTCGAAATTTCGGCTTCGATGCAGGCGACGTTTCCTTTCAAAATTCTTCCTTCAAAGTCGGTGCGGTTATAGGTTTTCCAACGACCGTACTTGTCTAGGTGCGAAAAGAACTCGAGCGCCTTTGCACCTTGGAAATTAGTGCATCCGCAAAAAAGAATCGCAAAAGAGAAAATGCTAAAAATGCGTACTAAGGACATTGATTACCAAAGGGCGGGTGTGGTAAATTGCATTCCCAGTTCAAAATAGATACCCGGAATGAACTGGATGGGGGATACTTCTAGGCCTGCTTCGTAGCGCATCCATTTGCCCCAGAAAAATCCGGTCTTGGATGTCAGATACTTTATGTTGGCGTTTAAAGGAATGTCAATGCTTTCACGGAAGCCTTTCGGAGATTTTCCGCTGAGGTAGTATTCTCCATAGAGCTTTAAGTTGTCCGTGTGCTTCATCTTATTCTTGACGACTTCGTGGTACCAGGAGTTTTCTTCGTCAATCACGTATCCGTCGTAACCGTTGTGCGAATAACCGGCGCCAAAGCCGAAGCAGCTACCGGATGACGGCATACAGTGGACAACGCCGGCCGTAATGTCGACCAAAAAGCCGAGAGCGCCGAATCCGCCCATGTATTTTGTCGAGTCTGCAACCCAGTTGTTGTCTTTAATCAGGTCGTCGGTGTAAGCGAATCCGTGGATACCGATGGTGGCGGCTAACTTTATGGCCCAGCTACGGTCCTTGTTTCCTTTAGGGATGGCGACGAACAAATTTTTCTCGTGGTTAATCTGTCCGTTCAGGGCGCTTTCAGAAACGTCTTTGACTTGCCATGTTTTTGGCGAAGCCTTTCTCTCGCCCCAGCTATTTCTGCCTTTGTTTTCCGTTGTGTAAGACATAAAGGGAGACGTGTAGCGGAGGGAATCTCCGTATCTGGTAAAGCTGTATGCAAATGGGGTCTCGGACCAACCGATACCTAAAACGTCCTCGTTATCGAATCTACCCCAAATGAGGTGTTCTCCGTCATAGTCGTATTGGAATACATTGGTATAGGGTGCGATGACTTCAAGTTCATGGAGATAGCCTGAGTTGAATGTAGCCTTAAGCTTGAACGGCTTTTCGTCTTCGGAGGCTCCTGAATGGCCTACGATTGGGGCGGAATTCTTCTTTCTGAAACTTTGATTTTTGACTCGGTCGCTCACGACATTAAAGATGGGGGAGTTTCTGATGAAACCTGGATCGTATTTATCCGAAATAAAGAGGTCTCCGCAGTCGCTAATCCATTTTTCGGCGAGTTTTTCTGTTTTCGTGATGGCTTCTTCGTCATAACGCAAAATAAGGGACCCGTTTTCGTAGACCTTCTGGATTGTCTTTTTAGGATTAAAATCCGGATTGGTAAAAACTTCAAGGTAATCAAGGCATTCTTCAACGTGGACTTCAAGTTGTTTGTAGTCTTCGCTGGCGGCATGGCTCAGGCCAAATCCCAAAAGGAGGAGGCTCAAAGAGTATTTTTTAATAAAGTTCATATCTGTACCTAGTATAAAGGTTTGTTTGCAATTTTAGAAACAAATGTAATAAAAAACACCGGATTTCTCCGGTGCCTGTTTTTTGAATTTAATTGTGATTAGAAGTTCTCTTCGTGGACTTCGAAGTAGGCTTGCGGGTGAGCGCAGACGGGGCAGACTTCCGGGGCCTTCGTTCCGACCACGATGTGTCCGCAGTTGCGGCATTCCCAAACCTTGACTTCGCTCTTTTCGAAGACCTTGGCCGTTTCCACATTCTTGAGGAGGGCGCGATAGCGTTCTTCGTGCATCTTTTCGATGGCGGCGACCATGCGGAACTTCTTGGCGAGAGCGGTGAAGCCTTCTTCTTCAGCGGTCTTCGCGAAGCCTTCGTACATGTCGGTCCATTCGTAGTTTTCGCCTTCGGCGGCAGCCTTCAGGTTCTGGGCGGTGTCGCCGATGCCTTCGAGTTCCTTGAACCAAAGCTTGGCGTGTTCCTTTTCGTTGTCGGCAGTCTTCTGGAACAAGGCTGCGATCTGTTCGAATCCGTCCTTTTTGGCGCGGCTTGCAAAGTAGGTGTACTTGTTGCGAGCCTGCGATTCGCCGGCGAATGCTGCTTCAAGGTTCTTTTCGGTTTGGGTTCCTGCGTATTTGTTTGCCATAAAAAACTCCCTTATTTGATAGGTTTTGTTTCTAATATACCTCATTTTGTTGCTGTGTGGAAATTTTTATGACGCATTTTTGTAATAAGTTGGAGTAAGCCGATTTTGTTAAATGATACAGGGTGTATCTTTTAGAATTTAAAAATGAAAAATATTTGTTAAAATCCTTAAAAATTTGAAATTTTCTTTATTTTTGTATCATTTTAATATTGCGTGCGCTTGGAGGGAAATCTAAATTTATACATGTAAGAACGGATGTTCTAACCCAAAACTATTGACCAATAACTAAAGACTGCTTATGAAACCGATAACAGAATATAAGGATTACCGCCTGTACATGCAGGACTTTTACGAAGAGCGTAAAAGGACGAGCGCATTTTCGTGGCGTGAGTTTTCCAAGCTGGCGGGGTTCAAGTCGCCGGTTTACCTAAAGCTTGTTTGCGAAGGCAAGAGTAGCTTGAGTCTCGTCAAGATGGAACAGGTCGCACATGCGATGGGGCTTGCGGGGCACGAGTTTGCTTACTTCACGCAAATGGTCAAGTTCGGCAATGCAACGAAGGACTCTGTGAAAAAAGAGGCGCTTCTTGAAATGCAGAAGATTGCTCGCGAGCATCAAGTGCGCGTTGTCGATGCGGAATCTTTTGAATTCTATGAGTCTTGGAAAAATCCGACGATTCGTGAACTTGCTCCGATGATGCCTGGAAAGCGCCCGCTCGAAATGGCGAAAACTTGCCATCAGGTGATTTCGGCAGAACAGGTGCGCGATTCGCTCGCATTCCTTGTGCAGACGGGTTTTCTTAAGCGCGAGGCGGAACATACTTATGTGCAGACGGAAAAGACTGTCATCGGCACAAAAGAATCGCTTCCCATTGCGGTTCGCGGCATGCACAAAGAAATGGCTTCGCTTGCGAGAACGGCTATCGACAAGTTCCCGATTGAAGAACGTCATTTCACGGGTGCAACGCTTGGGCTTTGCGAAGAAGCCTACGCCCGCATTTCTCAGGAGTTGGACGCGTTTGTACGCAAGGTGGCAAACATCGCTGCCGAATATGAAAACGTCAACCAAGTTTATCGACTGAATCTTCAGTTGTTCCCTTTAACAAAAAAGGTTGAGGAGGAAACCAATGAATAACATCATTAAATTTACCATGGCGGCGGGTGTTCTCGCTTTAATAGGCTGTTCCGATAGCAATGTCAGCGGAGCTGCGATTGAAGGCAATGCTTTGGCACAGAATAGCAGTTCATCTAGTAACGTTGTAAGCAGCAGTGGGGTGCAAATCCCGAATGGAAAAATTTCTTTTGATACTCCGCCAACGGCTCGTGTTAAGGTTACGGGTGGTGATGTTCTTGTGTACAAGCAATCTGCAGGAGCTCGTTCGCAATGTGATGTAAATAACAAACATTATAGCAGTCATGTTCAATTCAGTTTGGATAGTGTGGCTCACCGTGATATTTCGTTAAGCGGTTTGGGAGACAAGTGCGAACCGATTTTAGAAGCCTTCTTAAAGACATGTGAATCTAATGTTTTTGTATTAAATTCATCGGGTCTGTTTTACTACGATTATCCAAATTTAAACGATATAACGTGTGAAAATACGAAAGATATATTTATTGTTTGCGATGCTATGCATGGGATAGAAACGTATGAATCCTGTACGGACGGAAATCCGTCCTATTGTACATCGGTGGTTGTTGACACAGCATTTTTCAATAACTTTGTAAGTGATTTAACAAAAGAAACAGATGATATTTGCAACTCGTTATATGCAGATATGACTCTGGATAATTATTCAAAACAATTTACGGAAAATGTCGATGAACTTTCTTTTGATGACCATGTACTTGCGTTCAATGGTGGTGGTGCGATTTATATTTCAGCACCGGATTCGATTACGCATATTAAGGAAATATCGCCCCAAGAAGTGTTAGAATCTTTCCCCAAAACAGTTCAATATGTTGGAAATTCGCTGTTTTCGGAAAATTGCAAGTTGTATTCTGTATCTCTAGGGATTAATTCGTATTATTATGGGTTTATTTTGAATAAGGTCTCAAAAGACTCGATAGAGATAACAAAAATAGCTCCTAGTGGTAATTGTGAATATGGGAATACGGACTTTCTAAGGAAAGCTGAATTCCTTGTCCAAGATTGCGATGGCTTAATTGACGAAAATACGGAAATAACAATTAATAGTTATACGAGTTCAATTTGGAAGTGCGGAGAATACGGATACCCTTCAGATGACGTTATTGAACAGCATGGTGAATGGTTCCATTCTAGTTTCGTAAAGTAAATTCAAGTCAAGCCCATTTGCTAAAATAATTCTAGATTGTTCTCCGTACAGTACGGAGAACTTTTTTATGGCTATTTACAACAACATTCTCGAAACGATTGGCAATACGCCGCTCGTCCGCATCAACAAGCTCAACAAGGGCGATGCCGAAGTCTATGTGAAACTCGAAATGTTCAACCCGCTCGGTAGCGCAAAAGACCGTGTGGCGCTCAACATGATTGAACGTGCCGAACAAGAAGGCAAACTCAAACCGGGTGCGCTCATCATTGAACCGACCAGCGGCAACACGGGCGTGGGCCTTGCTTATGTCGGTGCAGTCAAGGGCTACAAGGTGGTGCTCACGATGCCGGATTCCATGAGCATGGAACGCCGCATGCTGTTGAAATCGCTCGGTGCCGAAGTCGTGCTGACCGAAGGTGCTAAGGGCATGGCTGGCTGCATTGCGAAGGCAAATGAAATCGCTGCTGCCAATCCGGGTAGCTTTATCCCGCAGCAGTTCGACAATCCTGCAAATCCCGAAGCGCATTACCGCACGACCGGTCCGGAAATCTGGCGCGATACGGATGGCAAGGTGGATGTGTTCATTGCTACTGCAGGCACGGGCGGAACAGTTTCTGGCACGGCGAAGTTCCTCAAGGAAAAGAATCCGAACGTTTATGTTATCGCCATTGAACCGGATGATTCTCCGATGATTTCCAAGGGTGTTGCGGGCCCGCACAAGATTCAGGGAATTGGAGCAAACTTTGTCCCCAAGAATTACGATCCGAAGGTGATTGACGAAGTGTATCTCACAAGTACCGAGAAGGCGGGGAACGCCGCTCGCGCTGCCGCTGCCGAAGAAGGAATCTTCGTCGGGATTTCGTCGGGTGCCGCTCTCGAATGTGCGCTCACGGTCGCGAAGCGCCCGGAATTCAAGGGCAAGCGCATTGTCGCAGTGCTCCCGGATACTGGCGAACGTTACCTCAGCACTTGGCTCTGGAACACGTAATCGCCACTGCGCGAGACTTTAAAAAGGAAAATGCCGACTCCCGTGAGCCGGCATTTCTATTAAGTGAGGAATTCATTAAGAAGTTTATTTAGAAAGCATTTTGCCGTTAAGCGTTGCAATCCAGTGCTTGTCTCTTGCCCTGGCCGGAATCTCGATATTGGTCGTTCCCGCCTTGATCTGGGTCTTGTACAAAACAGCACCGTTCAAATCGACTAGAGCAAACTTGCCGCCCATATCCGTGTGGATTTCGAGGTAGTTGCCAATGACCACGAAGAAGTTTGTCGGAGACAGTCTGCTGAGATCGTCATAGCGGATGCCCATCGGAATGGAATCTTTGTCCTTGCCGTCGTTCTGCCAATCGGGTTCATGGATTGACGGATCTACAGGAGCCATCGCAATGGGGGAGGCCGGTTCCTTGAATCCAAGCTGTTCGTCCATCCACTGCATTCTTTCTTTCATCTTCTTGCGGAGGTGTTCCACTTCGCCGTCCCAAGTCGTTGCGTTGTAGCCACCCATAGGCATGCCAAAGCCACCGCCACTGCTGCTATTGCAGTATTTCATTGGCTGTGGGTCCGCATCGTTCTGACCGCTTGATTTGCCCAAGTTCGGCCAGCGCTTGAAGTTTCTGTCAGCTGCGTTCTTGAGGTACGTCTTCATGGAATCGAGGTAGAGATCCAAAGTCTTGGTGTGCCAAACGCCACTGCGGAGTTCTGCCCAGCGTTTCTTCAATTCACTTTGGTAGTGACTGTCCTTCCACATGCCAAGGAGCCAGTTTGGGGCCTTGAGGGAGCTACCCATGCCCCACATGCCGCCATTGCCTGACTTTTGGCTGTTTTCGATTTGCCAGCCGCTTGTGCCAGAACTTCCGAAGCCGTTTCCGCCACCACCGAAACCTCCACCGAAGCCGCCGCCCCACATGCCACCGCCGTTATTGCCTCCGCCATTTTCGGGCTGGCTGCCATTACTCATGGCGAGGTTAAAGTCCCAAGCCGGGCCAAGTGTTACCTTGCCTTCCGTCTTGACTCCGTTCTTGTCGGTTTTGTCCTTTGGCTTGTGCAAGAAGAAACTGCACCAGTAGGAGTCCGCGTTGTTCGTCACTTCTTCGTGCAAGACATAGTCCAGAGCCGATGTCATATCCACGTAGTTTTCATAGCCTTGACCGTTCTTGCCGTTCTTGAACAAGCCTTCAAGATCGTTCAGGTATTTTTTCAGGTAATCTTCCTGTTGCTTTTGGATGTTTTCCTTTTTGGGGTAGTGCAAAATGACGTTTAAACCGTCAGAAGTGTTAAAGCCTTCCTTTTCGATGGGGCCACTGCCTGCGCCACCGGTGTTGGTGCCCGTTTTGTCAAAAGCCCAAATGTAGCCGCCGGTGAGGCTATCGCCTGCGATGTCGGTTTCTTTAAGCTTGCTCACGTTCACGCGATACTTGCCGCGTTTGATTTTTTCAATAAGCACGTACACGCCGCGGTAAACGCCGTTGATGTACAAGTCAAAATGCTTAGTGCGTGGGCTGTAGTGGCCTGCTTGTCTAAAGAGCCAGTGGGCGAGAGCGTTTCGCATCATGCTCTTGTCTACATAAGGACCATGGAAAACCCAGTCGTCTGCAGGCGGGAGCCCGAACAGGCTGACGTCAAGACCTTCACCTTTTTCGTCACGGACTTCTACGCCATAGCCTGGCTTCGGGAACAAGGCGGATGATTGCCCTCTTACCTTGATGCCAATGTCATAAAGCGTACCTTTGGCACTGTCTGCAACGGAATTTGTTTTCCCGTCGAGCACGCGCATTGTTGCAGGAATTTTTTCGGTGACATTTTTGTCAAGGCATTCGCCTTTGGTGTCAACGAAAACAATCGGTAAGTCGTACGTTTGCGCAAGGGACATCCCTGCCGCAAAGCAACACGATAATAGGGCTTTTTTTAGCATAATGTATCCACACTCCTTATCCATCTCTTCTAAAAATAAATGCACCCTTGTTGAAAGGGTGCGTTTATTTCTGTTTACACGTTGTTTGCGTTTACAACTTTACAACGGCTAATTTCGCGCGTTTTGTGCAAATTATGCTTTGATGCGCAAGCGAGCGTATTCGTAAAGGCCGAGCGAAAGGGCTACAGATGCGTTGTACGAATGAGCTTCGGGCTTCATCGGGATGCGGAGTACGGCGTCGCATTGCTTCTTGATGAATGGGGGGAGGCCTACGTCTTCGCCACCGACGGCGAGCACCACGTGGTCTGCAAAGTCGAAACCGGCGAGGTTTGTTTCTGTGTCGGCATCGAGCCCGAGAATCTGGTAGCCGGCCATCTTGAGTTCGCCGATGGCGCCTTCAAGGTTGTCCGGACGGCAGATGCGGAGCTTTTCAAGTGCGCCTGCGGAAGTGCGGGCGACGCTCGGGGTAATGCCGCACATGCCCTTTGCGGGGAGGAGCAAAATATCGACGCCCAAGGCGAGCGAGCTACGGATGCAAGCACCGAGGTTACGCGGGTCTTCGATGTTTGTGGCAACGGCGATGAGCTTCTTTTCGCCCGTGTCACGGGCTTTGAAGAATTCTTCGCGGACGTCCATCCAGTTCAGGAGTTCCTTCTCGTTCATGAGAGCGACGACGCCGTGGTTCGGGCGGGCGTAGCTGTCGAGAATCTTGGAATCGACCTGCTGCACGTGCACGTGGGCGCGCTTGGCGAGCTTCTGGAGTTCATAGAGCTTCGGGTTGCCGGACTTGTGCATGAAGAGCACTCGGTGGACCTGGAGCGGGTTCTTGTTCAAAAGTTCTTCGACTTCCTTGATACCACCGACGGCGACCTGCGGGGCAGCATCGGCATCACCGACTGCAGGCACGAAGTTTTCCTGGTTAGCACGGCTCTTGTCAAATTCGCGGCGTTCGCCAAAATTACGCTCGCCTTCAAAGCGCTTCGGGCGATCGCCAAAGCTCGGACGGTCGCTGTCGAAACGGCTCGGGCGATTGGCGAAATCGTCGCGGTCGCGACGGAGGTGTGCCTGGCTTCCGATGCCTCCACGGCGTTCGGGAGCGCGTTCTGGTTCGTCCGGATGTTCGCGGTTGAACTTCGCCTCATCGAATGTGGGGCGTGCTGTGCGCCCAAAGTGGCGCTTGCGATCGTTACCAAAACCGCGACGGCTGTCGTCATTATTGAAACTCATTTTCTGGATTCTCCATGAAAAGGTTTAAATTGTCATGCCCGCCGCTGAGCGGGCATCTCCATTAAAAATTTAGAATTCCACGCTAGTACTTTTCTCGACAGGCAATCACCGTGTGCATCTTCACATCGGTTTCTTTCTGCTCTAGCGGTTCCTTGGAAAGTTGCGCCGGAGTCATAATCCCTGCCTTAAATGCGTTAGGGTATTTGGCGAGGAACCTGTCGTAGTATCCCTTGCCGTGTCCTTGTCTGCTCCCATCCCAATTGAACTTTACGCCTGGGACCAGGAACACAGGAATGTCGCCTTCAAACTTCTCGATGCCTTCGCGGGGCTCCATGATTCCATAGTGCCCCTTGACCAAGTCCTTCTTGAGGTTTGCAATCTTGTAGAAGTGCATGATGCCTTCGCCCTCGCACTTTGGGAGCAAAAGGCGTCCTTCGGTGGCGAGTTCCTCGAGAATCGGCATGATGTTCGGTTCTCCCTTGAGCGGGTAAAAAGCAGCGATGTTCCTTGCATCGTGGTAGCCTGGAATGTCGTGGATTTCCTGCCACGGTTCCTTGATGATGTCATCGCCCTTTTTCATGCGACGCATCTTCAAGATCATCTCGACGATGGGACTGCTGCCGAAAATCAGCAACACTAAGATTACAATAACGATGGACGCGGCCATTTAAAAACCTTTATTTTGAGGCTCTATTCTTCGTCGCCAATGCGCTTTGCCGTTGGCAACTTGTCACGCAAAATCTCGTTCCAGAGGCCTTGCTGCCAGTGCATCAAGTGCGCTTCTTCGTAGCGTTTTTCCCACGGAATGTTTCCCGGAGCGGCAAGCCAAATCAGCTGAGACTTGTTTGCGAGGAGCGCTGCATCGATTTTCAGCTCTTCGGCCTTTTCGTCACGCCACGTTTTAAGCGCGTTGAGCAAGTCCGAATGCGGGATGACTGGCGGTGGTGGAGCCTTCGGGAGGCGCATCGGCCAATCGCATTCCGGGACGGCCATCGCTGTGCGGAGCATGTTCAGGAACGATTCTAGACGGTCTCCCTTGAAATTGCGGGGGAGCTTTGGCAGGAACGTTTCGCTGACTTCCGGAAAATGTGAATTCTGGGCATTCACAATCGCAAGCATCAGTTCGGACTGCATCACCTTATAAGGTGGACGGTCGAGTTCTTCGGCCTGCTTTTCGCGCCATTCCCACAAGTGCTTGAGGATGTTCAATGCGCAGGGGCCGTAAATGCTGGAACCCGTAATGCGCCACGGATCTTTTTTCGGGGCGTTCGGAGTCCTTGCGTGTTCGATAAGCGTGTTGCACTGCTCCGTGAGCCAGTTCATGCGACCGGCCTGTTGCAGTTTTTCAGCTAAAATGGCACAAAGCTCGTGAAGGTAGAACGTATCGTGGATGGCGTATTCGCACATATCCAGCGAAAGTGGTCGAATCGTCCAGTCGGCTCTCTGGTTTTCTTTCTTGAGCTCGTCGCCAAAATATTCCTTGACCAAATCGGCAAGCCCGAGGTGCTGTTCGCCCAGAATCTTTGCTGCAAGCATTGTGTCGAAAATGCTCTTCGGCGAAAAGCCGTAAGTCTGCCACAAAAGTCTGAGGTCGTAATCTGCACCGTGGAAAATCAGCGTCTGCATTGCACGTGCCTTGAACAGCGGTGCAAGGTCCAGCCCACAAAGCGGATCCACAATATAATGGTGTTCGCCAATGGTAATCTGGATAAGACAGAGACGAGCCGTGTAATGGTACATGGAATCCGCCTCGGTGTCGACAGCGGCCATGTCATAAAGCTCCAAATCAGCAAGCAAGTTTGCGAGCGATTCTTCACTATCTACCAATATGTATTTCTCGTCTTTAATCATTTGACAAGGAAATGTAATAAAAGAAATCGATAGCGCGCTATTTTTCCCCCGAATTTACCCCAACACAGCACTTTCCCCGCGCAAGTGTGCTGTAACGCACAGTGAAATTTTCCTAAATTGCACGCCATGAGAAAGATTTCACTTACCGGTATCAAGCCGACGGGTACTCCCCATCTCGGCAACTATGTGGGCGCAATCCGCCCGGCTCTTGAACTTACGAAGACTTACGACACGGTCTATTTCATCGCGGACTATCACGCTTTGACGACTGTGCAGAACGGCGCCGAAATGCGCGCGAACATCTACAAGGTCGCGGCCACTTGGCTTGCTCTTGGTCTCAACCCGGAAGAATCCCTGTTCTACAAGCAGAGTGATATTCCTGAAATCTTTGAACTTAGCTGGGCTCTCAGCTGCTTCACGCCGAAGGGCTTCATGAACCGCGCCCACGCTTACAAGGCAAAGGTCGAAGCGAACACCGCTGCTGGTGTTGATGTGGACTCCAATGTGAACATGGGTCTTTACTGCTACCCGTGCCTTATGGATGCCGACATTCTCATGTTCAGCGCAGACATCGTGCCGGTGGGCAAGGACCAGAAGCAGCACGTCGAATTTGCTCGCGATATCGCCATCAAGTTCAATAAACACTTTGGCGAAGAAGTGTTCACCGTTCCGGAACCGGTTTTCCAGGAATCCACTGGTGTCATCCCGGGTCTCGACGGCCGCAAGATGAGCAAGTCCTACGACAACTACATTGACATCTTCCTTGAACCGAAGGCTCTCAAGAAGCGTCTCGGCAAGATTGTGACGAACTCCCAGGGCATCGAAGAACCGAAGGATCCGGATACTTGCAATGTGTTTAAGTTGTACAAACTCTTTGCAACGCCGGAACAGACCGAAGCTCTCGCAGCACGCTACCGTGCAGGTGGCATGGGCTGGGGCCACGCCAAGCAGGAACTCCAGAATGTTCTCGAAGAACATCTCGGTGCCGCTCGCGAAAAGTACTTCTACTTGCTCGACCATACCGACGAAATCGAAAAGATTCTCGCTTACGGTAAGGAACGCGCCCGCGCCAAGGCCAAGGTCATGATGGACCGCGTGCGTCATCTGCTTGGTACATACTAAGGCGACTAAGAGACCGCTCGGCTTTTACTTTTGTCATGCCCGGCGGAGCCTGTCCTGAGCGAAGTCGAAGGAACCGGGCATCTCCCTTTTAAAACATTTTACAAGGCTCTCGGATTTTCCTCCGGGAGCTTTTGTGTATATTGAACCTTATGATAAATTTCTTTTGGCAAATATCGGAATTTTTTTCAAGAATTCTTTAGGGATACTTCGCACATGCCTAATCCCTCGGAGCATTATCTGATGCTGGTACAATTTATGATTTTGCCAGTATTGCCGCACTTGCTAAGTTTTCTGTTTGCTTTATTTTATAAGAAATTTCGTTTAAAGAAACTTTGGCTCGGCCTTTGGATTACGCTTTTCTGCGCTCTCGTTTGCGGCTATATTTGGGCGGTTTCCAATTTTGATTGCGATGTCGTAGATTACTTGTTCTCAATAATGCTGCCTTTTGCGGCAATGTTGCTCTATATCTTCTCTTTTATGGTTTGTGGATTTTTTGGCCGAGCGTTCAATACAAGAAAAATTTGGCATCGATTGAGTGTTCCTTTTGTTGTGATTGTACCGTTCTTTATTTTCTTGTTCTTCGGTTGGAGCCTCATGGTTCATCTTATGGAGAAATCTCCGATGAACCTTTGGAACAAAACGATTTAGCAGCCACCCAAGATGCAGATTATGAAATGTTCTTGTCTGAATCAGATGCATGGGGCGATGATTCCAAAACCGTCTCCTTCCGCGAAAAGAATGATTCCGTATTTTTTAAGTTTACTTATAATATGTGTGCCAATACCGATTATGATTACGATGAACCGAAATTGACAATTCAATTCGGTGGAACTTCGGATGGCAAGTGGATATTGATGGATTCAGAAAAGTCGGTGGTTGTCCGAAAGTTGAAAAAATCTATTGAAGATTACAGCCAGGAACTTTCTATAGATGAGGTTCTCGATGGCTATGGCTCTTCGGTCGTACTCAAAGACTACAAACGCAAAACTCGTCGGCGTCTGTATTTTCCGAATGCAAAACTTTCCCATGTGTACGAAGCCATGACGATTGAAAAAACGTTCGAAAGCTTTATGCCTCCGCGTGAAATTTATACCACGCTTTCTTACAGGGATGTTGCAAAAAAGTGCAATGATCCTCGCAACGTTTTTGTCGAAAGCATCGTTCATAGTCAACAAAATAAAACAGCTGCTGAACAAGTTAAAACCCCTGATCAAAAAGATTCCCTAGAATTAAATAGATCGGAGGAAAAATGAATGAAATTCTCAAATGCTTAATGACTTTTGCAACGGAGATTCTTCCCGTAATCCTCTCGGGAATTATTTTCTTTGCGCTCCGTAAAAATACGTCGTGGAAAAAGTTTTGGTTAGTTCTTGGCTTGCTTCTTCCGGCATTTGTCGTGTTCCGGAGTGTCCAATGGCTAGTTGGCAAAAATGATTTAGAAATGGCTATTGAGGACTTGTTCTTTCTCGCGTTATATGTCTTGGGAGCTTTTATTGGGAATTTCTTTAAGACGAAGAAAGTTTTGTATGTAATAGCTGGTTCTGTCGTTGTGTTGCTTCTGTTCTTGGCCATTAAATGGTTGGTTTATCATGATTCAGAAATGTTTCCGTTTGGAGAAATTGTTGATGAACCATTGCAGAGTGTTGAATTGGAGTTAGCGCAGAATGCTGATTACGAAATAGAAATGATTCAGGAAGACGCCTGGTGGAATGATACCCGCATCATAGCCGTCAGAGAACGGAATGACTCTGTTTTTTATCGTGCCGCCTATCGCATGTGTAGTGCTGAAAATATTGATGATGAAGGCTATAAACATCGGATAAAGCCAAATATCGATTCGGTCCAGTGGGCGCTACTGAGTCCCGAAAAGTCTTTAATTGCAAAATCACTAAAAAATTCTATAGAAAAATACAAACAGGAATACCACTCGGATCTTGTTTGGGATGGCTATTCTGTTGATGTCTCTCTGAAGGATTATAAACGTAAAACCAGTCGCCGATTGGATTTGAGCAATGCTTCCATACTTGGAATGCAGGGTGCTATGGCTATTGAAAAAATGATGCTCGATCTTATGCCTCCTCGCGAAACTTTTACGACGCTTTCTTATGATAAGGTCTCGAAAAAGTGTGCAGAAATAGAAAATGCACGGATCCAACAGATTGAGGCAAGTCGCAATAGCAAATAATTTTTATTAAATTACAAGCGTGCGAATTCTTTTTTTAGTCCTTTTGCTGATTTTGAATGTCTATGCCGAAGCCAAAGGCTCCGGTACGGTTCGTTCTGGCTCTAAGGCGAAAAAAGCGAAGTCCGAGGTGGTCACTAAAAAGTCTACAACATCCAAATCGGCGAAATCTCGCAAAACAGCCTCTCGCAAAGCTTCGCAAAAAACAGCAAATTTAGACACTGCGACACCGGAGTCCGCTACTCTGTCCGGTACGACTGACGTTTCTACGAATTTTGCAAATCCCGCCATCTCGGCAACCTCCGTCGCAGATACAGCAATAGAAAGCGAAATCGTTCGCGATACCATCGTCGATACCGTTTACGTGATTATGCCCGAATCGGCACGCGCGCAAGAAAAGCCCAAGGGGTACAACATCCCGTTGCCTCACCAGTCGGCGTATTTGAAGGATGGTATTTCTGTCGGCATCGGTGCCGGGCTTTTCAAAGCATCCGATGACTGCGATTGCCTTGGCGTGTGGCAGGGCCAGTTTGAATACCATTATAGGGACTATGTTACGGGTGGCTTCGACGTCCGCTTCTTTGGGGGAACGCTCGACCGCGATATGATGCTCATGTACCAGCGCTACCGCCTGAATGTCAAGTTCCACAAGAGCTTTACGGGCGCAGACTTTTATGCTGGCGCCATGCTTGGACTCGAGACGACCGACCTCTCGGAATTCCGCAAGGAATTGAAGGACGGCGTCCGCAGGAACCGCTCGGATGAAGTGGATTCGAGTAAGGTTGCGGAACTAGACAGCCTGTCCGAAGAAGGCGAATCCTCGCAGAATGCTGTTTCCGAAAAGAACTGCGAAAAGATGTTCTCTCTCGATGGCTTTACGCTTGGTGTCGAAGTCGGCATGGGTGTTGCCTTGTCCCGCTATTTGGGCCTTATGGGCAGTGCAAGCTACGAGTTCAACTTCTCATGGGCGCAACTGGTCTCGTTCAGCCCGGGAATTGCGTTCAATGTGCAAGAAATCTGGCCATGGGGGCGCAACAACCTCCGCTCGACGTGGGTTTCCTTCGAAATGATATTCCAGCGATACTTCAATCGTGGAGTGGGGGAATGGGCCGTAGCCGGATTTGTCGGCCTCCAGTTCGGGATTTAACGATGCTTTTCGGGGGCGACTACCTCCCGAGGTTTGACATCCGGAACGCTTTTTTCTATATTACCCGCACCGATTTATTCGGAACCCTCCCGGAGCCAATGTCGGTTTCCGGGCGATAGACCAAAGGGACTCATTATGAGACAATACGAAACGATGGTGATCATCGACGCTATGATCTCTGACGACGCTATCAAGGCTGAAGTCGAGACTATCGCTGCAAACATCACCAACGGCAACGGCGAAATTCTCCGCCGTGACGACTGGGGCAAGCGCAAGCTCG
Organism: Fibrobacter sp. UWB2; assembly: GCF_002210425.1. Lineage (NCBI taxonomy): Bacteria > Pseudomonadati > Fibrobacterota > Fibrobacteria > Fibrobacterales > Fibrobacteraceae > Fibrobacter > Fibrobacter sp. UWB2. The sequence continues at coordinate 152,036 of NZ_MWQK01000004.1, read as the reverse complement.
CTTATACTATCAACAAGCGTCAGCATGGCTACTATGTGATTTTCTACTACAAGGCCGAAGCCTCTGTGGTTGCTAACATGGAAGCCGCTCTCAAGCTCAACGAAAACGTTCTCCGCTGGATGACCCTCGCTGATTATCCGATGAGCGAAATCGTTTACGACCAGACTCAGGCACAGTCCACCGAAGAAATTATTCCGGTTGACGCAGAAGAAGGGGAGGCTGAATAATGGCTTTTGAAGATAAGAAGCAGGCTACTCGTATTCGCCGCAAGAAGACTTGCTGGTTCACCGAGAACAACGTCAAGTTCATTGACTACAAGGACGAAAAGACTCTTCGTCGCTTTATCTCTGAACGTGGCAAGATCATCCCGCGCCGCATTTCTGGCACTTCTGCTAAGTATCAGCGTATGCTGAACGAAGCTATCAAGCGTGCCCGTCAGATGGCTATTCTCCCGTTCGTTTCGGACAGCATGCGCTAATAGGAGGAACTAGACTATGGAAATTATTCTTAAGGCTAACGTCCCCCACTTGGGCAAAATGCTCGACGTCGTGAAGGTTAAGGATGGTTACGCACGTAACTACCTCTTCCCGCGTAAGCTCGCTGTTCGCGCAACTAAGGAAGCCAAGCTTGAAATCGAAAACAACCGCGCTGCTGTTGAAGCTCAGTTCCAGAAGGAACTCGCTGCCGCCGGCGATGTTGCTGCAAAGCTCGCACAGGTTTCTGTCAACCTCGAACGCCGCGTTGTTGAAGGCGAACGTCTCTACGGTTCTGTGACCGCAGGTGACATCGCTGAAGCAATCACCAAGGCTGGTGTCAAGGTTTCCCGTGCTCAGATCGACCTTGCTGAACCGATCAAGCAGCTCGGTGTCTACACCGTGACTGTCAAGGTCTTCAGCGACGTTGAAGCACAGGTCAAGGTTTGGGTGGTCGCAGAGAAGTAATTCTCTTCAGTTCCACTGAAAATCTTACGGACCGCTCCCAATCGGGAGCGGTTTTTGCTTGTTATAGTACCATTTTACAACGTTTTAACGGCTGGCGCCGTTGAAAAAGTAAGCAAAAAAATATATTTTATACTGGGTTTGATTAATTGGGTTAGATTAATTAAAAAAGAGAGTGGTTTATGATCAAAAAGATTGCTTTGTTCGCTCTTGCTGTATCTGCAGCGTTTTCGAGTGCATTCGCCGCCAGCGATTGCTCTGTTGCGATAACTCCGAGTTTGGGCATTTTTAGTGGAAACCAGATTAAGCCGACCGTTACAAGAGTGATGTGTGACGATGTCGAACTTACCGATTTTTCCGTAACGTATGGCGAAAACATAAATGCGGGCGCCAATGCGGGAACTGTTTATGTGACTGTGAAGGGTAATACAGACCCCATTGAAAAAAAATTTGATATCGAACAAAAGCCCATTAAAATCTTGATCGATAATGCCGAAAAGGAAAAGGGGACTAAAGATCCGGTATTTACGTGGAAATTGGCTGAGGTAAAAAACCTCGATGCGAAAGCTCTTGAGAGTTTGCAGGCCGGATTGGAAGAATTTATTGAACTCACAAGAAACGCCGGCGAGGAAGTCTTTACTTATCCGATTACGTTGGCAGACGGTATTTATGAAGGCTTGAAAAAGAATTTCCCCAACTATGATTTCTCTTTCACCCCGGGCGAATTTACAATCACCAAGACCAAGGTGACTGTGGTGGTTACAAGTACGGCTAAGGTTTATGGTGAAAAAGATCCAGAGTTTGAATACACGATTCACGGAAATATCAAAGAGTCCGAATATTCAGCGTTGGGAACCATTGAATTGTCTAGACCCAAGGGTGAAAATGTTACAGCCGATGGCTATTTAATCTCTGTAATTGTCGAAAATATGGAAACAGATGATTACTATGTGGAAACTGTTCCTGGTACATTCGTTATTCAGCCTGCACCGGTAAATGTTGTTGTCGATGATGTAGAAAAGATTTATGGCGATGCAACGCCTGCATTTACCTACAAGGCAACAGGACTTCTTGGCTCGGATAAGCTGAAGGATGTTACGATTAGTTGTGCTAAGTGTGTTTCGACGGGACTTGAAAATGTCGGTGAATACGCTGTTACCGCTTCGGTGAAGGCTGCTTCTAATCCCAACTACAAGGTGACGACGAAGGGTGGTACGCTTACTGTTACGCCGAAGGCCGCTACGGTGACTATGAACAACGCCGAAAAGACTTACGGCGAAAAGGACCCAAAATTTACATATGAAGCCGAAGGCCTTGTGACAGCAAGTGAATCGCTTGCATCTCCGACGATTGCTCGTGCCAAGGGTGAAAATGTTGGCACTTACAAGGTCAGTGTTGAATTTGCAGAAGGCGCGAACCCCAACTATACGTTGACTGTCAAGCCGGGTACTCTGACGATTAATCAAAAGGCCGTTACCTTGGTTGTCGATAACATTACCAAGAAGTATGGCGAAAAGGACCCTGAACTGACATACACGGTCAGCGGTATTGCTTCGTTCGACGGCGTCAAGGATGAACTGAAGGGTGTCTCTCTGAAGCGCGAAGCTGGTGAAGATGCCGGTGACTACGCCATTACGGCTACGGTTGATGATGAATCGAACCCGAACTACATCGTCAGTACAAAAGATGGCCAGTTGACGATTACCGCAAATGACGATAAGATTGTGGTCACGATTACGGGACATGTCGATACCGTTGAATATGATGGCAAGGAACATACTGTGAAGGGGTACGATATCTCTTCCAATAGTGAAGCGTACTCCCTCAAGTTTGTCGAATACAGTGGCAAATCTGTTATTGCAGGGACGAATGCCGGCAAGTATTATATGGGAATTTCTGCCGCAGACTTCAAGAACACTTCGGTGAACTATCCCAATGTAACGTTTGATGTCACGGATGGAGCTTTGGTTGTAGAACCGAGAGCATTGGTGGTTTCTGCTAATGCTGATACCATTACGTATGGCGATGAAACTCCGACTGAATTTACATGGTCTGTCGATAGACTTCTTGAAGGTGATGAACTCGATAACATCCACGTGTCTCTTGGCAAGACAGGTCTCCTTGCTGCTGGCGACTACGAACTCACCTTCGACAAGAAGAGCCCGACGAACACGAACTATGAAGTGACCAAGTACGAAACGAACTCGCTTACCGTGAAGCAGAAGATTGTGACGGTGACTGTGAACGATACGTCCAAGTTCTATAGCGAAGCCGATCCGGAAAAGTACACCTATACGGTCTCGGGATTGCTTGATGGTGACGAATTGCCGGAACTTTATATGAAGCGTCAGCAGGGTGAAGACGTTCTCCTTGATGATGAAACCTATAGCATTTCGGGTGTGTTTGTCGAAGATTTTGACAATCCGAACTACATTGTGAAAATCAGACAGGGACACTTTACGATTAAGCCTTGCACGCAGAGAATTACCGTTGCTATCTATGGTGACAACGTAATTGCTATGTATGACGATGGCAACGAGGTCTCGGCCCTCAAGAGCTTTGATGTAAGCCCGATGCGCATTCCGGGTGAACCTTGGTTGCCCGAAGAATTTGCTTACAAGAAGGAATTCGTTTCGTACAAGGGCGATTCTTTGATGACTGAAACGGAACTTGGCGTTTACCCCATGGGACTTGTCGCATCTGACTTTGTCAACATTTCTCCGAACTTCGAAAATGTCAACTTTGTCGTTACGATTGATGGCACGTTCAAGATTACGGACCAGGAAATTTCTATTGCTGCAGTCAAGGGCGCAAAGGCATTTGGACTTACCTCTGGCAATCGCAGCATTCAGGTGAGCGGTTCTAAGGTGGGTCAGCGCTTCGCTGTTCTCGACATGCAGGGCAGAGTGCTCCGCTCGGGTGTCGTAGAATCCCCGAATTTCGAAATCCCGGTTTCGAATGCTGGCATTTACATGGTCCGCGTGGGTGCATCTGCACAGCGTATCCGTGTCAAGTAGCCTTTAACTAAGATTTTAATGTAGAAAGTCTCGGATTTGTGTCCGAGACTTTTTGTTTTGATAACATTTTTTGCTATTTTAAGGTTATATGCGCAAGTTTGCTCTTTTACCTCTGTTTTTAGGTCTGTCTCTCGCCCAGCTTTCTTTTGGCCAGGTGCGAGACCTTTTCGCTGAATTCGAAGAAGAAGCTAAGGCCCCGGCTTCGGTTCCGGCGAGTTCTGCTTCTGTAGCTCCTGAAGCTACAAAGGCGCCTGCTACTCCGGCGGTCGCTCCAGAAAGTTCTGCGGCTAAGGCCCCGGCAAGCTCTGCTTCCAAAAAGTCTAAAGCGAAGTCCTCTAGCAGCAAGGCTGTTTCGAGCTCTTCTGTCATTTTGTCCAGTTCATCAGCTGTCGTCGTGAGTTCTTCCTCTGTAGAGGTTAGCGCTCCTTCTAGTTCATCGGTGGTTCCGGTCGAGTCGAGTTCTTCTGTGGAGGCCGCTCCGGCTGTGGCGATTGTCGATACCGCCGTTTTGGACTCCGCTGCACGTGATTCCCTCATGCGCGAAGCTGCAATTGCCGAAGCAGAAAGGGTGCGTGCCCAAGCCGATTCTTCGAGACGTGCCGATTCTCTTGCGCAGGCTCAGGCCGCAGGCCTTACGGATGTGAGCAGCAGTTCTGTTGCCGCCTCCTCGAATAGCATGAGCCGTCGTGATTTGCTTGGACCGGTGAAGGTCTCTAAGGTCCATGGCATTGACGAGCTGAAGGGCCGTTACAAGAATCCGCGCAAGGCTTTGTTCCTCTCGCTTTTGGTGCCGGGTGCAGGTCAGCTGTATGTGGGTGGCTCTACGGCAACGTATGTCCGCGGTGGCGTCTATATGGCACTTGAAGTGTTCATGTGGAGTGGCTGGGGTTACTTCTCCATCTACAAGTACAACCAGCAGGTGGATAAGTACAAGAAGTTTGCCAAGCAGCACTATTCCATTGGCCGATACGAAGATGCCATGCGTGATCTCTATAGCGCTGCAGGCTCCCTCTATCCGTCTACGTTCAATAGCCGTTATATGGGAACACGTAAGTCGTTCTGCGAAGCAATTTATGGCGATGCGACCTATGGCAAGTGCTATCAGGACGATGCCTTGTTTAGCGACGACAAGACTCATCTGAATAACTTCAAGGACAAGGACAAGTCCTTAGGCGATGAAATGAAGGACTTCAAGCGTTCGTTCAACAAGGAATCTGAACTCTTCCAGCTTATTTCTGAAGGCGCTTACGTGCGTGGTTGGGATGATGTTAAGAATGGCGGTACTTTGGCCATTGACTTAAACCTCGAAGATGAAGATGCTGAAACTGTTTCGCTGGGTGAATCTGAACACATGCTCAAGTACCGCTCCATGCGCCGCGATGCCAATGATTATGCTGACATGCAGGCTTGGTTCATTGGCGGGCTCATCTTGAACCATATCGTTTCTGCCGTGGATGCTGCTTTGACTGCAAATGCTCACAACAAGGTCCTCTATGAAGAAGATGTTTCTTGGTATGACCACTTGCATTTCGATAGCGGAATCTCGTTCAAGGATTCCTTCGGCTGGTCTGTTCGCGCCAATTGGGGATTCTAATGCGCATTATTCTTGCCATACTGCTTGCGTCTGTCGCCGCATTCTCGCAGATTGTGGTGAGCGTTGATCAAAACGTCTATAAGAATAGCGAAAAGAACGTGTTCTTGGCCGTTGGTGCTTCGGCGCTTTTACCGGGCATGGGCGAACTTTACTTGAACGAAAAGAAGTTTGTGCGTCCGTTTGTCTGGACTGACCTTGCGTTGTGGGTGACGGCTGTGGGCTCTTATGTCATAGGGGACCGCTATGTGACGTCGGCTCACAATTATGCTGTGCGCCATGCTGGGCTTACTGGCAAAAAGAATGTTTCGTTGCTGAATACGGTGGGGTCCTATCGTAGCCGTTCGGGCGTGTTTGGACAAAACTCCTCGCCGGACATGAACGAGGACTACAACCAGGCAATGATCCGCTCTGACAAGAAGGTCGATGAAGAATTTTCGAATGACATCCAGTGGGATTGGGGAAGCTCCGACAATCCGGAATCGACGGAACATATAGAAGAATTTAAGAGCCGTATGCGTCATTACCGCATAAGCCGCATCGTGTTCCAGGTTTCTGTGGGAGCGCTAATCCTGAACCGTGTGGTTTCCATGCTCGATGCCTGGCGCATTTACCGTGCCACCTCGACCAAGTCGTTCTCAAGCAAAGTGCAGTTCGAACCGGAATTCTATGAAGATGGTGCTGCGCTTTTCATGAACGTAAAATTCTAATTTTGTCATTCCCGCCTCAGTGCGGGAATGTCCTTTTTTATGCAACTTTTTTACAGTGTTAATCATCTAAATACGCGAAAATAATCAAACTACTCCCTACCGTCTACTTCTAACTAAAATATGAAACACCTTCTTTTAATAGCACTCTCTTCTCTTCTTCTTGTGGCTTGTGGTAGTAAAGACGATTCCGCCAAGGGCGCTCCTGCTGGCAAAGGCAATGGCGGTAAAAAGGGTGGCGCTCAGAGAGTGCTGAATGTCGAAGGTTATGTGGCAGAGCTTGGGTCACAGGGCAAGAACTTCCAGACGATGGCGACTCTTGTGCCGAAGAACAGTGTTTCGCTTTCGGCGGCAACTTCTGGCCGCTTGGTGAGCCTCAAGGCTAAAGACGGTGCTATAGTCAAGAAGGGTACGCTCCTCGCAAAGATTGACGATTCTGAACTCCGTGCGCAGCTCAAGCAGGCGCAGTCGAACAAGATGCTTGCCGAGCAAAAGGAACAGCGCATCCGTGGTCTCTTTGAAAAGAACGGGGCGACCAAGCAGGATTTGGAATCGGCAGAAGCATCGCTCAAGTCTGCGCAGGCAAGCGTAGAACTTATCCAGGCTCAACTTGCAAAGACCGAAGTCCGTGCGCCGTTTAGCGGCAAGCTTGGCTTTGTCGATGTGTCCGTGGGCGCTTGGCTCAACTCTGGCACCCCGATTGCTGAACTCAGCGAAGTGGACCGACTCAAGGCGAAGTTCTCGCTCCCGCAGCGCTATGCGTCTGTCATCAAGGTGGGCGACAAGATTTCTCTCAAGGACTCTGAACGCAATGTTGAAAAGTTCGGCGTTGTCTCTGCGCTTGATGCCGTGATTTCTGAAAGCAGCCGTACTCGCCGTGTGATGGTCGATGTCGATAACGCAAAGGGCGAACTCATTGCGGGTAGCTTTGTGAGTGTGAATGTCGCGATGGAAGCTAGCAACGTGCAGAGCTTTACGATCCCGTCCGAAGCGATGATTCTCGACAGGGAAGGCGCTTACGTGTTTGTGAGCCAGGGAGGCAAGGCTAAGATCAAGCATATCACGACGGGACTCCGCACGCCGATGTCTGTGCAGGTGCTTTCGGGCCTTGATGTTGGTGATACGGTGATTGTTTCGGGTATTGTGAGCCTCCGTCCAGGTGCCGATGTCAAGATTAAGGGACTCCGCCATTCGATCAATTACGAGGTAGAGTAATGAGCGTAAGCCAGCTCTCCGTCCGTCGCCCAGTCCTCATGACAGTGATGGCGCTTGTCATCCTGTTGCTTGGATTTTTTGGGCTCAGTTCTCTCGGCATTCGTGAATACCCGAACGTTGACTATCCGTTGATTCAGGTGCGTACTTCTTACCCAGGTGCAAACGCTGCCGTGGTCGAAGCGGAAGTCACTGAAATCTTGGAAGCATCCATCAACAGTGCGTCAGGTATCAAGGCTTTGACGTCTACGAGCCGCGATGGTTTCTCTTACATCAGCATTGAATTTGAAACGGGCATGGACTTGGAAGCGGCCGCAAACGAAATTCGCGACCGCGTGAGCCGTGTGCGTCGTCGCTTGCCGGACGATGTCGATGAACCGACAGTTTACAAGTCCGATAGCGATAGCGACCCGATTTTGATGGTGAGCCTTGTGAGCGACAAGTTCGACCCGATGGAAGTTTCGGAAATTGCGAACAACCACGTGAAGGAACGCTTGCAGACGATTAACGGCGTTTCGGAAGTGGCAATTTGGGGTGAAAAGCGCCCGGTTGTGCGCTTGTGGATTGACCCGGTGCGTATGCAGGCTCTTGGCGTCTCGGGCGCGCAGATGGCGGCCGCTTTGAAACAAGGTAACTTGGAACTCCCGTCTGGTTCTATCGAAGGTACAGAAACGACGCTTTCGATTCGTACGCTTGGCCGAGTTCTCGATCCAAAGTCCTTTGGCAATATTGCGGTGAGGACGGCTGAAGATGGAACCGTGATCCGCATTTCTGATGTCGCGGATATCCATTACGAACCGAAGGATACGCGTACTGGTTTTAGACGTAACGGCAAGAATTCCATTACGCTTGCTCTCATGGCGCAGCCGGGCAGTAACCACGTTGAAATTGCAAACGAATTCTACAAGCGCGTCGAAGACATCCGTCGTGAAATCCCGGAAGGCGTGGAACTGCTTTACGGTCGCGATACTTCGATTAACATCCGCGCGTCCATCAAGGAAGTGGTGGAGACCATCTTTATCGCGTTTATTCTCGTGATTGCGATTATCTTTGCGTTCCTCCGCGAAGGCCGTACAACGTTTATCCCGATGGTCGTGGTGCCTGTATCTGTGATTGGTAGCTTCTTTGTGCTTTACCTTTGCGGGTTCAGTATCAACGTGCTTACGCTTTTGGCGATGGTCCTCGCGATTGGCCTTGTTGTGGACGATGCCATTGTGATTGTGGAAAACATTTATCACAAGATTGAAAGTGGCATGACGCCGAAGCAGGCGGCAATTGCAGGAACAAATGAAATCTTTTTTGCGGTGATTGCAACGTCTGTTGTGTTGATGGCGGTGTTTATTCCAGTGCTTGCCTTGGGCGGTACAACTGGACTTTTGTTCCGCGAATTTGTGGCGGTGATGATTGGAACAGTGTTTCTCTCGACGCTTTGCGCTTTGACGCTTTCGCCGATGCTTTGTTCTAAATTTCTGAAGCACCAGAAGAAAGGCGCCTTCTTTAAACTCACGGAACCGTTCTTTGACTGGCTGAACGGGATGTATTCACGTTTGCTTGGCGGATTCCTAAAATGGCGCTTGCTGTTGTTTCCGATTGTGGCTGTTCTCTTGTTTGGAGCGTATTTCTGCTTCAATAACATGAGTAGCGAAATGGCGCCGACCGAAGACTCCAACGCTGTGATGGTGAACATGAGCATGCCCGAAGGCGTGAACCTCTCGCGCACCAAGCGCATGGCCGATGAATTTGTCGATGAAGTGACTTCGATTCTCGATTCCAATGAATACACGGAATTCCAGGCGGGTGCTTGGAATGCGGGCAACTCGAGAATGCGTTTGTTCTTGAACGACGATAAGAAGGCTCGTCGTCCGCAGAGTGAAATCGCCCGAGTGATTCAGGTGCTCGGTAACGAATACCCGGATTTGCGCGTGATGGTGTTTGAACCGCAGAGCATTAGTACGCAGCGCGGTGGCCTCCCAGTGCAGTTTGTGTTGCAGGCTCCGAACATCGAAGTGCTGCGTGACCTTGTTCCTAAATTCGAAGAAGCGGCAAGCAAGAGCCCTGTGTTCAGCGTGGTGAACAGCAACTTGCGCTTCACGAAGCCGGAACTCCACATCGAAATTTTGCGCGACAAGGCAAATGAAGAAGGTGTGTCGGTGAACGATATTGCACAGGCGGTGCAGCTTGCCATTAGCGACCAGACTTATGGCGATTACTATAAGGACGGTCGTCAGTACGATATCATTGGCGCTGTCGGTTACCAGTACCGCGATACGCCGGAAAATCTTTCAATGCTTACGGTCAAGAACGGCAAGGGCGAGTTGGTGAGCTTGGACAACTTTATTACGTACAAGGAACAGTCCGCTTCTCCGTCGCTCCCGCGTTACAACCGCTTTAGCGCAGCGACCATCCAGGCAGGCCTTGTGCCGGGCAAGACGATTGGTGATGGCGTCGAAGAAATGCGCCGCATTGCAAAGACCTTGTTGAAGGATTACCCGAGCGTGAGCACGACCTTGAGCGGTTCTTCCAAGGAATTCGAAGAAAGCTCTTCGGGACTCTACGTGGTGTTCTTGCTTGCGCTAGCACTTGTGTTCTTGGTGCTCGCGGGGCAGTTCGAAAGCTTCCGTGCGCCGTTTGTGATTTTCTTTACGGTGCCGCTTGCACTTTCTGGCGCTTTGGTGAGCTTGTTTGTCACGGGCCAGACGCTCAACATCTTTAGCGAAATTGCTTTGATTCTTTTGATTGCTCTCGTGACGAAGAACGGTATCTTGATCGTGGAATTTGCAAACCAGATTGCCGAGAATACGGGCTGCAGCAAGCTCGAGGCGGCTCGGATGGCGGCGGAACGCCGCTTCCGCCCAATCCTCATGACGAGCCTTTCGACAGTATTGGGCGCAGTGCCGCTCATCCTGACCGGCACCCCGAGCCGCATTGCAATGGGTGTTGCCATTGTAGGCGGTCTCACGTTTGCAACGTTCATGACGCTTTTCATTGTGCCTGCAGCCTATAGCTTCTTCGCCGGAAAGGTCGAATGCACCAACACTGATGCAAGCAAGATGGCATAAGCAGTTGGCTGGCTGCTTCGCCGCTACTTCACCAGCTGAAATGCTTTTTCGCCTTCACGGCTCATGCCGTAGCGGGTGCGCAGTATTTCTTCTTTGTAGAGGGAATCGGTCTTTAACTTCAGGATGAGTTCGTCTCGCTCTTCGATGACCTTGCTCAGAGAGTCGATTTGCTTCTGGTAAAGCTCAATTTCCCTTGCGATTCTACGCTGCTCCGGAATGCTGTTCTTGCCGAACAGCAAATGGAAGACCAGGAACGCGAAGGTTATCGCGGTGGCAATTCCAATAATAAGTCGTATGTGCAACTAATTATGCTCCGTTAAAATAGAATTGGAAGTTGTCCTTTGACGAGACTAGACCAGATATTTCTAGCTCCGTCAATATAGCTAAAAGTTCTGGCGCCTTAAAGTCGAAATCTTCTTGAAGTTCCGAAAATGTTTTGCGGAATCCGTTAAACCGGTCAAAGACTTTTTGAGCCCCGTCCGACAGTTGTACCCCGTATGTGCTCAATTGCTCGATTTTTGCCCCTTCGAGGCATGGAATTCCGGCGACTGCCCGTAGACTTTCGGGGATGAAGACCGCTTTGGCGTGCCCGCTGTCGAGGAGCGCGTTCGTGCCGCTGTAGAGTTCGCAGTCGAAGTTCCCGGGGCAGGCGAGGAGAGGTTTCCCTTCGTCTAGGCAGAATTGCGCGGTGAGTAGGGCGCCTCCTTTTTGACGGCTCTGGACCACGAGCGTCGATTGGCTGAGCCCGCTGATGATGCGGTTCCGTGCGATGAAGTTCCCCTTGTAGGCAGGCGTGTCGCCTTCGTATTCGCTCAATAGGGCGCCTCCTGCGTCGATAATCCGTTTGGCGAGGGTGTTGCGTTCCCCTTCGATTTTGGCGTCTAGCCCTTGCGCTAAGACGGCTATTGTGGGTATGCCTGCATCGAGGGCTGCGCGGTGGCAAAAGCTGTCTATGCCCTGTGCAAGCCCTGAAACAACAACGGCATTTGTGGGTTTGAGCGAATCGACGAGTCGCCTGCAGAGTTCTTCGGCGTTGGCGGATGGGCGTCGCGTGCCGACCATGGCGATGCCGATTTTGTCGTTGGAGGGGAGAGAGCCTTTGCAAAAGAGTTGCTTGGGACTATACTTGGATGCACGCAAGGCGAGCGGATAATTTTCGGGAGAGAGTTTCGTTTCCATACTATTGTCACACCCTGGATGTATTTTGGGGTGTCGTATTTGGTGAGAATAAAGTTAAGGGATATAAGAAACGATATAAGCAAGAATCTAATAAAGCTGTGACTTAATTTACTGAATTTGTTGCAGAAAAACAAGGGGGCGCGTTTACTTTCTATCTTTGGGCGCATGAAGTACACGTTTAAGGATCTCGTCGATATTATGGCTCGTCTGCGTTCGGAAAACGGCTGCCCGTGGGACCGCCAGCAGACCACGCATTCGCTGTTGCCATATTTGGTTGAAGAAAGCTGTGAGTTTATCGATGCCGCGCAAGATGGCGACAAAGAGCACATGTGCGAGGAACTCGGTGATGTGCTGTTCCAGGTGGTTTTCCATTCGCAGGTGTGCAAGGAACAGGGCGACTTTACGATTGATGACGTGATCCAGGGCTTGTGCGAAAAGATGGTGCGCAGGCATCCGCATGTGTTTGGCGATGCTAAAGTAGATACGGCAAATGACGTGAGCCGCCGTTGGGAACGCATCAAGGCTCAGGAGAAAAACAACTTAAAGCATGCGGGCGAGTCTATTATGGATAAAGTCAGCAAGAGCATGCCTACGCTTGCGCGCTCACAAGATATTATCCGCCGCGTGGCGAAAGTCGGTTTCGATTGGGGGGAGGCTGCTCCCGTGTTTGATAAGGCACAAGAGGAATTTGCGGAATTCCGTGCCGAGATGGAAAAGATTTCTCCCGAGAATGCAAACGTGGATCGCCTGGAAGATGAATTTGGCGACATCATGTTTAGCCTTGTGAATGTGGCTCGCCATTGCGGTTTCAACGCCAACATCGCACTGCAACGCGCGAACAACAAGTTCGAAAAGCGCTTCCGCGAAGTGGAACGCCGCGTCAAGGAACAGGGCCAGGAAATCAAGGACGTGGGCCTAGAGGGCCTGCAAAAGCTCTGGAAAGAAGCGAAGTTGAATGCTTAAATGGCTCCGCTATTCCAATTTGGAATGTTCCGCGCGGGATTAAAAGAGTGCGCGAAATTTTGTTCGCACTCGTAATTCGTGTGCTATATTATTCTTGTGGCACAAGTAAATTCTGGTTCTGAGACGGGAAGCCGAATCGAATCGCGGAGTAGAACTTACTAGTGTTACGTTTATAAGAGAGTCCCGTGAGAGCATTGCGGGACTCTTCTTTTATACGAATTACTGTGTGTGTGTTAACCCCAAACAAAAAGACCTGCAACTTCCGTTGCAGGCCTTTTAAACTTTCGAGAAGTTCTAGGACTAAGCTCTAGCCTTGACCTTGTCGCCGTACTTCTTGATGAGTTCTTCCTGGATGTTCTTCGGAACCGGGAGGTACTTGCAGAATTCCATCGTGAATTCTGCCTTACCCTGGGTCATGGAGCGGAGGTCCGTAGCATAACCGAACATTTCGGAAAGCGGAACTTCTGCATCGATCGTGGTCATGCCCTGTTCTTCGCTAGTGCCAGTGATTGCACCACGACGCTGGGAAACGTTACCCACGACACCGCCCTGGAATTCGGTCGGAGTCTGGATTTCGACCTTCATGATCGGTTCGAGAATCTGAGCACCAGCCTTAGCGAAAGCTTCGCGGAAGGCCATACGGGCTGCAACCTGGAACGCCATATCAGAGGAGTCGACCGGGTGGAATGCACCATCCGTGACTTCCATTTCGATGCCGACAACCGGGAATCCGATGAGGGAACCTGCTTCCATGCAGCTCTGGAAACCCTTATCGCAAGACGGGATGTATTCCTTCGGAATACGGCCACCGACGACGGAGTTGACGAAGTTGTAGACCTTTTCCTGGTCGCCTTCGACTGGCATCGGACGCATTTCACCGACAACCTTAGCGTACTGACCAGAACCACCGGTCTGCTTCTTGTGGGTGTAGTCGAACTTGGCCGGACGGGTGATGGTTTCGCGGTAAGCAACCTGCGGAGCACCAGTCGTCACGTCGCACTTGTATTCACGGCGCATACGTTCGATATAAACGTCAAGGTGGAGTTCGCCCATACCCTTGATGATGGTCTGACCGGATTCCTTGTCGACTTCGACCTGGAACGTCGGGTCTTCCTTCGTGAAGCGGTTGAGGGCCTTGGACATGTTGTCGAGGTCGTCACGGTTCTTGGCTTCAATAACAAGTTCGATAACCGGGTTAGGAACGTGCATAGAAGTCATGTTGTAGTGGTTCTTGCCATCCGTGAAAGTCGTACCGGATGCGCAGTCGATACCGAACAGAGCAACGATGTCGCCTGCACCGGCTTCGGTGATATCCACCATTTCGTCAGCGTGCATACGAACGAGACGGCCAACGGAAACCTTCTTGCCGGTTGCCATGTTGGTGATCATGTCGCCCTTCTTGAGGGTACCCTGGTAAACGCGGACGTAGGTGAGCTGGCCATAGCGGTCGTTCACGAGCTTGAATGCGTAGCAGACGAGCGGTGCGTTGTCTTCGGACTTGAGAACAACTTCAGCTTCGTTGTTGTCGAGGTCGAGAGCCTTGTTTTCAACGTCGGTCGGGCACGGGAGGTAGTCGATAACGCCGTCGAGGAGCTTCTGGACACCAACGTTCTTATGAGCAGAACCCATGAACACCGGAGTGATGTCGAGGCGGATGGTAGCTTCGCGGATGACCTTCTTGAGGAGGGCCTTGTCGATCTGGTCGACGCCGTACTGGCCTTCCATAGCCTTTTCCATGACTTCGTCGCTGTAGTCAGCGCAGCAGTCAACGAGCTTTTCGCGGTATTCGTTAGCCTGGTCGACGAGTTCTTCAGGAATATCCTTTTCGATCATGTCGTCGCCGTTTTCGCCTTCGAAGTAGTAAGCCTTCATTTCGATAAGGTCGACCACGCCCTTAAGATTGGATTCCAAACCTATAGGAATCTGCATGACGCACGGCTTGTGGTTGAGCTTTTCCTTGAGCATGACTGCAACGCGGAGCGGATTTGCACCAGAGCGGTCGCACTTGTTCACGAACACGACGCGCGGCACATGGTAACGGCGCATTTGGCGGTCAACGGTAATAGACTGGGACTGGACGCCTTCAACGCCAGTGAGGACGAGGATAGCACCGTCCAACACGCGGAGAGAACGTTCCACTTCGATCGTGAAGTCCACGTGCCCCGGGGTATCGATGATGTTGATGGAGTCCTTTTCACCGGTCTTGGTGTGAGTCCAGTTTGCAAACGTAGCGGCAGACTGAATCGTGATGCCGCGTTCGCGTTCAAGTTCCATGGAGTCCATCGTGGCACCGACGCCGTCTTTACCACGAACTTCGTGGATAGCGTGGATACGCTTTGTGAAGTAGAGGATACGTTCGGTAAGAGTAGTCTTACCGGAGTCGATGTGAGCAGAAATACCAATATTTCTGTGCAGCTGAATGTCTTTCATATTTTTATTCCACTAATGGAGTTGATGTTATTGAATGTTGCGCCCAAAAATAGAAAAAAAGGGGCGAACGTTCAAGTCCTGCCTTCCTGAAAGGGGGTTCTTTGGTGATTTTTTGAAAAATTTTGAAAAAAAATGTTTTTTTCTCCAAAATTTGTTTTTTTTAAGAGTTTTTTGTTACATTGTGCCACATCTTACAAATAAACAAAAAGGAGTAAAATAATGAAAAAGACTCTTCTTCTTGCTACCGCAATCGCATCTGCTGCAGCTCTCTCTGGTTGCGCAGTGGCTTCTGCCCCGGTTACTGGCTTTCTCTACTCGGACGTTACCTATCCGGTGAACGCTACCTCCAACGATCAGGGCCCGAAGACTGGTGAAGCTTCTGCTTCCTCCATCCTCGGCATCTTCGCTACGGGTGACGCAAGCATCGCAGCTGCTGCAAAAAACGGCGGTATCACCAAGGTTAAGACCGTTGACGTCAATGCAACGAGCTTCTTCGGCATCTATGCCAAGTACACTGTCGTCGTGACTGGTGAATAATTTTTAATTCCAGAAATTAAAAAGAAAAAGGGCGGTATTTATACCGTCTTTTTTTTGTTGCTTAAAAATGTTGAACAGACCAAAAAGGTTGGTCTAGCGATGGTGGTGTGCCTTACTAGACCGTTTCGTTGTCTTTTTGTTCTTCTGCGCTATCGGCGGGTTCTTCGGTGGATTCTGGGTCCTTGTCTATAGAGTTTTCGACGAGTTCCGGCTTTTCGACCCCTTCGAGCGCCTTGAAGTAGGATTTGGCGGTCTTGCCGACTTCGTTTGTGTCGAAGTAGGTGTATGCACCGTTACCGACCGCGCCAATTGCCGGGATGGCTCGGAGGGCGATGCGGCCAAGGAAGTTCGCGGAAATCTTGACGCCGATTTTCTGGAGCAACTTTTGGAGGGCTGCAAGCGAAAGCTTCTGGACGACGATGCGGCTGCCTGTGCGTACGGCGACATCGCGGAGGAGCGATGCGGCGCTGTGGCGGAATAAACACCAGACCATGGCTTCACGGCTGAGCAAGGCAAACTTGCCGTAAGTGCAGGCGATGTCGGAGACTAGCTGTGCCTGGATGCGCCAGACGGCGGCAATGTCCGGGATGGAGGTCAGGACGCCGGTAAAACCCGCCGGTATAGAAAGCGACGTGCTTATGGCGGCAGCCTTGATGGCCGCTTGCTTGATGAGAATGTCGGCTCTTGCATCGGGGTCCCTGTTGGGGCAGAGAAGCGAATCCGGAATGTCCGTAATCAGGTTGAAGACGACTGAGTTGAACATTTCCTGAATGGAGCTGGATTCGTCTTTTTTAAATTCGTTAAAGTTTAACATAACTGCCTCCTTCTATTTCAAGAACATTTTAACAATTCCTGCGATGTTTTGAGGAATCTTATAATTAAAATTACTTTTTTCTAACCACATTTTCACAATTTCATCCACCCAAAGTCGATCTGAAGCGATTTTTGTGACAAAAAATTCGGTTTTTTCGCCGTTTTCGACAATTTTATAGTTCAAATGGAACGAAATAGGGGAGGTTTCTCCATGCGGGATGACTGTGAGGTCCATTGTCTGCTTTTCGGCATTGACGCTGAAGGACACGTTGTTTAATGCTTTCTGAAGCTGTTCTTCCATGATTACACCTTCTGTGGCGGTTAGAACAAAATTTTAGCGAACAAGCCCGTACCCTTTGGGAGAGCCTTCTTGATGGAATGGTCTTTGAACCACAAGGTGGCGATTTCGTTAATGAGCGTCCGTGGGCTTTCTACTTTGTTTATGACGATCATCGTTCCTTGTTCCGTATCTTCGAAACAGTAGTGCGCACAAAGTGTGGTCGGCGAGAATTCGCCATGCAGGAGGATGGTTACGTTTGCCTGGTTTTCAAGCGAATCGATTTCGACGTTCAGGATTTCACCAAATCGGTTGATGAAGTCGTTGCGTCTGAAGAACATCTCGATGGCTTTGTCGCGTGCGTTAGAAAGGAAGGACATGGTTTTATTATTAGTTGGTAGTTACTAGTTGTTGGTTACTAGTTAATTCGTGTACCTGTTTTTTCGGTTGTAATATATATTCTTTTGCGAAAAATGCAAAAAAATAACACCTCGTGCTTTTTACGGCGCGAGGCGTTCTATAGTATTTGAAATGCGGCGGTTTAGCGCGGAAGCGTGAGGATGTCGATGCCATCCTTGGTCTTCACGACGGTGTGTTCCCACTGGGCGCTGAGAGAGCCATCGCGGGTCACTGCGGTCCAACCGTCAGCGAGAGTCTTTGTTCCCGGGCGTCCGACGTTGAGCATCGGTTCGACCGTAAAGACGTTACCGACTTCGATGAACGGGCAACGTTCGTAGTTGCGGAAGTGGTAGACAGTCGGTTCTTCGTGGAAACCGCGGCCGATGCCGTGACCGCAGTAGTCTTCGACGACGCTAAAGCCGTGTTCGTCGGCGATGTCCTGGATGGCGCAGCCGATGTCGTTCCAGTGGGCGCCTCTTTCACCTGCAGCGCGGATGCCTTCTTCCATGCAGAACTTGGCCGTATCGACGAGTTCGCGGGCAATGTCAGAGACCTTGCCGACGCAGAACATGGCAGACGTATCGCCGTGGTAGCCGGAGAGGATCGTGGTGATGTCGATGTTCACGATGTCGCCATCCTTGAGGATGGTGTTCGCGTTCGGAATGCCGTGGCAGACAACTTCGTTGATGCTGATGCAGGCGTAGCGCGGGTAACCGTGATAGCCCATGCAGGCGGAGATGCCCTTGTGCTGGCGAGTGTAGTCGCCGATGAATTCATCGATTTCGAGCGTGGAGACGCCGGGCTTGCACATTTCTCCAGCACGGATCAGCGTTTCGGCAGCGAGAGCGCCGGCATCGCGGATCAGTTCGATTTCTTTTGCGGATTTTACTTTGATCTTTGCCATTTCTAGGCCTTCTTGTTTTTATTTAAGTTCTTTTATGTGCCTACTTCTTCCAAGCGTATCTGTCGAGCAGGTAGGCAAGTAGCATCTGGTCGTCGGTCGTGCCGTTCGCGAGGTCTTTGACGAGCGGGAGCATACGGCTGATGCGTTCGGTTGCTTTTTGACCGCCGAAGTGCTTGCGGACTTCTTCGAGGCGGACCTTAGTGCGTTCGCTCACCTTCTTTGCGATTTCTTCGTTTGTGAGCGGATCCATCTTGATGAAGTTGATGCCGAAGTCGACGGCCGTCTGGCGGAGGTCGATTTCTTCGACCGGCGTGATAAGCGAGATGCAGAGACCGCTGCGGCCTGCACGGGCGGTACGTCCGCTGCGGTGCACATAGACTTCGTGGTCGGCAGGGTGGTCGTAGACAATCACGTGTGTTACGTGGTCCACGTCGATACCGCGAGCGGCCACGTCTGTGCAGATGAGAATCTTGAGCTTCTTGTCGCGGAAGGCGTTGAGCGTCTTTTCGCGGAGGCTCTGGGCCACGTCGCCACTCAATGCGCCAACTTCAAAACCGTAACCGGAAAGCACCTGTTCGAGGTAGCTCACGTCGCGCTTGTAGTTGCAGAAAATCATGCAGCTTTCAGGATTGTAGTATTCCAGAACCTTGATGGTCATGGAATCCTTTTCCATCACGTCGCAAGTGTAGTAGCGGTGTTCGAGGTTGTTCGCGATGACCTTGTCGTAGCTGAGCGAAAGGAAATCGGCACCCGGGCGCTGGAATTCGCGAGCAAGGCTCTTGACCGTCTGCGGAATCGTGGCGCTGTACATCGTGCAGGAGATAGCCTTCGGCAGGTACTTGCGGATCTTCTGCATGTCGGGGTAGAAACCCATCGAGAGCATTTCGTCCGCTTCGTCGAGCACGAGGTCGCGGATAGAAAGCAAGTCTACGTTGCCGCGCTGGATGTGGTCCATGAGACGGCCCGGAGTGGCAACAATCACATGAACGCCGGAGCGGAGAGCCTTGATTTGCGGTTCGTAGCTCACGCCGCCAAAGATGGCGACGGACTTGATACCCGTACCCTTCGAGAGCTTTTCAAATTCTTCTTGCACCTGGATGCAGAGTTCTCGCGTGGGCACGAGGATAAGTGCCTGCGGATACGGATGGTCACGGACAATGACCTGCAAAAGCGGGAGGGCATATGCGCCCGTCTTGCCCGAACCCGTCTTCGATTGCACGAGCATATCGCGGGCGGCGAGCATGTAAGGGATGGATTTGCGCTGGACAGGCATCAGTTCGGTCCAGCCGTGTTCCCGGAGAATAGCCTTCTGTTCTTCGGGGAGCATATCAAACGTATAATCGGGGAGCTTGTTCTTGGGCTCGATAATTTTGACAGGCGTTAAAAACGGATTTACTCTTTCTTTCGTTTCTTCTTTAATTTCGTCACTCATAGTGACGGCAAATTTAGCAAATTATAAAGTCCAGTGGTATTCAAACCCAAGGCTTACAAAGCAATCGAGGGTGAATCTTCCGATTGTTGTGGGGGCGGCGCCTGCATCGGGCGATGGGGCTTCGTAAATGTCCCTGCCGCGGCTAGAGATGCCTGCACGCAGGTCTAGGCCGTAATGCTTCTTGAAGACGAACTGTCCGCCAATGCCGACCAACGCGCCTTTGTAGACGTCTTCAAACTTGACGCGGTACTGGTAAGCTCTTGAGGGCTTCTTGACTTCTTTTTTCAAGCCAATATCTTCGGAATAGAACGTGTATTGGAATCCGAGGAAGAATAGCGGCGTGATGTCGAGCCAAGTCGTGATGGGGTAGGTCATGGACAAAATAGCGTTGAGGCCAATGTCGTGCTGTCCAAAATTCCAGTGGTCGAGTTCTTTGTAGACGGTGTCGGATTTGTCTGTTTTCATGTCGCGGTTGGAATAGCGGTACATGAGTTCAATGCCCATAAATCCGTGCCAAGTGAGGCCTGCGTAAAGGCTGAGGAATGTATCGTCATCTTCGATAAAGTTCCAGAGGCTTACAGAATCCTTGGTGACTCGGTAATTCCTGACGCGGCTTCTGGTGTGGCTGCTAGTCCAGTTGTCCGGTGTGAGCGGGAAATGGGCTTGTGAGTAGCCGACTCCAACACCTGCCCAAATCTTTAAGTTCGGGACTTCCTTATAGAGGTCGTCGGGTTCAGTCTGCATCTTGAGGCGTTCTTCTTTGGTGAGGCGGCGCTTGGTGCGCTTGTCGAAGAACGTGGCGGCGATTTCGTCACTGAGGGCGACCTTGTCGGAGTTTGCCTTGACGATGCCTGCGGCTTTAGGTTCCTGAGTTGTTTCGTCAAAGATGGCAACTTGGATGAATTTCCCTTGAGGTGCAAGGAAGAGGACTATATTGTCTTCAAGGGCCTGGATCTTGGCTGCCATGCCGGGGTGCCTTGCACGCAAGTAGCTCGAGGGCAATCCTTTTTCGAGGTTATTCGAGAGCCAGGACCCATATCGAGTGGCGATGGTGTCGCGTTCCCATTCACCGAGTTCACGGCATTTGGGCTCTCCGATGCCCGTGTTGTTGCGTCGGAGCGATAGACAGAATTCGCCTGCGTTGACGGGGGCGTTCCCGTCTAAAGTCCAAATATAAATGGTTGCATCTTTCCAAAGAGTAAATTTGGAATCGAAGTAAACTTCGGCAGCGCTTGCCCAGGAGACCAAAAACATCAAGATGACGAGGAGCTTTTTCATTTGACGACCCCCTCGTAAAGATTCTTGCGGATTTTTTGGACGGCCATCTGGACGAGGTTCGTCAAGTTGCTTAACTTGTACGTCGTTATCGGCTGCTGGATCTCGTCAACGGCGCTAAAGAGCGGGCGCTGTTTCAAATTGTCCCAAAGCGTGTACGAGAAAATGGCGCTGACGTTGTCTGGCTTGCGGAGACTTTCGCTTTCGTTATGGATGAAGGCGTAGTCAAAGAAGTTTTCGCGTTTCAGGTCTGTGCCGATGATAAATTCGTGCAGAATGAGCACTACGGGCGGGACGTTCCCTGCGGAGTCCTTGAGCGTAACGCCTTGTTCCGGAATATGGCCCTTGATGAAAATGCGTTCGTCAAGTTTTAGGCTTTCTTCGGGGAACTTGGTATTGGCTGTATCGGGGAGGACGATGAGATTCCCGTACGCTTTGCGCATCTCGGTTTCGAAGATGTTTCGGCAGTGGAGCGTTCCTTTAATTTGGATGCTGTCTGTGCCGATTTCGAGGCGCTTGGCAAACCAGTTCGAACGCGTAATGACAAATGCGTTTTCGATACCTGTCACCGCAATACCGCCATAAGGTGCCTTATGGTAGGAGGGGTGGCTTGCGGTCCAATGATAAGAATCTGCACACCCGGCGAGCATGCAGATTGCAAATCCAAGGGAAATTATGGACTTCTTGAACGCCATTAACACTCGAGTCTTGAGTTGCCTTAGACGGCGCCCCACTTTTCGCGGTAGGCGTAGACGCGTTCAAGGATTCCTTCGGGGGCATTGATGGCCTTGCGGTTTTCTTCGCTTTCGAGGAATGCGATGATGTCGTTGATGTTCACGATGGAATGGGCTTCGATGCCGTATTCATCCTGGACTGTCTGGAGGGCAGACTTGCCGTTTTCGAGCTTTTCCTTGCGGTCCACAGAAATGAGGAGACCGATGACGTTTGCGTTTTCAATCTGGGAAAGCGCCTGCATCGTTTCGTTGACAGATGTACCTGCGGTAATCACGTCTTCGATGATGACGACGTTTGTCTTTTCGGCGTACTTGTAACCGACGAGAGAACCGCCTTCACCGTGGTCCTTGACTTCTTTTCTGTTGTATGTGAACGTGAGGTTCTTGGCGTACACGTCAGAGAGCTTCATTGCGGTTGCGGCGCAAAGAGGGATGCCCTTGTAGGCCGGACCATAAAGATTCTGGGCCTTGTCGGCAAAGTGTTCCATGAATGCTGCTGCGTAGAATTCTGCAAGCTTAGAAAGGGATGCGCCCGTGCGGAACTCTCCGGTGTTGATAAAGTAAGGCGTTTCGCGGCCACTCTTGGTGATGAAGTTGCCGAACTTGAGGGCACCGGATTCTACGAGAAAGTGTACAAAAGTATCTGTTTTGGTCATTGCAAATTCCTAAGCTTTTGCTCCGACGAGGAGCGCGATAACTTCAGAGATGATGTTGTAGTTGGTAATGAACTGGATGGCGAACATGGCGACAAGGCATATGACGCAAAGCACCAAATAGCTATGGAAGGATCTTTCGAATCCTTTGACCTTCATCTTGAAGATGAGCCAGACGCCGAAGCTCAAGATGGAGCTGAATACCCATGCGGCAGACGTGGTTAATGGGGCAATGCGGCTTACGGCGAATGTAATGGCGATGCCCGGCAAGAAGAAGAATGCAACGCTCAAGACGACGAGCAGTGCAAAGCCGACGTAGTAGGCAAGTCCGCGGTCTTTCTTGATGATGACCTGGGAACCGATCGATGTCTGTTCCTCTTCGCCTGTCATCGGGTTCACGAACGTTTCCGGCTTGAACTGCTTGTACGGCGAATTGGATCTCGGTTCCTTATGCTTTGCCGGCGAAATGACTTCGCCTGTCAGCGGATTGACGAGCTCTTCGGTAGATTCAAAGCTAGTCTGGTTGACTTCGGCTTTTGCTTCGGTCTTGACTTCGCTTTCTGTAGTCGGCTCTTGAGCGGGGACTTCATTCTTGATTTCTTCGGACATAGGTGTCTCCTAGAGAATAAAGGTTCTGCCTGCGTGGACGAACACGCGGTGTTCAAGCCAAAGCTTGAGTGCCTGCGAAAGCGTACGCTTTTCGATATCCTTGCCGAGTTCGACGAGTTCATCGATGCTTGCGGTTTCGGGGACGCGCTGGATGTCTTGACAGATAATCGGACCTTGGTCGAGGTCTTCAGTGGCAAAATGCGCTGTAGCACCGATAATCTTCACACCCTTGTGCCATGCCTGGTGGTAGGGCTTTGCACCCTTGAAGGCCGGCAAGAATCCGTGGTGGATGTTGATGATGCGGTACTTGAATTCTTCTGTGAACTGCGCCGTCAAAATCTGCATGTAGCGGGCGAGGACGATTGTATCGGTCTTTGTTTCTTCGATAATTTCGCGGAAACGGTTCTCGGGGATCGTCTTGTCCGGGTTGGACGGCACGTAGTAGAACGGCACGCCGAAAGAGCCGCCCACGGGGCCCAAGTCCGGGTGGTTACCCACGATGCAGCTGAATTCGCAGGGAAGGTCGCCATCGCGACGTTTGAGGAGAAGGTCGTAAAGGCAGTGGTCGGTTTTCGATACGAAAATGGCGACACGTTCAGTCTTGGAGGTGTCGAACAGCTTCCAGTTCAGCTGGAGGTGCGGGGCAATCGTTTCGAGGTGTCTTTTGACTTCGGGTATGCCATCTGCTTCGATGTCGAAAACGGCACGCAAGAAAAATGTTTCGATATCCTTGGCTGTGTGTTGCTGGAGGTCGATAATGTTAGCTCCGGCCTTTGCAAGAACTTGCGTTGTGCCGGCAATAAGCCCTTTTTGGTCGGGGCAGAGAATCTGGAGAATATAACGAGTCATAGACATACTATAATATTAAAAAATTTAGGCCATGTTACCAAATATTTTATTTCCAAGTAGACAAAAAATAACTAACATTACACTAAGAAATAAAAAGTATTGAAAAATGGAGAGAATTAAATTGTTCAGACTGGGAATTTACTCCGTGCTCGCTTTGTCTGTTGCGCAGGTGTTTGCTGCACCTCCTAAGACTTGGGATGCCATTTTTAACGCCGAAGGTCAGGGCGAATACGCCGCTGCCAAGATTGACGGCAATATCCGTTTTGGCGAATACACTCACTACAAAAATGTTCAGCCGGTTTCCTTCCGCGTTCTTGATGACAAGTTCGACTTCTCTGTTGCCGGTAACATGACTGTTCCTGCAAAGATGGTCGAAGATCCGAGCTTCTACGAAAATTGCCGCAATACCATGGAAGCATGGATTTCGTATTTCGACAGGCCGCGCCGCTTTGGTAACCAGGACCTCATCATCAATGTCGTCGGTGTTGACTTTGCTTGCGGTAACGACTTGTTCAACGTTCATGACTTGCGTATAAAGTTCACGAATCCGCAGGCTCAGAAGGCTTGGGTGAACGAACTTGAAGGCCGTCAGAAGTACAAGCGCGAACAGCTTTCGGAATTCCGCATTGCCGAACAGGAACATCGCGCCGAAATCCGTGATAAGTCTTCTTCTTTTACGGACCCGCGTGACGGACAAGTTTATCGAATCATCAAGGTCGAAGGCCGTGAATGGTTTGCTCAGAACGTGAACTACAATGTCGAAGGCCACTCCTGGTGCTACGAAGACAAGGATTCTTACTGCGCCCGTAGCGGTCGTCTGTACGACCTTGAAGGTGCTCGTAAGGCTTGCCCGGAAGGCTGGCACTTGCCGCGTGACCGCGAATGGTCCGATATGCTCAAGGGCCTCACGGGTTGCTATGACGGTGTGGACAAGTGCGGTAACTTTGCTACAAAGATGAAGGCTACGACTGGCTGGCAGGGCGGTGGCGGTACCGACGAATACGGTTTCACCATTTTCTCTTCGGGCTATCGCAAGCTCCTCGGCACATCCACGGTTCGCTATGTCGATATGGGTGAATATGCTGGCTTCTGGTCTGCACAGAACGGCCGTAACGAAACGATTTGGCTTTGGGCTATGGGACGCATGAGTGACCAGATGGTTCGCCAGCTCGTCCCGGCAACCGCAAAGAACAACGGCTACTCTGTGAGATGCATTAACGGTAACTAAGGCTTGCGCTGAGCGCAAAAAAAAGAGAGCTTAAAAAGCTCTCTTTTTTTATATGCATAAAAAATGCGTCGCGCCGAGGGCGCGGCGTATTTTACATCTGGCGGATGGGGAAGAGGCCGAGTAAATCCAGCACGTTCTCGAGCACAATCTGCGTAGACTGCACGAGGAACAAGCGGGACTTTTCTTCGGCGGATCCGAGCACGCGGTCTTCGTGGATGAACTTGTGTGCGGCTTCGGCAATTTCGAGTGCGTATTGCGCAAGCACGCTCGGTTCATCGTCCTTGACGGCGGCGAGAATCTTTTCGCCCTTCTTGGCGAGAATGTTGATGAGGCTATAGGCGGCGTCATCGGTAAGCTGTGCGTAATCCACGTCAGCCACCGGAACGGTGTAGCCAGCCTTGCGCATAATGCTGCAAAGACGGACGTGTGCGTTCTGCACGTACGGACCTGTGTCGCCTTCGAAGCTCATCACGGCATCCCAGTCAAAGCGGACATCCTTCAATCGGCTGTTCTTGAGGTCGTTGAAGGTAAGAGCGCTGATACCGATCTGGCGAGCAATGAGTTCCTTGTTTTCGAGTCCCGGATTCTTTTCGTCGATGAATTCGAGAATCTTCTTCTGGGCGGCTTCGATTACGTCGCGGAGGAGGCTTGCCGTACCGGTACGGGTCTTGCCCTTTTCCCACTTGCCGTCGACCATCTGGAGGATCACGCCGAACGGAATGTGGTACATGTCCTTGTACCATTCGCGGCCCATCTTCTTGAGCACGTGGAACACCTGCTTGAAGTGGAGAGCTTGTCCCAAGTCCACCACGTAAAGGCACTTGTCGAAGTTGTATTCTTTCTTGCGGTAGATGGCGGCGGCGAGGTCGCGGGTTGCGTACAACGTGGAACCATCGCTCTTGCGGATAAGGCACGGGTTCAGGTCGAATTCGTCGAGCATCACCACGTCGCGTTCCTGGCTATTTACCAACAAGTTCTTTTCGCGGAGTTCGTCGAGCACTGCCGGAATCTTGTCTTCAAAGAAGGATTCGCCAGTGTAGTGGTCGAAGCCAACGCCCATCATGTCGTAAATGCGCATGAGTTCCTTGAGCGTTGCGGCGCGGAAAGCGGTCCACAGCTTGCGGTAGAATTCGTCACCCTGTTCGAGCTTTGTGAATGCGGCGCGTGCTTCGTCTTCGAGGCCGGGTTCTTCCTTGGAGGCCTTGGAGAAGCTTGCGTAAAGGATGTTGAGTTCCTTCACGGTGAGGGCGTTCAAAGTTGCTTCGTCGGTCGGGAGCTTTTCGCGGAGGTACATCACGATGAGCTTCCCGAATGCGGTACCCCAGTCGCCCAAGTGGTTGATGCGTTCGACCTTGTAACCGGCGGCCTTGTAAATGCGGGCGAGCGAGTTACCAATCATGGTGGAGCGCAAATGGTGGAAGGCGAGTTCCTTACCGATGTTCGGTGAGCTGTAGTCGATGCAGACAACCTTGCCATTCGATGCGGCGTGGCCGTATTCCAAACCCTTGGCGGCGATTTCGTCGAGGGTAGACTTGGCGAGGAATCCGCGGTCGATGAAGAAGTTGAGGTAACCGTTTACGGCTTCAACTTTAGAAAGACCTGCCGGGAGCTGAACCTTGGCGGCTAAATCTTCGGCAATGAGCTTCGGTGCCTTGCGGAGAGTCTTTGCAAGCGAAAAGCACGGGATGGTGTAGTTGCCATGACTTGTATCAGGCGGTACGGAAATAAGTTTCAATGCGGCTTCTTCGTCAAAAGCTCCAGTTGCAGCAAGTGCCTTTGCGATTTCTGCATTAAATGAGTTCATTGTCGTCTCCAGACTTCTTGGCGTCTTCGCGGATGAAGTCGTGTTCGTCGAGGTTCATGAGTTTGCCGTCTGCATAGAGGCGGTCGAAGGAAATTTCGTTTCTCTTTTCTTCTTCGAAGAGGTGAACCATCAGGTCAAGACCAGCATCGAAGATGGCCCAACGCACACCTTCCTTGTATTCAACGCCGACATAGTGGAGCTTGCGAGCCTTGAATTCCTTGGTGAGTTCATTCAAAATGGCCTGCATCTGGGCTTCACTTTCGCAAGTGGCGATGAGGAAATAGTCCGCTTCGTTTTTGACGCCGCGGAGGTCGATGAGCTGCACGTTCTGGGCGCGAAGTTCAAAAAGGATACCTGCACCAAGCTTAACGGTTTCAGAAAAATCTTGGTTATTTGTTGCTGTCATTTTTTTCTCCCTGATCGGGTTCTATTATTTGTTGAAAATCTCTTCCGGTGTGTACGACGGCATCGACCGTGGCGTTCTTGTTCTGGAGTACAAGAATGTTCTTTGTTTTTAAGGTTGCGGCGAGCGCCTGTGCGCCTTCCCATTCCGGGTTCCTGAGCACGATAATCGTTTCGTCGTAATTCTGGAGGCGTTCGTTGTCGATATGGACGACATCAAAACCGTTGTCGCGTAAGAAGGTGCGCATCTTGACGGCGGCACCCTTCATGCTGCAGCTGTTTAGCACTTCGACTTCGCCCTTGATGCGGCGAACTTCGCGAACGACGGGGGCTGGCTTTTCTTCTTCACAGCCTGCCAAAAGGAATGCGGCAAAAACAGCCGAAGAAACTCCTACGGCAAAGTTCAGGTGGAGCGCTTTAGAATAGTTGCGGAACATTCTTTGCCGTAAAATTTAGAAAAATAAAAAGCCCCCGAAATAAATCCGGGGTGGCAATATAGAATAGATGTGCTTACTGGCAGAGAATGGAACTTCGGCTAGGGCATTCGCTGTGGAAGAAACTGCGTGGGCCGTAGGCTTTCAGGGCGTCTCGTTCATTGACGTAGGAAATTCTTATCAATGTGTTTTCGCTTGGCTTGTATTCTAGAGAAACATCTGGAATCAACACATTAACATTGCCTTGGCGTAGGTCCTCTCTTGCGATGCGGCTACCATTGCTAATGTTTGCGTAGATTGGCATCCAAAGACCGATATTTGCGTACAAGTGAAGAATCGGTGTGAACTCGTAGGCGAAATGTCCCATAAGGCTTTGGTTAGCGAACGACCCGAAACTTCCTGCAACGAAATTGAGCGAATAGGAGTATGCGACTTTTAAGGCCGGATCGAATGTCTGGTGACGGACCATGCGGTCAGAATCAAATTCGCGGTTCCAGGGGATGCCATCGTTTCGAAATTCGTAATTGGCCTCGGCAATGACTTGGGAGGCCATTTCGGACGGTTCGATGTTTGTTGTGACGTTTGCGAAGGCAAGCGTTGATATGCAAAGAGCAGATAAAATAATTCGTTTCATAAAAACGAATATACAAAAAAACGTGTATAGAAAAAAGCGAGAAAAGAGACTATATAATTTAAGGATTATGATAGATCGTCGCGAGAATGGAGGCGTCGGCCAAGGTATTGTCTTCGCAGTAGCGTGCAAAACGAGAGTCGCGGGCGACTGCTTGCAGGCGCACATGACCGAGTGAAGCCGCTGACGCCGTAGGCGTCAACTCCGAGCTGGGGCCCCGCCCGCATGACGTGCTCTTTGCGTTTAAAAAAGATTTTATTCAGTTTTTATCTGCAATAAAAAGAACTGCTCCATGGACAGTCATCGTAGAAATAACGGTGTGGTCCATAGGCTCTGAATGCATCTCTTTCGTTGACGTACAAGATTCTTAGGGAAACTTTGTCACTAGGCTTGTATTCAAGCGCGATGTCTGGAATCAAGACCCCCACGTTCCCTTGCTTTACATCTTCGCGGGCAATGCGATTGCCGAAGTGGAGGCTTGAATAGAGCGGCATCCATAGCCCAACGTTTGCGTACAAGTGTAAATTAGGGGTGAACTCGTAAGCGAAATGAGCCATAAAGCTTTGCTGGGCAAACGATCCGAATGAACCGCCGATAAAGCTCACGGAATAAGTGTATGCGACTTTCAAAGCAGGGTCGAATGTATCGTGACGGACGAGGCGTTCGGGGTCGAAGTGCTCTCGGTTCCAAGGTATGCCGCTTTCTTGAATGACGTAGATTGTATCGACTATGGTGTCTTGTGCTGCAACGAGTGTTTCCGAGAGCGCGGTAGAATCTGCCTTTGCTGCGGCGGCAAAGGTGAACGCTGCTAGAAATAACACTGTAAAACACATGGATCGCATATCATGAATATAAAAAAAGGAGGCTTCGGTATAAAACGAAGTCTCCTGGTTGAGATTGATTTTTCAGGAATTATTTGTTATTGTCGGTCTTGGAGTCGTCGCTCTTGGTGACTCCAGCGAGTTTTGCCCCGAACATGGAGCCAAGAACTGTACGGAGGTCAATGCCGAGCGAATCCGTGAGGCCATTCGTGACCTGTGTGAGCGTCTTGGTGATATCGCCGGTGAGCTTTGCCGTATTGCCTTCGCCGTACATGGTGATATTGCCAATTTTTTCCATCGGCTTTGCAATGGCGGCTGCAATTTGAGGCATCTGCTCGAAGTACTTTTCAATGGTTTTGAGCTGCATTTCCTGACGGGCTGCGTCACCATAGAGCTTCATGGCTTCGGCCTTCTTGTTGAGCGCTTCTGCCTCGGCAAGACCTTGAGCCTTGATTGCTTCTGCTTCGGCTAAGCCTTTTGCCTTTGTAGCTTCAGCTTCGGCGAGTGCCTTTGCCTTTGTAGCTTCGGCTTCAGCGAATGCCTTTTCCTTTTCGGCGTCAGCAATCTGCTTGATGGCCTTGGCGCGCTGTTCTTCCTTGTAGCGGACGGCTTCAGCGTCTTTTTGCTGCTGGAAGAGTTCGGCTTCGGAACGCTGGATTTGTGCCTGGCGTTCGGCTTCTGCTTTCTTTTCGATTTGAGCCTTAAGTTCCTTTTCGGTCACCATGACCATGCGTTCGCGAATTTCAATTTCCTTTTCTTGCTTGGCGACTTCTGCTTCGGCTTGGGCAACATTGATTTCCTTCTGCTGCGTCTGCTTCTGGATTTCGTAAGCGGCATCAGCAATTGCCTTTTCGGTATCAGAAATCTTCTGCAAGTTGGCCTTTTTCACGGCGAGGTCGTTCTGCTTCTGGGCAATTTCGAGTTCTGCGGCAACGGCTGCATCGTTTGCTTCTTTCTTGGCCTGCGATTGAGCCACGCTGATATCGCGTTCGGCATTCGCCTTGGAAATGGCAGCTGCCTTGCGGATGGCAGATGTCTTATCGACACCGAGGTTTTCAATCACGCCGTTGGCGTCTTCAAAATTCTGGATGTTGAACGTCTGCACAACAATGCCGAGCTTTTCAAGGTCCGGGATGGCATTTTCGAGCACGAGTTCAGAAACCTGCTTGCGGTCACCCACGAGATCCACGAGCTGCATACGGCCAACAATTTCACGCATGTTACCTTCGAGAATGTCAACGATCATAGCGCGGATGTCTTCGGGTTTCTTGTTCAAGAAGTTTTGTGCAGAAGATTTGAGGCGGTCCGGATTGTCCGAAATCTTGGCGGTCACGACAGCATCGACGGAAACGTTGATGTAGTCCTTGGTGGGGACTGGGCTGCCTGTCTTCACGTCAATCTGGATCAGTTGAAGTGAAAGGTGGTCGGCGCGTTCGAAGAACGGAATGCGAAGCCCTGCACGGCCGATGATGACTCTAGGCTGTTTTTGGATACCGGATACGATGATGGCTTCATCAGGGGCGGCCTTGATGTAAGACATCACGAAGATGATGATAAGTAAAAGTATTGCCGATGCAATGGCAATGTAAAGGATATTATCTGGCATTAAAACCTCGTTATTTTAGTTTACCTTTAATATACAACATTTACATTGTCATAAACTGCCAAAACGTAAATTTTTTTATAAAAAAAAGCCCGGCGAAGCCGGGAACTTTATACGCATGTATTTGTGCTGTTAGATTTTTTCGATGATTTCGTTTTTGCCGTTGACGCGGATAACGGTCGGTTTCCAGGTCTTGGCTTCTTCTGGAGACATCGTTGCATAAGCCACGATAATCACGAGGTCGCCCGGCTGTACCAAGCGCGCAGCCGCACCGTTCAGGCAAATCACGCCAGAACCGGCTTTGCCCTCGATTACATAAGTATCAAGGCGGGAACCATTATTGACGTCAAGGACGCCGACTTTTTCGAAGGGGAGGATGCCTGCTGCATCCATCAAATCGCGAGCTATAGTGATGGAACCCTCGTAGTTGAGGTTTGCATCAGTAACTGTAGCGCGATGAATTTTGGCTTTAAGTAATTCTAGCTGCATTGCTGCTTAGAACTTGACATTGAAGAAGCTTGCAACGCCCTGGTCCGGAGTCGGAATAACGCCAAAGCTGAAGCGGTTTGCGTCTGGATTGCTATCCCACTGAGTGGTGATGAATGCATCTGCAAAGGACCAAAGATGAGCGGCTGCGATTCCGAGGAATCCGTACCACCAATAGCTCTTGTCCTGAACATAGAGAACCACTGTTGTGGCGATACTGCCGATTTCGAGGACATCCATAAAGGTTGCCTTGGCAGTCTGTTTTGTTTTCCACTGATAGTAAGATGGAATCAAAAGGGAAATATAGGCACTGCCCTGATCACCATTGCGATAGCGATAAGAACGGTCGATGTCTGCATCTTCCATGCCTTCGGCACGCTGGCTGAGCCAATCTTCTTCGCTCACGCCGAGTCTGTTCCATGGCTTCTGGAGGTATTCTGTCGGGCGGATGCCAAGTTCGACGAGCTTCGTCAACTTTTCACGAGAGACGCCCTGTTCCTTAGCCTGCTGGTATTCCCACTGAGTAAGGCCCATGTCTTCGTACTTGAAGCCTTCCCACTGGCCACCGACGGCCTGTGCATTACCAATGTTAGCTTGAGTTGATGCTTCGGCATTAGCCTGAGCAATGGAATCTGCAGTAGCAGCATCCTGGAAATCGTCAGAGAAGAGGTCGTCAGACTGAGCAAACGCTAGTGAGCCCGCGAAAAGAACAGCAGAAAGCACTTTGAACATGTTACTCATTTTGATCTCTTTCTTAAACGTTTAATGCCGGGGGAGGGAATCGAACCCTCACACTCTCGCGAGTACTGGATTTTGAGTCCAGCGCGTCTACCAATTTCACCACCCCGGCGGGGGAGCACAACAAATATAGCACTATTTTTGCTTTTTTTGTAGGTATAAAGCAAAAAAACGCATGTTTTAGGCGCTAAAATCTGTAAAAAATTTTTTCGAGTATAATTTTGTTTGCTTAAAGGGCCTGTTTTACGAGCATCGGCCTGAATTCCACATTGAGCGGGGCCAGTTTTTTGGCGCCATAGTCCACTGCACTTTCCTTTGTATCAAATGGACCGGTGCGCACGATATAGAGGACTTTGCCGCTTTCAAGCGTGTTCTGGCTGATGGTGCAGGCGATGTTGCGCTTTTTGAGATTGTCTACGAGTAAATCGGCGTTGGACTTGACGCCAAATGCGCCCAATTGCAGTTGCCATGCGGATTTGGCTTCGGCAGGCTTTGCTTCGGGAGCCTTTGTTTGCGCGGGTTCAGCTGTAGCGACTGTTGTTGCGGGGGCTGATGTCTTTGATTCTGTGGCTTTAGCGGCGTCATTATTTGCTGATGGCGTTGTGCTTGCTTGCGGAGCGGCGCTTGCGGCCTGTTCAGCCTTGACTTGCTCGGCCTGAGCTTGTTCCCTCTTGGCGGCGGCTTGCTTCATGGCTTCGGGATTGCCGAGGTTTTTGCAGGCTTCGTTCAAATCTTCGCTGTGGGCGCGGTCTTGGACGGCGACGCAGACTTTTTGCAGCACGGTCACTTGATGCGGCTGCGATGTTTCAATAGCGTGTACGAGAGATTCGGCGGCCTTGTTGTAGCGGCCAAGGTACATTTGGAACTGGGCCTTGGTCATCATGAGGTCCGCGTAAATGGCTTGTTGCGGGTTCGTCTTGTCGATGAGACTGTCGAGACGCTTGCCAGCCTTGCTGAAATCAGCGGCGATGCCCGTTTGGGAAAGGGCTAGCACGTTCCATAAATAGCATTCGGTACGAGTGTTTTCAGGTTCGTTCGGACAGACCTGTTCGTATGCGGCGGCGGCGACTTTCCAGTTGCCGTTGACGTAAGCTTTTTGGGCGGTGGCGAGAGTCGGTGCGGCCTCAGCAAAAGATGCTGTGGTGGCAAACGCGCACAGTGCGCCTGTAATAACCAAATTGTGAATAAAATATTTAGCCATATTACCCTCTAGTTACCCTCAAGAGTAAAGATATAAATATTTTTACAAAATGG
Source organism: Fibrobacter sp. UWB2 (assembly GCF_002210425.1). NCBI lineage: Bacteria > Pseudomonadati > Fibrobacterota > Fibrobacteria > Fibrobacterales > Fibrobacteraceae > Fibrobacter > Fibrobacter sp. UWB2. The sequence goes on along the minus strand of NZ_MWQK01000004.1, from coordinate 119,057 downwards.
CTTGCTTTGAATGCGTAACTCGTTGATATTCCACGAGTTACGTAAACTCGACTAGGGTGTGCGGTCTGTGGTTTTGAGGTGCGTTACACGAGGGTGCCGCGGAGCGTCCAGCCTCGGATATCGTCGATTTTCACCTTGACGTAATCGCCCGGCTTGATGATGCGACCTTCTTCCGGCTTGAAAATGACCTTCTTGAAGTTGTCCGTCTTGCCGACGAGTTCTGTCTTGTCGCGGGTGGAGCCGTGTTCGACGAGGATTTCTTCGGTGCGGCCAATCATCATCTGGTTGCGTTTGAGCGTGATGGCGTTCTGGAGTTCCACGAGGCGCGAATGGCGAGCCGACTTTTCTTCGGGCGTGAGAATTTCGGCTTCGTTGAAGGATTCAGTGCCTTTGCGCGGGCTGTAGATGAACATGTATGCCGTGTCAAATTGGCAAGCTTCGAACGCCTTGATCGTCTGTTCGAAATCTTCGTCGGTTTCGCCGACAAATCCGCAAATCACGTCTGTCGAAATGGCGTAGTACGGATCCTTGCTGCGCAACTGCTCGATGACGGTCATGTACTGATCCATGTTGTGCTGGCGGCGCATTTTCTTGAGAATTGCGTCGGAGCCGCTCTGGAGCGGAATGTGCGCGTAATGGCAGACCTTCGGATTGTTCAAGAGAACGTCAATGAGTTCGTTTGTATAATGGCGCGGGTGCGGGCTTGTAAAGCGGATGCGCTTGATACCACCGATTTCGGAAACTTTTGTCAGTAATGTCGTGAAGTCTGCGTTTGGCGTCTTGTAGGCATTCACCGTCTGGCCGAGTAACATCACTTCGGTGATGCCCTTGTCGGCGGCTCGCTTGACTTCTGTCAGCACGTCGTCCATGTCGCGGTATTTCTCGGGACCACGGAGGTACGGCACGATGCAGTAGCTGCAGCGCTTGTTGCAACCACGCTGGATCGCGACGAATGCGCTCACGTCATTCTGCAGCTTGGCGTATTCGCCGAGGTAGTTCTCGTCGCGGTCTTCGTCGATGAACATCTTGTGGTGCGTCTTGTGCAGCGGGCTCTGGGCATCCCCGAACAAGAGTTCTGGAATTTTGCGGTACTGGTCCGGGCCTACGATGTAGTTTACGTTCTTGAGGCGCTTGAGCAGTTCCGGCCCGCGATTCTTGGCCATGCAACCGCACACGACGACTTTCACGTCGGGATTTTTCTTGCGCAAGTACTTGAGCTTGCTGATGTTGACGATGGCTGTTTCCTCGGCCTTTTCACGCACGCTGCAGGTGTTTACGATGATGATGTCGGCATCTTCCTGGTTGTTCGTCTCGACGCAACCGCACATGTCTAACTCCTGCGCAATCATCGCGGAGTCGTATTCGTTCATCTGGCAGCCGTATGTGGCCAAGTGGTATTTTTTCATGCGGCCAAATTTAGTAAAAGGCGAGCGACGCGCGAGTCAAGCTTGCTTGAACGAGCATGTCCGAGCCGTACTAAATGCACGCGAAGCGTGCCAAGATAGTTTTTTAGACGAGAGATGAGTGACGAGAGACGAGGGATAAATGGCGCAAATGGCGGATGTTGCTGCTCGAATATGCGGAAAATGCGAAAATCTTATAATCTTAATGGCAAGTTCTAAAAAACTTTAAGCCAAAACGATGTGAAAAAAATTGTAAAAGAAATCTTTTTTCATTGATTGTTTGTTCTGAATTTTGTTATTTATGGCCATGGCAAACTTCTTTAGCAAATATTTTAGTGAAATCGCATTGATGGCTACAGCGGTGCTGTGGGCTGGCTGCGGTAATGTTGATAAAGATTCGAAAAATGAAAAGTCGGTAAGTAATGGCCCTGTTGAATCGTCTGATTCTGCGGCGTTGCAGAATGTAACGGAAAAAGACGATTCTCTTGTGAGTGAAATTCTCAAAGATTCACTTGATGCGAACGCCCAAACAGTCGTATTGCTGGATTCCGCGAAACTGCTTGAAAAGCAGCGGACTATAGATAGCTTGATGAAGGCTTATTTCCCGATTGAATGGAATGATGTAGAAAAAAAGAAAGACGTATATCAAAATGCTCTTATGATTTTTGCAAAAAATCGTGATTCGATTTTGAAAGCTAGATCAGATTTGGGCTCTGTTATGTGTTATTATGGTGTTATTGTAGATAGGTATAAACCACGTCCTCGTCTTGGCTCTAAAGATGACTTTAAAGTTGGATTTAATGATGGTACTGGAAATTCTTCTGTAGATGGTAGGTCTATTCTTCAATCGTTATTGGGTAATTCGAATGTGTTTCCGTCTAAATGGACTCTGAAAGTTCTTTATAAAAATATTGAATTCGCAGACAAACAAACTGTTAATCAAGATATGGTTTCTAGAGTTAAACGTGTTTTTCAACAAAGAAGTCCCGGCCTAAAGCACATATACAGAAAATTCATCAAGAAAAATCCAAATAATACATTTGATGGCGTAATTACTTTAAAGTTAACGATTGCTGCTGATGGAAGAGTAAAAAAATCGTCAATAAAGGGATCGACTACGGGTGTTAAAGAATTTGATGAAGAGATAAGAAAAGCTGTAAGTCAATGGACGTTCCCTAAGGTTAAATCAGGGACGACTGTTGTTTATATCCCCATTCGTTTTTATGAATAAGCCTAGCCTTCGCACCGTCTAAATAAAAATTTGTATTTTCTAAGCATGAATAATATTGCAAAATCTCATTTATTCTTGCTTGCTTTTGTTCTCCTGACGACGATTTGGTCTGTTATCGGAGTCGAAGATACTTACCTCACTTGGATTCTTGAAGCGGCTCCCGCGATTGTCGGGCTGTTGGTCCTTGTATTTACCTACAAAAAGTTCAGGATGCCCACGTATCTTTACGTGGTAATGGCGCTCCACATGGCGGTGCTTTTGGTGGGGGCGCACTATTCGTATGCGAAGGTTCCGCTTGGATTCTGGATGGAAGATTGGTTCGGTTTTATGCGCAACAACTACGATAAAATTGGGCATTTGATGCAGGGCGTTACTCCTGCACTTGTGATGATTGAACTTTTGCGCCGCACGACTCCGATCAAGACGGCGGGCTGGACGGGATTTTTGTCGGTGTGCGTGGCCGAGGCAATTTCTGCGCTTTATGAAATTATTGAGTGGCTAGCATCGCTCAGTAATCCGACGGATACGGAAGCGTTCTTGGGAACGCAAGGTTACATTTGGGATACGCAGACAGATATGTTCATGTGCCTTATCGGGGCGACCATTTCTGTTTTAATTTGTTTGAATGTTAAAAAGTTCCGCAAATTAGAAACTTAAGAAATAGATTTAAATTATGGTTGGTTTTTGGGTTAAAGCTTTAGATAAAAAGATGGCGGCGTTTTGCGCGCTAGCCTTTGCGCTGCTTTTTGCCGCTTGTAGCGACGACCACTTTGACACGACTTCGGTGAATCCTATAGGTGGCGAAAGTTGCGCTGCCATTGAAGAATCAAGTTCTTCGGATTACGCGTTGTCCTCGTCTGTTGTTGCATCGAGCTCTTCCGCGGATGGGTTAGTTTCGATTTCAACGACTGTTATGGAGGATACGCTTGAAATATTTGCATTTGGGGGTGTGAAACTTGACGTTGTTGCGGATTCGTTCCTGACAAAGTTTGATTATGGCGATGTCGTGACGGTGATGATTGCGGGGTACGATACGGTGGATGTTCCTGTAGTTGCGGGTTACGGATATGTTTTTCCTGGTGAATTCTTTTTGTATGTCTCCGAGGGGTTGAACTATATCAAGCTTGAGGCTCGTTACGGCCAAATGGCTGAGGTCGTTGGTCTCGGGCGCGATTTGAAATTCCCGATAGATGTTGTTGTGCAGATGAAGGAAAAGGGTGGCTATGTTGACCATCTTGAAAATTTGAAGTCGCTTTCAATTGCGAATTATCCGGGGGCTTATCCTGATTTGTCTATTGAGGAGTTTGCGAATTTTAGAATGGTGCATACAACCGGAATGGGCGAGGGGGTGCTTTATCGATCTTCAAGTCCGATTGATCCTGCGATTTATCGCAATGCCATTGCGGATTCATTGGCGAAAGTGGCTGGCGTCAAGACTTTTGTGAACCTTGCAGATGAATTACAATATGCCGAAGAATACAAAGGCTTTGCAGATTCTTATTATGCAACGCAGAATGTGGTTTATCTTAATGTGGAACCTGCTTTTGCGAATTCGCCGTTCAAGGAAGGGCTTGTCAAAGGCTTGCGCTATATGATAGAGCATGACGGCCCGTATCTAGTGCATTGCACGTATGGTATGGACCGAACTGGATTTACGATTGCTGTGCTCGAAGCGCTGATGGGGGCAACCGCTGGTGAAATCAAGGCGGATTACGCCACGACTCACAAGAATTTTTATAACGTGGTCGATGGTAAACATGTTGATTTAACAACAAAGCAGGTTGAGCTGCTTCAGGCGATTATTGTAAGACTTATGCAGAATTCGTTCAAAACGGCTGGTGTTGACATCTCTGATTTCGAAAATGCAGATTTAGCGTCCGCTACAGAAAAGTATTTGCTTGCGCTCGGGATGGAAAAGAGCGAAATCGAAGCGCTGAAAGAACGACTGAAGTAGATAATTTTGTTATTTATGATGTATGGCAAAAAACTTTAGCAAATTTCTTGGCAAAATCGCTTTGATGACCGCTGCAACGTTGTGGGCGGCTTGTAACGATTCTGATAAAAAGGCGGAGGATCCTAAATCAGATACAAAGTCGATTGTTAATCCGATAAAGTTGAAAAAGGGTGAACTCTCTAAAATTTATCGTGATAGTATTCCTGTAAAAACGCTAAAACCCGACTTGGGTGGATTTATGCAAAATCAAACTGTGGCTCTTTATGGTGTCCTTCCGGATGTTGTTCACAAAGGGGGTGATGGCAAGGTGGTCCCTAGATGCCGTATTAAGCCTTTGTCTGCAAAAAACGTTGTCGTTGAAGGTCGTGATATTGATGTTCAGACTTTTTTAAAGGTTTATCGCCAACGAGTTCATGGTTTACGCTTTATCTTCGATAAGAATGTAAGGCGTCGATCAGATTTAGCAAGTGAATTTGAAGGAAGAATAGTCTTGACTTTGAAAATTGCTTCAAGCGGCGATGTTGAAAATGTTCAAATTAAATCGACTACAATTGCCGAAAATAGCCCCTTTAGCGCTATTAATGAAGATGTCAAGGAATCTGTCAGCCATTGGGTGTTTCCGAAATCGAAAAACGGGGCGACATTCTCGTTCCCGATTTCATTTTACATGATGCTTCCGCAACCATCGATGTTTGATGATTCGTCTTCAATAAAGAACAAGTAGCTTGTCGTGAAGTTCTATCCTTTTTGCGGTTCGCGATTTTCGTAATCTTCTAGGAAAGAATGCGGTTCACCGCCGGCCTTGAATCCGGGGAATGTCTCGATGCAGACGGAGTGCAGGCTGTTGAAGATGCTCTTTTCAATATTCGGGTTTTCGCGCTTGAGGCGTTTGATGAGCGCCTTGATTTCTTGACGCTTGCTTCCACCACCGCCGTTGTCGCAGACGGTGCAGCTTTCGGTAAAGCGACAGGCGCACTGGATAAACTGCAGCCCGTTGTAGTTTTTCCAGTTGATAATGTCTTGCTCGTTGATGCAATACATGGGGCGGATGAGTTCCATGCCGCCGAAATTCAGGCTGTGGAGCTTGGGCATCATGCCCTGCAGTTGCGAGCCGTAGAACATCGCCATGACGGTGGTCTCGATGACGTCGGAGAGGTGGTGACCTAGCGCAATTTTATTGCAGCCCAGGTCCTTTGCCTTGTGGTAGAGGTGGCCACGGCGCATCTTGGCGCAGACGTAGCAGGGGGAACGTTCGGTGTTGTTCGCCACGTCGAAAATGTTCGTCTCGAAAACGGTGATGGGGATTTCCAGAAGCTTCGCATTGCTTTCGATTTTCTGGCGGTTGATTTCGTTGTAACCGGGGTCCATCACCAGGTATTCCACGTCAAATTTCACGTCGCTGTGGCGGTGAAGCATCTGGATGAGCTTCGCCATGAGCATGGAATCCTTGCCGCCAGAGATGCAGACGGCGATTTTGTCGCCTTCTTCGATGAGCTTGTAGTTCTTGATGGCGGTAATGAATGGCGTCCAGAGCCTTTCGCGGTATGTTTTCGAAATGCTCCGTTCTACGCTTTGGACAAATGAAAGTTCTCTTGCCATTTTCATTACCTTTTTTGCGTTTATTTGCAAAGTTCCTTGTAGCAGCTGTCGAATGCGGCCATGAATTCGTCGATTTCTTTTTCGGTGGTGAGGTGCGAAAGGCTTATACGCCAGGAGTTCAAAGCATTTTTGCGGTCGCGGCTGACGGCAAAAACGGCGCGGGAGGGGAGCGCATCTACGCTGCAGGCGGACTTGACCGACACGTAAATTCCTTTGTCCGAAAGAGCTTTCTGGAAAATGTTCCCGCGGGCTCCCGCGACACTCAGGTTCAAAATGTGCGGAACAGCGTCTGCGGGGGAATTGATGCGGACTTTCGGATAGCCGCAGAGTTTTTCTTGCAAAATCGTTCGCAGTTCCTTGACGCGGGCAAATCGCTCTTCGAAATGCTCCACGGCAAGCGACAGTGCCGTTTCGAGGGATGCGTCCAACGCGAGTGTCGGGGTGCCGCTGCGGTAAATGGTGGTGCTGGCGCCGCCGTAAATGAGCGGTTCCATGGCGATTCCGCTTTTTTTGTACAAAAGCCCGCTGCCCGAAAGCCCGTAGAACTTGTGCGCGCCGATGCTTGCCGTGTCTGACAAATTCAGGTTTATGGGCGTTTTCCCGATGGCCTGCGTTGCATCCACGTGAAGGCTGCAGTTCGGGAACTCGCGGACAATCTTGTTGATGGATTCCAGCGGCTGCACGGTCCCGAGTTCGCTATCGACTGCATTCACTGTTACGAGCACCGTATCTTTACGGAGCAGGCTGCGTAAGTCTTCCAGGTCGATTTTCCCGTCGGTACCGATTTTTACCATATCGATTTCGTAGCCTGCTTCTTGCAGAGCCGTGAGCGTGGCGCTTACCGAAGAATGTTCCAGCGGGTTCGTGATGATGTGCTTGCCCACATGGCGCTTGGCCTGGACGATGCCGCGGATGGCGGTGTTGTTGCTTTCGCTTGCGCCCGAGGTGTAAATGATTTCGTCGGGGTTTACGTCCAAAAGTTTCGCGATGGAATCGGTCACTTGGGCGAGGAAAGCTTTTGCTGCATGTCCTGCTTCGTGATTCGAATTGGCGTTGCCGGTAAACCTGCGTTCAACTTCGCAGAATCGTTGCAAGGCTTCTTCGCATGCCGGGGTGTTTGCCGTGTAGTCGAAATAGGACATAACTATCAAAAAGATAGAAAATTGGGAGGTGCCTTCTGCGGTTAAATGAACTCGGCGAAGTCTTTGATGTGGCCTGCGGTGTAGCGGGGCTCAAGCGGAAGCAAGTTTTCTGCTTTGCCGAAGCCTTCGAAAAGCGTGATACAGTCAATGCCTGCGTTCTTTGCGGCTAGAACGTCGGGAGTGTCGTCTCCAATCATAATCGCTTTTTCGGGGGCGATTCCTGTCTGGCGGAGAATCTCGTTAATGCCGGCGGGGCTTGGCTTGCGTTCGGGCGTGGTGTCGCCGCAGAGGTATGTGGCGAAAGAATTTTCAAGACTGAATTTTTTGAGAATCTTTTGCGCGGGAGCGACCGGCTTGTTTGTGAGCATAGCTGCGCATCTTGTCTCGGCGCAGTTTCCATTACTTGTCTTGCAATCCCCATAGCGATTGTTTGTGGCGATTCGTTGCACGAGTTCTATAACGCCTTCGTATGGTTCCGTATTTTCAGTACAATGCTCCCAGTAAAAATCTGAATAAACTTTATGGATTTCTTTGATTTTCTCTTCGCTGTAGTTTTCGCGAGCGAGCGTTTCGGCGACTTTTGCCATGTCGCGGGTGCTTGCGACGGGAATGAAATTTGCAGCGACTGCTCGACGGATCAAGTTCATGGAACCGTTTCCGATGAATGTGCGCACGTCGTCGTTTGAATGCGTGTGCAGGCCGAATTGCGTCATCGCGTAGTTTACGGCTGGTGCCAAATCGCCAAGCGTATTGAACAGCGTGCCGTCCAAATCAAAAATGAACAGTTCTTTTTGCGCGATGAGAGCCTTGATTTCGTCGAGTGAAGTCATGGCGCCAAATTTAGAAATTTTATATATTCAAGCTATGCATTTCCATCGGTTTTGTATCTTGGCTGTACTTGCGTTTTCGTGCACGTTCTTGTTGGCGTGTAGTTGTGCGTCTACAGATCATTGCGCCGAGGAATGGTACGGACCGACGGATGGTGACTCGATGAATCAGAAAAATGCAAAATGCCTTGATCAAGAAAAATACGATTCTTGCCTCAGCAGGTATGTGAATGCGCAGAATCCCGATGTCGAAGCGCAATGCCATGAAGAGGCTCTGTATGTGTGTCAGGATCGTTTGAAACGCAAATGACTAATAACGAACAACTATTTACTATATTCATTTTATGATGTCTAAAATTTTTAAATCTGTTTTTGCAGCGGCTCTCGCTTTTTCGGCGACTGTCATGGCTGAAGATATTATCCGTTTTGTGCCGGACCCGTACCCGATTGGTTATGCGGATCAGGGCGATGTGCGCCATATCGTTATCAAGGGTGCAAATATTACAAATAAAGAAATTGTCCTTGAAACTGTGATGGGTCAGGGCATTGGCATGTCGAACTTCAAGTATCCGACGAAAATTGCGCCGAATGCTCCGGTGACGATTGAATTCGATATGGATTTTGCGGGCATGGACGGCCAAATCAACCCGGTTGTGGTGATGGTCGATAATCAGGGTAAGTCGTATGCCGCACAGCTCGACGGCTATGTGAAAAATCCGATTTTCTTTGGCGAAAAGCTCTTTGATACGGGCTATTATGCCGCAAACGAAAAGCGTGAATGGACGTTCTACGTTTGGGGTACGGACAAGAAGACGCGCCCGGACCTGGCGCTTGACGAAAACTCCCAGAAGGATTTTAAACTCAAGACCAAGAACGTGATGCTCAATGTTGATGACATGGGCAAGATCAAGGAAGGCGGTAAGGTGCCTGGCATCAAGGTCACGCTTTCGACTTCTGGGCTTACACGCACAGGCTGGGAACTCAAGCAAAAGAGCATCCGCAAGATTGTGGGCTTCAAGAGTAAAAAATTCCCGAAGGCAACGCCCGAAGTGCTGATTATTGGCTACTGGAAGGACTAGTGATATTTTAGAAAGGACTAGAACTGCCGGAATGGGCTAATTATTGCTTTTTTCGGCAGCTTGCCTTGAAAAAATATCGTGGTTTAACTAACTTTGGCATACTCTTGTAAGAGACCTCGGGATGTAGCTCAGCCTGGTAGAGCGCTTGAATGGGGTTCAAGAGGTCGCTGATTCGAATTCAGTCATCCCGACTAAAAAGACTCGTCATTGACGAGTCTTTTTTGTGTTAAGGTCTGCGCGCATTTAATGCGCGCGTTTTGTGAATTACAGCCCGTGTTCGAGTGAGTAATCCGAAATCTTGATGAGCGTGTCGAGCGTAGCGTGCATTTTTGCAGTGCGTTCGGCTTCTGTTTTGGCGAGGTCGTGTTCCTGGCGCATGTCTCCATCGTTAAAGAGATAGACTTCGTCGTTGCTAGCGGTCTTTGAGACGACGCGGTAGTTATCGAGACCGAGTGCGGAGTAGCCCGAGTAAGCGCCTAGCGAGAGTCCTGCGCGTTCCTTTTTAACGCTCGTGCTATCTGCATTGAAAATGGTTTCTGTGTCGCGCAGCAAGTTGTGTCCCATGAAAATGTTCGGAACCGCGTAGCCAGCGAGTTCAAGCACGGTGGGGGCGATGTCGATTTGAGCGGCTGTCGTCGTGTCGCGTGTTGCGTCGAGTCCTTTGCCGTGGATAAAGAACGGAATCCAGCTGATGTTCGAGAATCCGCCGCCGTTCATGGTCGAAACGCCGTTTTCACCCAAGGGGAATCCGTGGTCAGCCATGATAATGACGTAGGTGTTCTTGTACCATTCTTCGTTTTGGATGGCGCGGATGAATCGGGCGAGCTGCCTGTCGGCGTAATTCATCGTGACGTTGATGCGTTCCTGCAACGGGCGCGCTTTTTCTTCTTCGGTCATGCCGGCTGCAAAGTTGAACGGGTAATGATTGGAGCGCGTCATTAGCGTGGCGAGGAACGGCTTGCCTCCCTTGGAGAGTGTGTCGCGTACGAATTCTGCGGCGTGGTCCATGAAGGTCGAATCGTCTTCGCGTTCGCGATTGTAATGTTCGGCGGTGTACCATTTTGCCATCCAGACGCCAAGGTTATCCCAGGCGGGGTCTGCGGCAGACATGTAATGCGTGCTGTAGCCATTCTCGGTTAGCACCGAGACGAAACTCGGGAGTGTCACATGTGCAAGATCGGTGGCTTGCGCGAGTCTGGAGTGGTGCGGGATGCCGAGGTGCGTCGAAAGGACGCCGCCTGTGGTCGGAACGCCGCTGGTGTGCATGCGCATCCACACGTGTGAATTGGCGGCGAGCGAATCGAGGAACGGCGTGGGCGAGGGCTGAATCTGCGGATTCATGTAGCCCGTGTTGAGCCCGCGATGCGATTCCATAAGCACGAGGATAAAGTTCGGCTTCATTTTGCGTTGGACGGCAAGTTTTTCGCTGTTCTGGAGTTCTGCGGTTGGGACTCGGTAAAGCGGGAGACCGTGGCCTTCCTTGGCGTCCGAGAATTTCCAAAGGCTATCGCCTTCAACGCGTTGCCACAAATTCTGGTAGGAGGTTCGGTAGGTGGCAAGCTCTTTTTCTGTAAGACCTGCAACTTTTTTCGTGACAAATAAATCGTTGTAGACGAGCGATACGACTGGACGGAGCTTTGCCATGCGGGCGTTTCCAGTCCAGATAAAATAAACGAACAGATACGAAGCGATGTAGAAAATGACCATCGCAATGACGGACTTTTTCATGCGCAGTCCGTCAGGCGTGTGGTAATGCTTGTACAAGAGTTTGTAAAGACTATAGGTCAGCGGGAGCATCAGCACAAGTACGACGAACTGCAAGTACGGAACGGACAAGTCGTTTGCCACGTAGTCGTAGAACATGGCGATGGACGAAGTGTCTTTGTACGTGTCCATAAGCCCAAAGCTTAAATGTCCGCCGAGGAAACGCATCACTTCGTTATCGAGGAGCGTAAAGAGCAGAATGACGCTATGAAAAACCGTGTAGGCAATTGTCGTGACTTTTGTTTTATTAAACTTTGCGGCGATCCCGCCGAGAATCATAAACACCACGAGCGCATTGCAAATCCACATAAAGTCGATGCAAACTGCGTGGAAAATGAACCAGTCTGGCTTAGATACAAACGGGAATCCGTAAGGGTTGCTGCGGAACAAGAGCATAACGCGCAGCAAAATGTGCGTGACCCAGAATGCGAGCGAGATTAAAACCAAGTTCTTGGACGGCTCTAAGAACTTGGCAATTTTCTGTATAAAGTTTTTCATTTCTTATTTCCAGAAATTTCTTTGTACAAATCGAGCTGGCGCTTGAAGCAATCATTCCAGCTGAACTTTTCAGCGTATTTACGAGCTTTAATCTTCTTGTCGGTGAGGTCGGAATGGTAGAGCTCGACAATCGCATCTGCCAACGCTTCGGGCGTGCGTTCCTTGAGAATTGTGCCTGCGCCCGATTCCGTGACGTGTTCGAATGCGGCCCCGGCGGCAGCTCCGACGAGTGCGTTCCCGCTTGCCATGCTTTCTAGAATTGAAAGTCCAAAAGTTTCCCAGCCAGAGAGTGCAAGTCCCATGTCGACACTTGCGTAATAACGAGCCATTTCGTCGATGGAATTCACAAAACCGATATAGCTGACGTGCTTGTATTTTGCGGCGGCTTCTTGCACGAGCGGGAGACTTGGACCTGTGCCTGCAAAGACGATGGCGGGCTCGTGTCCGAGTTTTTGCGCTAAGATGTCGTAAGCGCCAAGAACAAGGTCAATGCCTTTTTCGTTGCAATGCCTGTGCGGGAAGAATATCGTGAGGCGGTTCGGATCGCCATCCTTGAGTTCGTTCACGAGTGCTTCGTCACGGCGGCTTGGCGAGAATGTATCAATGTCACAACCGAGCGGAATCCAACGCGGGTCGGGGAGTCCGTTCTTCTTGAGGCGAGCCATCGCTTCTTTTGAAGACGCTTGTACGCAATCGTAGTTTTTAAATTCCTGTTTGGCGTACCAGAAAGCAATTTTGCGGGAAAGAACGCCAACGCTTGCGCCGAATTTTTTGGCGATGGGTCGGCCCACGTAAGTTACGGGGAAGTCGGCATGCCAAAAGCTGAACAGTGCCGCATTGGGAACAACTTTTTTTGCAATGCTGCGCACGGCCGAGGGCAAAATGTAGGGTGAACCCACTTCAATCACATCCGGCTTGTACTTCTCGAGAATCGGACGAATCTGTTTGGACTTCCACATAAAGCGGTATTCCCAGTTGCCAGGGAATCGGAAAGCTTCTACATGTTCGATAATTAAACCATCGCTTCGCTTTTCTGTATAAGTGCTCGCCGAGGGCATCACGAATACGGAAAGGACTTCATTTTGGCGTTCGTAAAACGCCATTTTCTGCAAATGGTAACGGCGGACTCCGCCTCCTGACGGACTCCAGAAGTTGTTAAAATCGACAATGGTAAACATTAAGCTTCTTTCATGCGGCTAGATTGTGGGTCAATCAAAATCTTGTCTTCGTACACGCGGCTTGTGCCCATGCGCTTGGAATCTACGGAGAGATTCAATGCGCCATCCTTTTCGGTAAGCCAGTAAATGGCGTCAGAATCGCGGAGGTATGCACGCGGGCCAAGGAGTCCCATGTTGGAATCGATGAGTTCGCCACCGAGGAATATCGGGATGTCGAGAGCCTTGTACAAGTCGAGCATGATGGACGAACGCTTCTCGTGGATGTCCGGGAGTTCCGGGCGGTCGGTAATCTTCATGTGGTCGATACCGTCAATCACGAGAATCAAGTCCGGATGGTCCTTGAGTTCCTGGCTAAGTGTCTTGAGCAAGTCGTTAAAGTCGAGCGAAGGCATGTCGTCCCAAATTTCGAGACGATTGTTGCGTACGTAAGCCATCAGGTCGCGCGTTGCTTCCGTAATCTTTTTGTTGATTTCGTTGTCTGCATTCTGCTTGCGGACGTTCAAAATCGATTCGCCGATAATCATGGAAACAAGGCGGTCAAAGATTTGGCGGCGCGGCGTTTCATAAGCGACGTAAATGACCTTGAGGTTCGGGTTGCTCTCGATAAGGTCGAGCGTAAGGCTCGAAAGCAAGAATGTCTTGAGGCCGAATGGCTGAGACGATACAAAGAAGCATCCCGACTGAACGCCGTCGATTTCCTTGGTGAGCTTCGGGAATGTGCTGAGCTTGTAGCCCACGCTTTGGTCTGGCGGACAAGCCATTGCGGTATCGAAGTTTTCCTTGATGTCCTGCAACAGCATGGAGCGGCGGTGCGAATGAATAGTATCGACTTCGGTATTGGCGATGAGGTCAATAAGCTGGTCGGCACCGTTCTTGCGGACAAACGTATCAACGGATTCGTCCTTCGGCAGTACAATGGACTTGAGACTCATGTGCATCTGTTCGGCGAGTTTCAAGTACTTCTGGATCTTGAGTTCCTGATTGCGGCGATCTTCTTCGCGGCGCAAGATGACCGTGAATGATTCGGCTCCGCAAGCCTTGAGTTTGTACAGGTGGTTGACGTTCAGTTCCTGGAACATCGTGGAGACAACGCCTGGGATGCCGGCGAGGTCAGCGGTGAGCGCGTCAAAGAATCCCTGTACGATAATGGGGTTTTCGCTATCGGCTTGGATGTTGAACGGAATGACGGTCGGACCAGAAGCATACGTGATGTAGGTATGGCTCTTTTCGTTATCGTCGATGAGTCTACCGTAAACGGAATGGATAAATCCCTTGGAATTGCGGGCCGGAATGGTAATTCGCGGTTCGTGGTACGCTTCGAGGTTGTCGAGGTAAAAACTGATCTGGTGGCGTTCGATGCCGGAGAGCATGCAGTAGCTGATGAACGGTTCCGGGTCGCCGCTGTAGTAACCGAGACCGTAAAGTTGGGCTTGGCCAATGCTCCAGCCGCGGGCTTCGAGGAACTTTGCCGAAGAGGGGCTCTTGCAGGCAGCCCAGTGGCAGTAACGCACAAAGCATTCGAGGACCTTGGATTTTTCGCCACCGACTTCCTTGACCCACGGGTGTTCGCTATCCTGGTTGTTCGCGAGGTCCTTGTCGAGTGCGCCGAGGAATTCAAAGGCTTCGGAACGGGCGGTCTGCTCGTCCATGCCGTTGAAGCGGCTCTTCATCAAAAAATCGACCAAGTCGCCTTCTGCACCGCATTGGAGACAGCGATAGCGCCAGTAACCTAGCGCATCGTAGAAAAACAGCGATGTTTCTTCTGGAGCGTGGAACGGACAGCAGGCGATAAGGTTACGCCCCCAACGGCTCAGGGGAATTCCCAACTGCCTCGGGTGAGCTTTAGTTCTCATATACTCTGCATGTTCTTGATCAATCAGCATTGCGGCCTCCTATAAGAGAAATCTAATAAAGTACGCTCCCGTAAATGCGTTTTTTTTGAAAAAAAAGCAATTTTATCTATTTTTTGGATTATGGTTATTCTTGGTATTGACCCGGGCTCGATTACGACCGGATATGCGTTCTTGAAAAAGACTGGCAACCAAATTCAGGTGCTGGAATATGGCACGTTCCATGCGAACGCCACTAAAAATCTCGAAGATAGGCTTGTGCATATCGTGACGGAGCTCGAAAAACGCCTGGATCATTACCACCCGGATGCGCTTGCGATGGAAGGCGTGTTCTTTGCAAAGAACGTGAAGAGCGCATTGGTGCTTGGGCATATCCGTGGGGCGATTCTTGTGGCGTGCCATCGTCGCGGAATGACGTACGAGGAATACCCGCCAAAAGTCGTGAAGCAGGCTGTGACAGGCAATGGCGCCGCCTCGAAGGAACATGTGGCGAATATGATTTTTGCGCATTTGGGAATTGTAGGCGGGGAGCTTCCGCTGGATGCTTCAGATGCGCTTGCGATTGCGTGGACTCATGCAAACCCGGCTCCGTTGGCGCAGTCGCTTTTGGGTAAAAAGTCGAAACCCAAGAAGAAAACGACGGTGCAACAGTGGAAAGACTTGATTGAAAAAATGGGAGGGACGATTCAATGACGGACTTGTCTCAGGATTTGTTGCCCTACGGCCTAGGAACGCCGGACTTGGTGGAGTTCCAGCCGGGATACTTTGTAGACCGCGAAATTGTGGATGATTTACGTGCTCTGTCAAACGAAGCCCAGGCGAACGGTTTTGAGTTGCGTATTGAATCGGCGTACCGCTCGTTTGAAAAGCAACTTTCGATTTGGAACCGCAAGGCTCGTGGCGAACTCAAGCTCTTGAATGAAAAGGGCGAGCCGATGGAACGCCCGAAAGACGAAGAAGAACTGATGTATGCAATTCTCACATGGTCGGCATTGCCGGGGGCGAGCCGTCACCATTTGGGGACGGACATCGACGTGGTCGATGGAGCTGCGTGCCCGGAGGGCTACGAAGTGCAGCTCACGCCCGTGGAGTGCAGTGGCATGTTTGCAAAGTTCCATGCGTTTTTGACGTCTCGGATGGAGTCTGGAACATCGTTTGGCTTTAGTCGTGTGTTCATTCCCGGACGCGGGAAAATCAAGCCTGAAGGCTGGCACATTGCGCACTTGCCGACATCGCGTAAGCGCTTGGAACATTTCTCGCTAGACACGCTGCGAAGCATTTATGAACGCTCGGACATGGAATGCAAACGCGTTGTGTTGGCGAATCTCCCGCAGCTTGCGGAGGAATATATCTATCCTTACTTTGTTTGATGAACGGCTTTGCCGCAGTTCTGAGTTACTAGTAACTTACGGTTCCTATTATGTTTCTATCTCCCGAATCCCGCGGTATTATCCGGTTGCCTTCTCTTGAATATGGGCGCTCTGTGTTGGGCGCTCCGCTGCTGTACTACCCGTGCAAGAGCGAATGCAAGTTGCTTGTAATGGCGGGGATTCACGGCGAAGAGCCGGAGACGACGTTCCTCCTGAGTCGCGTGCTCCGTGCTTTTGATGAACCTTTTGATTCTATTGCTTTTATTTTGTGCGCCAATCCGGATGGTGTCGCTCTTGGAACGCGTGGGAACGCCAATGGCGTGGACTTGAACCGCAATTTCAAGACGCAAAACTTCTCGACGGAAAAGGTCGGTTCGCGCTCGATTCTCGAAGCGCCTCGCGATACGCTTTTATCGCCGGGTGCATTTGCGGGGAGCGAACCGGAAACGCAAGCGCTTGTTGCGTTAATTGAAAAGCTGAAGCCTGTGAGCGTGCTTGCGATGCATGCTCCGATGGGCTGCGTTGATGCTCCGCAAAAGACAACGCTTGTTGAAGGCGTGATGGAGGCATTTAACTTGCCTTGGTTGCCGGATATTGGGTACAAGACGCCGGGGAGCTTCGGGACGTGGTGCGGTGAACGAAACTTGGAATGCGTGACGCTAGAACTCCCGCGCATGTCTCTCGAGCAACTGTTTGACCGCTATGGTCGTACGTTCGCGGAATTCTTGGAACATCAGTCGTCGCTCTAAAACGCTTCTATAATCTCCAAAAAGAAAAACCCGCTCGCGGCGGGCATAAATTCAAACTAAAGGCTAGAGACCAGTGACTAGCGACTAACACTACTTCTTAGAGGCCTTAGCTTCTTCGATAATCTGCTTGCGGTAGATGATGCCTACGGCAAAACCAATCACCATGTAGCTACCGCCAAGAATCAGTAAGTATTCAAGAATGAACGGCACCTTCGGGTTGTAGAAGAGGATACCGGCAACGTAGGTGAGCAAAATCAGCACAATCTGGAAAATGTTGAATGCCTTGTTCTTGCGCGGCTGGAGTTTCGGGAGGAACAACGGGCTTACCATCAAAAATCCTGTGGCTACAAACACGATAATCGGGAGCCAGAAGAGGAACGTGCTGGAGTCTGTGAAAACGCCCTTGGTCATGAGGAACACGATGAGAGTTGCATTGACCATGCCTGCAAAGGTGGAAGGGAGGCCGGAGAAATGGTGGTGGTACGTGTCAGAGTCGCAAGCGTTGTACTTGGCGAGGCGCATGGCTGCACAGAGTACGTAAACGGCAAGTGCAACCGTCATCAGGAGCCCATGGTTCTGGAACCATTCCGGTGCGTAAATCTTGTAGGTGAAGAAAACGCAGAATGCAGGGGCGAGGCCGAAAGCCACCAAGTCAGCAAGGCTATCGAACTGAGCGCCGAATTCGGAACTGGCGTTCACGAGGCGGGCGGCAAAGCCATCGAGCTTATCAAAAAGGGCACACAACATGACAAAGTAGGCACCCATGCGGATTTGGTCTGCCGAACTAAAAGAACTGAATGCACCGGTTGTCCAGCAGATGGAAAATACACCGAGCAAAAAGTTCAGGCTAGTAAAAGTATTTGGCAAAACAAAACGTAATTTTCCCACGATATACTCCTTGAGTTGGTCTGCTAAAGATAATTTTTTTACGGCGAAATGTAGCTTTTTTATTGATTACCCTGTGGTTTGACAGGTACAATTTCCCATAGGGCGCTCACCCCGGTCGCAACAATCAGGTTGTTGGGTGGGGCATACGGGTTTTCTTCAGTCGGAAAGTTTGTCCAGTGCTTGGTCGAGAACTGATAGAATGTTGCGGGCCTGTACATGAGGGGGAGCACAGGGACTGTCTGCATAAACAGCTTGTTGAGCTCGCGGTAGGCCTGCGTGAGGGAATCTTCGTCCGAAATGGTCGGAATGTCGTTTAAAAGCTGGTTGATTTCGTCATCTTGGAAGCGTCCCTGGTTTGCGTAAGATTCTTCGCCGACAGGCTTGCTTGCTGTGCTGTTAAGCATCTGGTAGAACCTGTTCCACGGATTAGCGATCGAGTTCTCGGATGGCGGAGTCTTCATGGCTAGGTCAAATGTGCCACGGCGGAGGTCCATGTCCCAAATCCCGTAATCGACAATCTTGGGGACGGCGGTAATGCCAATTTCTTCGAAGGATTCGATAATGACGTTAATGGCTTCAATCCAGTCTGTCCAGCCTTGCGGGCATTCAATGGAGAGGCTCCGGACGGGCTTTTTCTTCTTGTCGAGGAGCTTACCTTCTTCGTTCCAGGAGAAACCTGCTTCTGCGAGAATCTCGCGAGCCTTTTCGGTGTTGTAACCGTAACCGAACTCGTCGGCATCTTCCTTATAGAAGTACTTCTTTTCGGGACCGAAGGGGAGGATGAACCCAGGCTGTATGGGCGGGGTGTAGTTCGAAACGGCGCGTGCCTTGATTTTTTCGAAGTCGATAGCGTGGGCGAGGGCGCGTCTAAAGTTTACGTTGTTGAACGGTTCCTTTGTGGTGGCGATGACTAGGGCCGTTATCGTTGATGGAAGGTGGTACGGCTCGACACGGCTCCAGGCGCGGATGCTGTCCTTTGTCTTTTCCCAGATTCTCGGGAGATAAATGGAGGATACGTCGAGATTCCCGCGGACCATCGCATTGTTGAAATTGTCGTTCCCGTCGTAAATCGGGTGGATGATGTACTTGGGGGCGGGTTTCTTGCCTCCGTACTTGCTTGTACGCCAGTAATTTTCAACGCGTTCGAGCACAATCTGGTCGGGGGCGTAGTTTTTGAGGATGTATGGTCCCGAAGCGATGGGCTTGTTCTCGTTCTTGAAAATTAAAATCTTCTCCATGTTGTAGGTCTTTCCGGTCTTGGCAGACTTGATTAACGGTTCAAAGACCGACTTGGGGAGGATTGATGTCTCGGTGATGGCGTTCAGGACCATGAGCGGGTTCCTGTTCGCGGCGAGATGGAACGTGATGTGGTTTTCGCTGTCGGCGGAGATGGTCTTGATGTGCTTCCAGTTGTTGTGGTGGGATGTCGGGAGGATTGAATCTATCCTGAACGAATAAATGACATCTTCAGGAGTGACTGGTTCTCCGTTGTTCCACTTGGCCCTTGTGTCCAGGTGCACGGTAATGCTCGAATCGGTCTGGCTGTACGAATCGGCTAGCATCGGGTCTAGATTTCCCGTGAGCTGGTTATAGGCGAGGAGCGACTCGTACATCAGGCGGATGTTGCCGTCAGAAGGGAAGTTCGGGTCTGGATCGAGCGGATTGAACGTCGTGGGGGGAGCCCAGTCAAAACCGCCGATATAAAGCGTTTCGTTACGAGGATAATCGGAAACTTGAGGCTTGGGATTTTTAGAAACTTCGTCCTTGCAACCTGCTGCCATAAACGCAACCGCTATGGATAGGTAGCACAAAGAAGTTAATTTCTTAAAATGAACACTCATAGTTTCCCTGAACAACTTGATTGGGTAAATTTAGTGAGTTTTTAAAAAAGTGACCACTAAAATTTAGTTTACTAATAGCTATAGCGGTGGTTTATAGCGGAAAACCATAGAGAACGCGCTTGGGGGAGGCGCTAAACAATGTGTGGTTCAGGATAAACGGGGTTCCTGCTCCGCCGGGCGTGTTGAACGTCTTTACGACCTTGCCAGTCTTTATAGAGATCGCAATGATTTCGTTTCCTTGGTCAATCCAGGCTTTACCGTCATAGATAAACGGCTTGGAGAAAATGGACTTCTTTCCTGGGAACTTCCAGAGCGGCGTGCCTATGCTTGAATAAAGGAGAATGGACTGGTCCGAAAGCGAGATGATGATTTTGTCTTCATTCTGGTCGCGGAATACCTGCATCGAGACGATGGGATTTTCCATAAGCACCTGGGTTGGGCTGAAGTCCTTGCGCTTGGTGTTTTGCAGGAATAACTTGTTTGTGCTAGAGACGAGCACCAGCGTAGAATCGATCCCGTCCATTGCGGTAATGTTGACTTGAACCTTGTTTGTCGAGTAATCGATGGTTTGCCCGTTGTCGTCATTGAGGCGCATGAGTTCTCCATCGAGATTGCACAGCTGGAGGCTACGGTTGATTTTGACGACATGGAAAGGCATGGAATAGACTTTGCGTGACCAGACGATGTTGTTTGTCGTACGGGAAATCTTGAGCAAGAATCCGTTCCACGTCGAGGCGTAAATGAAGTCTCCGGTCATCGTGAAGTTGAACGCCTTGCCTGGGAGTTGGAGCGGCTTGTTGAACAAGTCTTTGTTCATGTCGTAGATGTTCATTTGATAGCCGGTCGAAATGACGATGGAATTTTCATCGGACTGGATGACGGGTGCGTTGCCGATTTTTCCGATGTGCTTGCTCCAGCGCTGTTTGCCTGTTTCGACATTGATGCAGATGAGTTGTTCTGTGGCGGGGTCAACTGTGTACAGGTTCTTTTTTGAACCGAACAGTTGCGGGTACATAGTCTTGGGCGAAACGTTTAGCTGGCTTGCAAAGCTTGCGCCGATGACCCTGCTGTAATACTTTAAGACGATGCGTGCAATTTGAGGGCTGCCGGTGGAGAGTCTCACGGCTTCTGCCCATGCTTTTTGCCGTTCTTTTTCTGAAACTTCATGTTGTTCCAGGCTGAACGCTTTTAAAAAATGCGCTTCGGCGTTACCGGGCTCGTTCTTGATGATGGAATCGAGAATGGGAGAAATGTTATCCCACTGCTTTCGCTTTGCCATGTGCACTGCCTGTGATGCAAGCTTGCTGGAGTACAGCGGGCGTTGACCGTAGTAGTGCGCATCGATGGCGTAAATCTTTTTATTATCGAAGGGAATGTAGATAAAGCGACTTTTGGCGATGGGCTCTGTCATGGGAGCTTTCGCCAGGTTGAATCCCCATAGCGGGCGGAGTAGCGTGTCGACCGTGATGACCGAACCTTCGTTCGAAAAAAGTCCGAGCGTCCCTTGGGCGAGCGAGTAAATGTTTGAGGCGTTTGCGCGAACGCTTGAAAGTATGGCGCCTGTATTCCTGTCATATAAGGTGATTTTTCCGGAGGCTTCAAGCGTGACGATGTTGTTCTCGAACGCCTGAATGCTTTCGATGTTCCCGATGGCAACTTTCCAGAGCGGGGACTTGATGTTTTGTAGCGAATAGCAGAACAGTTCGTTTCCGGAGACAAGATAGATGTTGTTCTTGTAAACAAATGACTTTTGGATGATGTCGTACTGCGCGATGGTAAACGATTCGGTGGCTGAACTTGCCGAAATAAAGTGGAGCGCGTTATCGGTGCAGTTGACGATAAAGTTGTCGTTGATGAATTGTTCGTTTTGCAACTGGCAAGAGGTATAGTCGGTGTTGCCTTTGATTATGGAGCCTTTACGGTCAAGGATGTAGAAGCCTTTTTCGTTAATGGCTATGGCGGTTCCGTTTACGGATGTAAATTGCGAAATGTTCTTGACCTCGAACGAGATAATCTGATTCGGGGAGTTGTGGGGCTTGAAAAAGACGGAATCGCGCGAAGAATTCTGGTACCACATTCCATCGGAATTGATGTGCAGCAGGTGGCTTCCTTCTTTCAGCTTTGCTGCAATTTCGATGACCATCCCGCTTTCGATTTTGGCGATGTGGCCGTTTTCGAAAAGAATGTTGGCGTTTTTGCCTGGGAAGAACTTGCGGATGGGACTACGGAGCGGGATAACTTTTTGCAGGAGCCTTTCCGGGGCGTAGTTTGTGGCGGCGTCACGGCCTGCAAGCCAATAGGCCTTGCTCGTGTTATGGGTAAAACCTTGGCTACGGCTGTAGAAATGGTTTGACTGAGCCCTGTTGTTGGCAAGGTCGTAAATTTTCCCGAGATAGAAAAATGCGGCTTCCTTGTCGTCGTCATCGCCTTGGCGCGAAATCTTTTCGAGCTGGCGAATCGATTCGTCAACTTCACCTTTCATTTCGAAAAGGTAGATGGCTTCCTGAAGCTGGGAGGCCATCTTGCTTGCAAAAGCTTGGCTAGAAAACAGCGAACAGAGGGCGAGGACTGTAATAATCCACGCCTTGAAAACGTTTTCTTTTTGCCAAGTATTACGCATCGAACTTGTAGCCTGCTCCGCGGATAGAAAGGATGATTTTCGGGTTTGCCTGGTCGTCTTCCAGCTTGCGTCTCAGATTCACGATGTGGTTGTCAATCGTGCGGGTGGACGGCATGTTTTCGGGGGTATAGCCCCAGAGGTCTTGTAACAGGTCTTCGCGCAAGACGACTTCGCCACGGCGCTGCCAGAAATATTTGAGAATTTGGAATTCCCTTGTGGAAAGTTCCAGCGGAACTCCGCCCTTGGTGGCGATGAACTTCTTGAAATCCAGGTGGATGTCGGCAAAGTCAATGGCGTCGACGGAGGCGAGTTGCTTTGTCGGTGTTGCTTGTGCCTGCAAGTCAATTCGGCGGAGGAACGCCTTCACGCGTGCTAAAAGTTCCAGAATCGAGAACGGCTTAGTCACGTAGTCATCGGCGCCCATATCAAGCCCTGCGACCTTGCTCGTTTCTTCGGTCTTGGCGGTGAGCATGATGATGATGCATTCCGGATGCTTCTTGCGGATGATTCGGCAGACTTCAAAACCGCTCTTCTTGGGGAGCATCACGTCCAGCAAGATGAGGTGCGGCTGGAACGAATCTGTCTTTGCGATAGCTTCTTCGCCGTCGCATGCCGTTTCGACTTCGTAGTTTTCGAGCTCGAAGTTGTCCTGGAGCCCAAGCCGGATGATTTCTTCGTCTTCAACAATGAGAATTCTGTGTTGTTGCATAATCATTCTGCCTTTTTGAATCGTACGGTGAAAGTGGAGCCCTTGCCGGGCTTACTGGTGAGTGAAATGGTTGCCTTGTGCGTTTCTGCAACGCGCTTCACGATTGCAAGCCCAAGCCCGGAGCCTTTTGTGCTGCGAGTCATTTCGTCACCGACTCTATAAAAATCATTAAATATATTTTTTTGTTCCGAAGACGGGATGCCTATGCCGGTATCTGCCACGGAGAAAACGACTCTGTCTTCGTCGGGGGCGACTGTTATGGTGATGTCGCCTGGAGCGTTTGTGTACTTAATCGCGTTTTCGATAAGGTTTTGCACCAAGCTGTAAAGGGCTGTGTAATCGCCAATTATAAACAAGCTTGGCTCAATTTTTGTATGGAATATCAGGCCCTTTTCTACGCCGATGTCTTCTACGTTGTCAAAAACCTTCTGCACGCAAGCCGAGAAGTCGAGCTTTTCCCAATGGAAACCGCCCTTGCCGTGTTCCATGCGCGTGTAGTTCAGGATAGCGCCAATGAGGTTTTCGAGGCGGGTCGCTTCTTTGCCGATAAGGCCTGAGTATTCCTGCACTTTTTCGACTTTTTGCACGCGCCCGCGGGCCATCATTTCGGCAAACATCTTGATGGAGGTAAGCGGAGTCTTGAGCTCATGCGACACGCTCGAAAGGAAGTTCGCCTTCATGGCTAAAAGCTTGTGTTCTTGCGTGAGGAATCTAAACATCACGATGGAACCGAGCAACACGGTAATGAGCGAGAACGACAGAAGCCCGTACATGAGGAACATGCGCTTGCGGGTATCCTTCTTGATTTCGCTTAAGCCTTTCTCGTACAAGGTCAAGTTCCATGAAATAACTTTGTCTAGAGTGACTTGCGTGAGGACTGCGGAACTGTCCGAAACATGCCCCAGAATAAGCGCCTTGTCGGGACCTTCGGTAATGGAATAGGGAATGCCTTTCCAGCCTTGGGCCGATGTCTTGAGCTTGGAACGCATGCGTTCGCGGTATTCTTCGATGTTCACCTTGGCAAGCACGACCTGGTCGCCCGAAAGGATTGGGTAGCTCATCTTGATGAATGTCGACTTGTTGTCGCTCATGATGTCGATGCCGTTCTTGGACGTCGTTTCTTTATTCAGGAGCGATTGGACAATTTCCTTGTTGTTGAAGAATATGTCCATGTAACCGAGCTGGCGGTTGAAGTTCTCGCGCAAGTTCCAGAACGCTTCGCGTTTTTCCTGGCTCAAGTTTTCAAAGGAGAGAATTTGAGTGAATGCCGTTTCGAAGAAGAATCTTGCCGATGGCAGATTCTCGATGTTTTCGCTCTGCAAAAACTGGTTTAACACGGCGAGCGTGTAGTCTTCGGCTTCTTTGTGCTTCTTTTGCGCGACGAGAATCTCGAAGTGCAACAAGTTGACCGAACGCGTGAGGTCCGAGTGGAGGTAGCCCTGCTGGTGCGGGTGCTCCTCGAGAATGTTCAAGAGGCGGAGTGCTTCGTCGTAGTCCTTGGTCTTGTAAGCGATGCGCACAAGTCCAAGGATGTTCTGGATCTGGTCGTCGATGGACTCAAACGAAAAATGCAGCTGGCGTGCCGACCGCGAGAGGCTCACCGGCTGAGGCATAGCCGATGTGACTTCTTCACGGAACAGCATCCGTTCGAACGAACTTGCGATACTGTTCGAAAAGTCCGAAGTCTTTGAAAAGTGCTTGGACGAAATGTCGGGGTAGATGAGGGTCCCATTGTTGTACAGGAACATCGCCTCGATGCCGTTTACGGTCTTGAACTGCGTTGCGTTTCCGAAGTCCAAAAGGCTATGGGGCTGTTCATAAAGGTACAGCGATGCCGACTTGACTTCCTGGAAAATCTTGCTCTGTTCCTTGCTGATGGTCGATTCGCATTGCTCGCGGAAAGTCGCAACGCTTTCGCTGAAGTTCTTTTGTGCAAGGAACGCTTCGTTCTGGATGTTTCTAACGCTCAAGAACGAGAGAATTGCCGTGGGTAGGACAATTCCCCCTGCAAAAAAGGAAAGAAAGAGAAGATTGCTACGAGATATCCGCATTGGCGTCCATTTCCTTAAAATGGAATATGCGCCGACAATTCAGGAAAAATCAGTATAAGAACACTTCCTGCCATGAGAATGGCCAAAAGTGAAATCGCAACACCGATGATAATCAATAAGTTCTTAGTCACTGTGCCAAGTTTGCCTGATGTGTTATGGATACCTTGTGTCCAACTTCAATACGGCGGCTGTTCGAATAGACTTCGCGAACGAGAACCGTAGATTCATTCGGGGTAGCTCTTGCAATGATACCGCGGCCAAGGAGTCTCGGCGGGAGGCTTGCATCGGACTTGTCTTCTTCCCAGATGGCAATGGCGTTACCCGTGTTGAAGCCCTGGTTTTCGCCCTTGTCGACTAGAACGTAGGCGTAAGCGCCAATGATGAGCATCGGGTCCATGGTATAGCGGAGCATTGCCATTTCTTCGATCTTGGCTTCTGGGACTGCGGTGTAACCAGTGACGTTCAAAATGTTGAGGGGCTGCTTTAAGCGGGCCTTGGAATGGTCCATCTTGATTTCCCTGAAGCTCTGGACAATTTTTGCTCTGGAAAGAGTATCGCCAATGGCGGTAATCTTTGCATAACCGGTAAGCCTTACCAGTGCGTAGTTGTCAAAGCTCTTGCCCTTGTGGGTCGGGACTTCAATGGCTCGTGCTTCCAAAATTTCGACAAGGTCACCCTTCTTGAGGCTTGCGTTTGTCTTGCTGCCAATGCCTACGATGACTTCGGATTCAGGAATGTGGATGATGGGTTCCTTCTTTTCTCCGGAGCGGATGGAGAAGAAACGCTGGTCCTTCTTGATGGAATCAATGGAGTAGATTTCTGGGGCCAAAATCTGGTAGTAGCCGTTGAAAATCTTCGGAGCCGGGCGCTTCTTGTAAAGGTAAGTGTCTGCGGCCTTTTTCGTCTTGTGCTTCTTGTCCTTGTCGCGGAGGTTGCCGAGCATGTTCTCGAAGTCTCCGTTGCGGGCGTCACGTTCGTCACAACCGACAGAGGTAATACCCTTGGGCAAGTTGGAATCGGCAACCGCACCTTCGCACGGTCTTGTTTTCGGGAGACGGTAACCGTCGTCCTTGATGCCCTCGCCTAAATAGATGGAGTCGCCCGGATAAATCCAGTGCGGGTCTTCAATGTGCCTATTGTTTTCCCAGAGGTCCGGCCATGCGAACGGATCGTTTAAAAACTCGGCGCTCAAGTCCCAGAGGGTATCGCCTTTTTTAACCACGTAGGCAGATGCAATCAGAGCCGAAAGACCAAGACAGATCGAAGCACATTTTAAAAATCGCATACTATTCCCTAAGCAAAATTTTGGTATTTGTTAAATAATTTAATCTTTTCTTTGCTTAAAAGAGGGCGTTTTTTGCACAAAATGCGGAATATCCGACGAATTCGAGCGCATGGGGCGTTCTTTCGGACGCTGGATATTGCGAGAACGGTGTGCAAGGGCGGGGTTCTGGCCCAAAATGCCTACTCTATCCGGCACGAACAAGAAGAGAATTTCGAAGGTGCCACGGCCCGGTTCCATGTAGAGCGGGATGTTCTTGCGGAGCATATAGCCCTCGTTACGGAAAGCCTTGATGGCCTTGGAGGCGGTTTCGAGATTCCCGGTCTGCAAAAGGATGCGTTCGGGGCGGGAACCGGCGAGCGTGAGGATCATTTCCGATGTCAACGTGTCGTTTGCGCTCAGATTGAGGTAGAACGTCCAGCGGCCTTCGGCGTTATCGCTCTTTGAGAAGAATTTCGAGACGAAATTGGCGTCCAGGTGGCTACGGTGGAAACGCATGTTTTGCGTTGCGACATTGCGGATGTTCAGCTTGGAAGACTGCATCGCCACTTCGCGGCAGTCGAGCGATTCGACTTGCTTGAAGAATGGGGCGAGCGATGCCGAAACGTAAGAGGAGCCGGAGCAGAATTCAAAGAAACGGTCTTCGCGGTTCGGGTGGATGGCGTCCTTGATGCGAACAGGGAGGTTGAGCCATGCATCCTTGATGCGCGGCGTCCAGTCGAGAACGTGCATACTAAAGCCGGTCGATGCAATCGGCATAAAGCTACTGCCGAAGGAACACTTGGCTTCGACCTTCATGCCCTGGGCATCGGCAGGGTCAAAGAGACGGTCCGGCAAGCACTGGATCTGGTGGCAGCTGATAACTTCGGGGCAGTTGCGTTCGATAAAGTCGACGAATGTCTTGTAGCCGTGTGCCGAAATCTTGCCTTTGACGTTCACTTGTACGAGGAGCGCAAAGCGTCCGTCGCCTGTGGCGCGGAACCAGATTTGGCGCAATGCCTTTTTGAAAATGCGCAAATGTTCCTTGTGGAGCTGTTCCAAGACGCGGCTCACGAGCTCAATCGGCTTCATGTCGCGGGACGGAGCGTCGATGACCAGGTTTTCCTGGGCGCCGTGGTATTCCTTGACGATTCTCCAGTCGGAATTCTCAGGAGTTGCATCAGCGGTGAACCAGGCTTGCAACTTTCCCGGAATGCGGTCGTTTTCCATCCATGCGGCAACTTGGGTCTTGATGTCGTCGAACGAAAGAATTTTGCGGACAACAGGCTTTTCGGCCTTTGCCTTCTTTTCTTCGAGTTCATCGTCCTTGCGGACATCGGATTTTCTGGAAGCGTGGAACTTGCCTCCGGCGAGGGGTTTGCCGATTCTGTTGCCCATGGTGTTACGGGCAATGCTCCCTTCGGAGCGGCGTGAAAAACGATTGTTCTGTTTGTACATCTTTATAATCGTGTTGAATGTTTAAACTATAAATCTAGGATAAATCCAGGAGCATTCGCGGGCGAGAGTCTTCGGGAATTCGCGGAACGAGCCTTTAATCTGGTACGTGTTCAGGCTACCTTCAACCGGCGTGAGCGAAATGACGCTATCGGCGCGGGATTCGAGGTAGGGGTATTCGCCTATGTTCGTGGAAGTCACGACGGCGCAACCTGTGAGGGCGATAATCGAATCGACCATTTGCATCAGAATCTGGTGCGGGGAGCCGCTGAGTCTTGAAGACTTCGGGTTGTGCAAAACGGCAGATATCGGGTCAATCACGACGACCTTGTAATCGTGATTTTCGAGCTTCTTGGCGCCTTGGATGCGCTTTGCGATGAGCTGTGCGATTTCAAGCGGTGTAAGCGCTGTGCCGCGGAGGTTCAAGAAACCGAATTTGGGCGTGTTCGGCTGGAGGTTGCGTTTTTCGCCAAGCAAAAAGAGACGGTTCAAGAACACGGACTTGGTGAGTTCCAAGTTGATGTACAGAACGTCGTTTGCATTTGTCGTGTTGCCGAGCCAGTCTTCGCCGTGGCAAATGGAAAGCGCCATGTCCATGAGTGCAAGCGACTTTCCGCTTTTCGGCGGGGCTGTGAACAAGAAAAATTCACCAGCGCGGAGCACGTTCTCGATAATGGTAACGTCTTTTTTCGGGGCTTCTTCGCTATCGCTAGCAAGTTCTACAAGCGGCTTTCCGTCAAGTGAGTATTCCGCCCATTCGCGCCATTCCGTGAAATTCTTGGCGCCTTGTTCCAGTGTGATGAGGTACTGTTGCTTGCCGTTGCGGAGCACGCCTGGCATGCGGACCATCTGGTTTGGATTGCGGTTGCCGTCATCGACTTTAAAGCCTTGCGATTCAAGCGTCTGGAAAAGGAAGTCTACGCGTTCTTTGTATTCTTCCTGGTCATGCGCTTCAATCTTGATCCAGGCCTGCACGGAGTTTGCGCCCGTGTTTACAAGGGCGGCGCAGGGGAGATTCAAGGCCTTGTAGTAAGCGAGCTGTTTCGCGAGCGTCATCTTCGGGTTGTCTACGACAACGTAACGGTAATGCCAGCTTTCGTCGGTCGCGTCGGCGCCGCCTTTCACTGCGTTAATCGTGAGGAGCGCTCCGTCCGGACCGTCGAGCTGCTTCATGATTTTCTTGAGCGCTTCGTCTTGCGCGATAATCTTCGAGACTATTTCGCGAGAACCTGATGGCGTGTTCGAAATCTTGAATTCAACTGTTTCGTCGGGCTTGAACGTTGCCGCCAAGAGCTTTGCAAAGTCTTTGCGCCAGTCAGGGGCGGGCCATGGAATCGAGAGAGCTTCGGGGTCAATCTTGAAGTTCTGCAACAGCTCAAGAGACTGGTTGTCGAGACCGAGCGCAATCATCTGCTGCATCATTGTTGCCGAAATGGGTGAGATGACGGTTGGGCCCATGGCGGCATAGCCTGGAGCCATGCCCGGCTGGGCTTGGGCGGCTTGGGCCTGTGGAGCTTGTGCGGGTTGCGCTGCGGCTTGAGCGGCTGCCTTTTGTTCGGCTTCGCGTTCGGTACGGCGTTTTTCTTCAGAGAAGGCGTTGCGCAAAATCTTCTCGACATCGTCTGCCGAGAGCCCCTCGTCGCGAGCTTTGCCACCGAGCTGGAATGTGGCGTCCATGAACGTCCAGCCTTCGTCAAGCGCGGCAACGCCTGCTTGGAACAAAGCCTTCTTCAGTTCATTCTGGTCGGCGAATTTGCTCTTTACGAAGTCGTTAAGAATTTTCTTTCCGTTTTCCATGGACACCTCCAATTCTCTCGAGTGGTTTGGTGAGTTTCAGTTTACTTCAGCGGGTCGCTATTCGGGTCGAGCTTGCCGGTTTTTACGTATTCCTGAATGTCTTTAGAAATGCGCATCGAGCAGAACTTCGGACCGCACATCGAGCAGAAGTGCGAGGACTTTGCGTTGTTGCCCGGGAGCGTTTCATCGTGGAATTCTACGGCGCGTTCCGGGTCGAGCGAAAGCGCGAATTGGTCGTTCCAGCGGAAGCTGAAACGGGCGCGCGAAAGCGCGTCATCGCGGAAGTGAGCGGCAAAGTGGCCCTTGGCAAGGTCTGCTGCATGGGCGGCGAGCTTGTATGTCACCACGCCTTCACGCACGTCATTCTTGTCCGGGAGGCCCAAGTGTTCCTTCGGCGTCACGTAGCAGAGCATGGCGGTACCGAACCAGCCTATCATTGCAGCACCGATAGCAGACGTGATGTGGTCGTAACCCGGAGCAATATCTGTCGTGAGAGGGCCAAGCGTGTAGAACGGTGCGTTGTGGCACATTTCAATCTGGCGGTCCATGTTTTCGCGAATCTTGTGCATCGGCACGTGACCCGGACCTTCAATGATGACCTGAACGCCCTTCTTCCATGCAATTTCGGTGAGTTCACCGAGCGTATCGAGTTCGGAGAACTGGGCCATGTCGTTTGCATCTGCAATGGAACCCGGACGCAGCCCATCGCCCAAAGAAACGCAAACGTCGTATTTGGCGAGAATGTCGCAGATTTCGTCGAAGTGCGTGTAAAGGAAGTTCTCTTGCTTGTGGACCATGCACCAGCGGGCGATGATAGAACCGCCACGGCTTACGATGCCTGTCGTGCGTTCCAAGGCAAACGGAATGTACTTGAGCAAAAGTCCTGCGTGGATTGTAAAGTAGTCGACGCCCTGTTCTGCCTGTTCAATAAGCGTATCGCGGAACACTTCCCACGTGAGGTCGTCGGCAATGCCGTTCACCTTTTCGAGAGCCTGGTACATCGGCACTGTTCCTATAGGTACCGGGCTGTTGCGCAAAATCCATTCGCGTGTTTCGTGAATGTCCTTGCCGGTCGAGAGGTCCATCACCGTATCGGCACCCCAGCGTACGGACCAGACCATCTTTTCGACTTCCTGTTCAATGGAAGAAGCGACAGAAGAGTTACCGATGTTGGAATTGATTTTTGTGAGGAAGTTACGGCCGATGATCATCGGTTCGCATTCCGGGTGGTTTACGTTGGCAGGGATGATGGCGCGGCCTTCGGCGAGTTCCTTGCGCACGAATTCCGGCGTGATGGCGTCACCGCTACTGCCAAAAATTTCGTCCATCTTCTGGTTTTCGCGGATGGCGACGTATTCCATTTCGCGAGTAATCACGCCTTCGCGGGCGTACTGCATCTGAGTCTTGTGGGCGCCGTCTTTTTCCAAGCGTTCGCGGATCCACGGTTCACGAATGCGTTCAAGTCCTTTCTTTACATCAATCGTCTTGTCGGGGTCGCCATAAGCGCCACTCGTATCGTAAACAGGGAGCACAGGGCATTTCGGGTCGTCGAGCGAAATTTCGCGCATGGCGACTTTCAAATCCGGGAAAATCTTGCCGGGGACATAAATCTTGCGAGACTGCGGAAAAGGCTTGAAAAAGCCGTTGGATTCAGACATATTCGTTCCTTTTGTTCAATTACGAACCAAGTTCAAGGGGTATAATCTCAGCCTGCGTATTGTGTGCAGGCACCCCGCCTATAATATAGAACATTTGCAACGTCATCCTGAGGGCGAATGCCCGAAGGATCGAGTTATTTCTAAAAGTAGTATGAATTGCGTCGTTCACGCCATTTTATTCTCGTGCAATAATTAGATTTTTTAGGTATTTTTTTGAAAAATGCAAAGGAGAATTTTATGTCGGAAAAAGAAATGAACAACCAGAGGGCTATCTATGCACTTTCTGACTTGAGAATGTACGCGAGTTCGCATTCTTTGGATGCGATTGATTATGTTATTGAAGTCTTGCAAAAATTGGAAAATGCAGGAATTAAAAATCCGCTCAAATCCTTAAATCCAGAGGAACAGTAATTTATGGAACAGGCCACAAATACAATAATGGCTTATGGAACTTTCTGGGCTCTCGTGCCGGCTCTTGTCGCGATTATTCTCGCCCTTGTCAGTAAAGAAGTTTACTCGTCGCTTTTTGTGGGCGTCATTGTCGGTGGACTTCTTCTTTGCCAAGGAACAGGCTCGGGATTCTTCGATGCCGTTTTCAAAAATGGCTTGATTGCAAAGGTCGCAGACCCTTATAACGTGGGCATTCTCATATTCCTTGTTATGTTGGGTGCAATGGTGGCGCTCATGAACAGAGCGGGTGGTTCTGCCGCGTTTGGCAACTGGGCCAAGGCGCACATCAAGTCAAAAGTCGGTGCGCAGATTGCAACGGTTTGCTTTGGCATCTTGATTTTTATCGATGACTATTTCAACTGTCTCACGGTCGGTAGTGTGATGCGCCCGGTGACGGATCGTTATAAGGTGAGCCACGAAAAGCTTGCATACTTGATCGATTCGACGGCCGCTCCGATTTGCATCATTGCACCTATCAGCTCTTGGGCCGCTGCAGTTTCGGGATTCGTGGAAGGAGAGGATGGCCTTACGCTTTTCATCAAGGCAATTCCGTTTAACTTTTATGCCCTCTTGACGATCCTTACGCTTTTTCTGGTTGTTATCTGGAATGTGAATATCGGCCCGATGAAAAAGTATGAAATGCATACAAACGCTGTTGGCGGAAACCTGGAAGAAATGAATTTTACATCGACGAAAGGCGGAGTCCTGGATCTTGTCATGCCAATTGCATCTTTGATTGTGTTCTGCGTGCTTGGCATGATTTATACGGGCGGTTATTTTGCTTCAGGCGATGCGGCGAAAGGCTTTGTCGATGCGTTCGCTTCTAGCGATGCGTCTGTCGGTCTTGCGATTGGTTCGTTTGGCGCATTTGTCTTTACCGTTTGCTTCTACATGAGCCGCCGTGTGTTGCGCTTCAGTCATAGCATGGCTTGCTTGCCGGATGGCTTCAAGGCAATGGTACCTGCAATTTTGATTTTGGCTTTGGCATGGACACTCAAGGGCACGACCGATGCGCTCGGCGCAAAGGAATTTGTGGCTGGCCTTGTAAAGGGCGGCGCCGCAGGGTTTATGAACTTCATGCCGGCGATTATCTTTGTGATTGCTGCTTTCCTCGCTTTTGCAACGGGAACTTCTTGGGGCACGTTCGGCATCCTCATCCCGATTGTCGTAGCGGCATTTGGCGGTGTGGATTATAGCCTCATGGTCATCTCGATTTCGGCTTGTATGGCGGGTGCCGTTTGCGGAGACCACAGCTCTCCGATTTCGGATACGACGATTATGGCAAGTGCGGGTGCAGAATGCAATCACGTGAATCACGTCAATACGCAAATCCCGTACGTGCTTGTCGTAGCCGCAATTTCATTTGTCACCTACATTGTCGCAGGCTTTACACGCAGCGCAGTACTTTCGCTGCTATTCGGTTTTCTGCTGACTTTTGGTACGCTCGTGATGATTAAAAAGCGTGCCAAGAAGGATGGTGAATAATTTGTCATTCCCGATTTAATCGGGAATCTCCTTTGCGTTTTATATTGACTTGTGCCAGGATGACGGCGGTGAACATTAGCACGCATCCGATTCCTTCTTGAAGGGTGAATCGCTCACCGAGCATCACCCATCCAGAAATCACGGAAAATACAGATTCAAGGCTCATCAATAGCGATGCTATGGTGGGCCTTAATTTGTTTTGCGCGACAATTTGCAATGTGAACGCCACACCGCTCGAAAGGATGGCGGCGTACAAAAGCGGAATCCACGGCTTGAAATGCGAATAGACGTCTATCACCGTGCCAAACCCCGCAAAATTTCCTTTCAAGTCCACGAAAAACATCGGGAAAATGGAAAGTGTTGCGACCACGAGAAACTGTATTGCTGAAAGTCTCACATTGTCCATGTAAGGGCCGTACTTTCCGACGACGAGAATGTGAGCCGCAAAGGCGAGCGCGCAAAGCAATAGGATAATATCGGATGGCTGGATGGTAAAATCTTCTTTGATGCAGAGCAGGTAAAGCCCTTCAAGCGTAATGGCAACGCAAAGCCAAATCTTGGGGGAAATCTTCTTGCCGAAAAATGTGCTTAGAATCGGGACGAAAATGATGTAGCACGCGGTGAGGAACCCCGCCTTTCCGGCGGAACATCCGAGAAAAAGCCCCGTCTGTTGCAAGTTCATCCCAAAGAAAAGCGTAAGTCCACAAATCAGGCCCGCCTTCCAGAGAGCTCGATTTTCTTCTTTCGTTTTCGGCTTTCTAGGGCTTTTGTTGAATTTGTCCAATACCTTCGCCAGTCCGAAAAGGACACCTGTCGCGATGAAATTTCGCATGCACACGAATGCGAACGGACCGACGTCGTTGCCTTCGATTTGGGCGACAAATGTGGAACCCCACAGAAATGCCGCCAGTACCATTAAAAAACTATATCCAATATTTGCCATCTCGGGTGAGAAAGTTAGAAATCAAGGCTCTATTTTACATTGATTCTGTGCACTTGATTACCCGCTTGAACCAGATAATTGCCGGCACGACGCATTTCGAACGCAACATTTCCGGTTGCATTCACCTGCCTATTGTAAATGACCCGGCCCTGCATGTCGAAAACGTTTCCCTTTGCGCCTGTCTTGGCGCCATAGACTTGCAATGTCCGACCTGCGACTTTGACACCGAACGACGGTCCCTTGGAAATCGCGCGAAGCGATTTCCTTCCAATTCTTTCCGACCAGATGGTTCCATTGTTTGTGTTGACGCAACTATTTAAGAATTTTGGATATGTGCCTTTATTCTCCGCCGGCCAGAAGAATTCCTCCCATACGCCTTGGCTGTAATAATCGTTGATGAATAGTCCCGAAATACTATGGTTGTTGGCATAGTAAACAGGAGTCGTTTCGCCTCTGCTCAGCACACCAATGGGCTGCCACAGTACAATTCCGTCCACCCAATTGCCGCTCCCGTCCAAGAGGGATTCGTTCACGACAATATCGTTTTTTTGCCAGGCGCAGGGGTGGGTTTCTGTAACTTTGGCGCTATCGAGCTTTTTGCTCGTATACAGCGCAAACCAGTACAACTCATTGCGATCCGAGATGATGTAACAACCACTTTCATTTGTGGCGGGTTTCTTGGGTTCAGGGTACCAATGTGCATAAAGGTCGAAATCGCGGCTGAAGTAGTCCGTTTGCGGGAAATCTTTTATTTCATTAGCATAGGTGAGTTTATCAAACCAGCCTACAAAAACAAAGCCTTCACGAGTTGGTTCTTTTAAGGTCGTGATGACATCAAAATTAAATGTCGCCGGATTGTCGGTGTTATTCACCCCGCCATTCAAATGGTAAGTGATTTTATAGTTGTTCGCCACCCACTTTGCGTATAATGTAATATCATCGTGGCGATCCGGTGTAAGTTCCTTCACAGGCGTTTTAAACGTGGAATCGGCATACCAGCCGTCAAAAGTGTATCCTATTTTTTCTAGTCCCTTTAATGTATAGGTCGCAGAATCCGCGGACCAGCGCAAGGGATTGATTCCAAAATTTAAGCTACCATTGGCTACATAGGTCACAAAGTACTCGCTTTCCCACTTGGCGTAAAGGGTGTAGTATTTTTTTGTTCCAACCTTAATTGTATCGATTCTTTCTTTATACAGATTGTCGGTGAACCATCCTTCAAAGGTGTCGCCCTGCTTTGTGGGGCTTGCCAAAATAACAGCGGAATCGTTTGTGTAATACTTGGGGTTTTTATCGCTGTTCGTGCCACCGTTCAGTTTATAGTCAAGGTAATACTTCACTTTGGAACTTAAAACAGGATGCGGATCCATGCCTATGTTTTGTTCCCATGCGGCGCCATAGGAACCCTCCTGCAATTTTCCTAGAACGGTCCCGTCCTTGAATTCGTTCGCTGTCGCTTTTGATCCACCGTATTTGGCAGTCGCATCGCCGGCATAGTAGGCGTTCTTGATTTCAACATGGTGGCGGGAACTGTCGTAGAAACACCTTTGAAGATTTTGGAAACCAAAAATAGCATCGCCTCTGTCAGAAATGGTTCCAACGTTAAATACGTTCTCGAGGATAAAATCCTGCGCTTCCCCGACAATACCTCCGACTCCGTCCTTATAACTAGATTCACCGGTAATGCGGCCCGCATTGTAGGCGTTGATAATCTGAGTCACGTTACTCGGGGTCATAGTGGGCCATTCGGGCTTTGCTAGGGCAGGCTTTGACAAGGGAGGCGGAGCACAAAGGCACGACCAGTCTTCCTCGCTTATAATTGCACCGGCAATGCCGCCGGCGTTACCGCGCGCGACAACCGTCGCCTCGCTAAAAACATTGACAAGAAGCGCCGACTGGTCTATATAGCCGACAATACCTCCTGCATAACGGGTACCTTCAAAATAGGAATCCTTAATACCCAAGTTCCTTACGACGGGGGGCTTGCCGGCGCCTTCATAAAGCTTAGAGAAAAACCCGGCTTCATACTGTTTTTTTGTATAAAGCCCCGAAATGGTGTGGCCGTTGCCCTCAATTATTCCGCCAAATGCAAAAGGCTGCCAGTACATGATGTCATTGCGGGTGGAGTCTGGGTTCCCTTCCGCATCCAGCAGATTTTCATTGACCACGATATCGTTCTGGAGTTCTATGCAAGCAAAGGTGGAAAGTTTGGGGATGGCGTAAAGTTCCTCCTTGGAGGTGATTTGGTAACAGCTGTCAACACTTAACTGGGGTTCCTTGACTGCAGGGGCCCAAAGCGCTGTTAGCGTGTATTGGTCTCCACTGCAACGGGATATACTTTTTTGGGGAGCGTCGTAAAAAATACCGGTGGAAGCTTCTTTAAACCAGCCCAGAAACCGGGAACCTTCGCGGATCGGCTCGAGGAGTGTAATCTTGCATGTGTCTGATATTACGGATGAGTAAAAGTCGCTACTCGTGTCCTTTACGACAACGTAGCTATCCGGGTTCGCAGGGTTGTTTACACCCCCGTTCAAGTTATAGGTGATGGTCCGTGTGTCGCCTACTGCGGCAAAGCCGAATCCCCCTAAAGACAACAGCAATAACATGGAATACAAACACTTCATATCTTTAATATAATCATTAAATAGTTTTAGCGGATGTAAAATTCATCATTTATATGGAATTGCAAGTTGTACGCTGATGGAGGTGTATTTTAAAAAAAACTTGCTCTATAACCTTATATTGCCACTATTTCCTCTCGTCTCTCGTCTCTCGTCTCTCGTCTATTTTCTAAATTTCCCTCGTAAAATTTTAAAAGGACCCTGTTATGGAAATCCCCGAATCTTCGAATTTTATTCAGGACATTATCGTTAACGACCTCCAGACCGGCAAGCGCGATCACGTGCTGACGCGTTTCCCGCCCGAACCGAACGGCTATATTCACATTGGACACGCCAAGTCCATCTGCTTGAACTTCGGCACTGCTAAAAAGTTCGGCGGCTTTACGAACCTCCGCTTCGACGACACGAACCCGACCAAGGAAGATGTGGAATACGTCGATTCCATCCGCGAAGACGTGAAGTGGCTCGGCTTTGAATGGAAAGAAGAATTTTTCGCAAGCGACTACTACGACCAGATTTACGCCTTTGCCGAAAAGATGATTGAAATGGGCAAGGCTTACGTCGAAGATTTGACTCGCGACGAAATGCAGGAATACCGTGGCAACGATGCCGGTAAGCCTTCTCGCCCGAGCCCCTACCGCGACCGCAGCGTCGAAGAGAACATGAAGCTCTTCCACGAAATGCGCGACGGCAAGTACGCCGACGGTGAAAAGTGCCTCCGTGCCAAGGTCGACCTCGCAAGCCCGAACATGAACATGCGCGACCCGGTCATTTACCGCATCAAGCATTGCACGCACCATCGCACTGGCGACAAGTGGTGCATCTACCCGATGTACGACTTTGCCCACCCGATCAGCGACTGGATCGAAGGCATCACGCACTCCATCTGCACGCTCGAGTTCGAAGCCCACCGTCCGCTTTATGACTGGTTCCTCATTGAACTTGGTTTGCAGAACCGTCCGCAGCAGATTGAATTTGCTCGCTTGAACCTCACGTACACGATGATGAGTAAGAGGAAGCTCCTCGAACTTGTGCAGACAAAGGCTGTGCTTGGCTGGAACGACCCGCGTATGCCGACCGTTTGTGGTTTCCGTCGCCGTGGCTTTACCCCGAGCTCCATCCGCGAGTTCTGCAGCCGCATCGGTGTTTCCAAGGCCGACTCCATGGTCGATGTGAACCTCCTTTACTTCTGCATCCGCGAAGAATTGAACCAGACCGCTAACCGCGTGATGGCCGTGATTGATCCGGTCAAGCTCGTGATTGACAACTGGGAAGCAGACAAGGTCGAAATGATCGAAGTCGAGAACAACCCGAACGACCCGAACGCAGGAACCCGCAAGGTGCCGTTCAGCGGTGAACTCTACATCGAAGCAGACGACTTTATGGAGGAACCGCCGAAGAAGTACTTCCGCTTGAAGCCGGAAGGCGAAGTCCGCCTCAAGGGCGCTTACTTTGTCACTTGCAAGAGCGTCGAAAAGGATGCAGACGGCAAGGTCAAGGTAATCCACTGCGTCTATGACCCGCTCAGCAAGGGTGGCGAATCTCCGGATGGCCGCAAGGTCAAGGGCACGATCCACTGGGTCTCTGCAGCACACGCTGTGGATGCCGAAGTGCGCCTCATTGATAACTTGTTCACGCTCGAAGATCCTGCTCAGGTCCCGGAAGGCGAAGATTGGCACGATTACCTGAACCCGAATTCCATGGTCGTGAAGCAGGCCAAGGTGGAACCCGCTCTCGCCGACGCCAAGCTCGAAGACCGCTTCCAGTTCATGCGTCAGGGCTACTTCTGCCTCGATAGCGAAGACTCCAAGCCGGGTCACCTCGTGTTCAACAGAACTGTTGGTTTGAAGGACAGCTTCAACCCGACAAAGTAATTGACGTCCTTGGACGTCATCCTCGAAGCGAAGCGTAGGGGATCCATTAAGTACCTCGGCTTAATCGCCGGGGTCTTTTGTTTTATTGTGATTATTTTGTATTTTGTTTTAGTAGACTAAACTAAGAAGGAATGTGATCTATGAAAAGTAAAATTCTGATTTTGATATGTGCGCTTGTGGCGCTTTCATTTGCCAAAGATGAAAATCCTTTGCAAGAGGCGATGGAAATCATTAAAGAGTCAAAAACTCTTTACTCGTTAAAATATTTGGAAAAACCAATTCCAGTGCCTGATCGAAGTCGGCTGATAAACTACCCGGTCTACCGTGAGAAAAAGGGCGATAGCTATGATGTGAAAGCGATTAAGGCTACGGGCGAGGCTAAAAAATTACTCGACAAGGCTGAAAATTATTTTGGGTCCCATCAGTATGCCAAGGCTCGTGATGCCTACACGCTCGCTTTGCAAGAGGATCCGAAATTGTATAGCGCTATAACCTATATTGGTCAGACTTACGGGATCGAAGAAAATTGGGACAAGGCTGAACTTTGGTATAAAAAGGCGATTGAGGCAAACTATGTGGATTTTCTCGCACACTGGTTGCTTGCCGATGTCTATAAAATCAAGGGCCAAAAGGAAAAAGCTCTTGATGAAATTTCTATTGCAAAAGTCCTGAACCGCAATAACCCGCGATTGGAAGCGTTGCGCAAGGAAATTTACGGATTAAATGGCTTGAATATTAAGAATTGGACTTTTAACCCACAGGTAAGGATGTCCAGGGATTCTGTTACGGGGAATGTGAATATTGTTGCCGACTCGATTTGGTCGTATTATGCATTTGTTCAAGCGGCATGGTTTTATGAACCCGTGTATAAGGCGAAGGCAAAAAAGTATTCAATGCCTCAAGCAATGTATAGGGAATGCTTGATGGGGTTCCTTCCGTTTATAGGCGATAAGGCTCTTGTAGATTCCGTTGACGTACTGAAAAGGCTTGTTAAGGTTATTGAAGCGGATAAGTTGGATGAATTCGTTTTTTACGATATGCTCCTTCTGGATTATCCGACAGCATCGTTCCAGTTGGATAAAAAGCAAATCGAGGGCCTCAAGGATTACTTGATTTGGGCAAATCAAAAGTAGTTTTTGGATAATCTTGAAACCAAGGGGTGGTCGGCGGCATCTAATAAGATGTATTTTAAGGATAAGGAGGTTCCTATGTTTAAAAAGACGTTAAAATACGTTCTGCCATTGGTGTTTCTTTTGGCAGGATTGGCGAACGCCCAGACGCGCTATACGCCTTCGGAACTGGATACGCTCGTTTCGACGATTGCGCTTTATCCGGACCCGC
Source organism: Fibrobacter sp. UWB2 (assembly GCF_002210425.1). Taxonomy (NCBI): domain Bacteria; kingdom Pseudomonadati; phylum Fibrobacterota; class Fibrobacteria; order Fibrobacterales; family Fibrobacteraceae; genus Fibrobacter; species Fibrobacter sp. UWB2. The sequence continues at coordinate 79,419 of NZ_MWQK01000004.1, read as the reverse complement.
TCTTGGTGCACGTATTGGATGCGACAACGCATGGCGAAGACCTTCCAAGTGCATCTGCATTTGCAACTGCAAATCGCCATTTGAAGGGTGATGATTTGGCGGCTGCAATTGAACGAGCCGAACTCGATTACGATGAGTCGGTGATTGCGCTTATCCCGTTCCCGGATGTCCTCCGCAAGCTTGCAAAATATGCGACGTGGGCAAACCAGCTCGGCGAAGCGGTCGAAATGCAAAAAGCCGATGTGATGGATGCTGTGCAGAGAATGCGCAAGGTTGCCCACAAGAATGGCTATTTGAATAGTGATGATAAGATTGCTGTGAAGGTTGATGATAACGTGTCGATTCAGCCGGTTCGCGAAGAATATGTGTACGTTCCGGAATACGACCCGCGTGTTGTCTATTACGTTGTTTCGGACGGTAGTTTCCGCTTGCGCTATGTGAATGGCGTTTGGACTGGGGCCGGTCTCGTTTACTGGGGCTGGGATCCGTTCTATTACGATTGGGTACACCGCCGCCCGCATTACCGCCATCCGCACCGTTATGCACCGCCTCCGCGTCACCGTGTAAGGGCAAGACCTGCTACGGGGCCGCGTTTTAACAATCCGCCTCCTCCGCGTCCGCGCAATGGAACCTGGCATTCTTCGTCTCCTGCGCCAATGCCGCCTTCTAACAACTGGCGCTCTGCGACAGCTGCTCCTCAGCAGTCAAATGTCTTGAGAAAATCATCGCCTTCAGTTCAGGCATCTTCGAATAATTCTCGACCGGCGCCTCCGCCACCGCCGAATTACAAGCGCCCGGCACCACCTCCGCCGCAGGCTTCTAGCTCGAACGATGATGAGGACAAACGTTGGAATTCGCGCCGTTCCGATCGTCCGCGTAATGCGCCTCCTCCGCCTCCATCGCGTAGAAGGTAAGGCTATCTCGGGGCGGAATTGCCGCAATCCTATCCGCGCTTTTTCACTACAGAGCAAATTGGGCATTCTTCATCTTTATGCCCGCGCGCTTTGCAGTAGTTGCGCCCAAAATAAATGATTTGCAAATGACGCTTTTCCCATTCTTCTTTGGGAAAAGCTTTTTTTAAATCTTCTTCGGTCTTTTCAACACTTGAACCGTCGCTTAATCCCCAGCGTTCAGCGAGGCGATGAATGTGCGTGTCGACCGGGAATGCTGGGAGCTTAAAGATGTGACTCATGATGACGCTCGCCGTCTTATGTCCGACTCCAGGGAGGCTTTCGAGTTCTTCGAATGTGTGCGGGACTTCGCCTTTGAACTTTTCGACGAGCGCTTGCGAGAGCTTGAAAATGTTTACGCTTTTGGTGTTAAAGAAACCGCAAGGCTTGATGATTTCGGCAATGCGGTCTACACCGAGCTTGATCATCTTGGCGGGAGTGTTTGCTTCTTTGAAGAGGACCGCAGTCACCTGGTTTACGCGGATGTCTGTACATTGAGCGCTTAATACAACGGCCACGAGGAGCGTGAATGGGCTTGTAAAATCTAGCGGGATGGGTGGACTAGGGTATAGTTCGTCCAGCTTATCGCCAATGAATTTGATTTTGTCGCTTTTCTTCATGCGATGCCCCCTGCGCTCTCGTCTTTCGTCTGTAGCCCTTGGGCGTTCTTCCGTTTAGTTTTTGTCGCGCGTAAAGTCTTGCTGCATGTTGAAGCTCGGCATGTCGTCGTGCGGGTGGCCCACTTGAACGGCCGGGACGCCTGCATAAGTCGTGTGAGCAGGAACATCGCAAAGCACCACGGCGCCAGCGCCAATCTTTGCGCCGTCTCCGATGTGGATGTTGCCGAGCAACTGAGCGTGTGCGCCGAGCATCACGCCGTTTCCGATTTTCGGGTGACGGTCGCCGATTTCGTTACCGGTTCCACCCAAGGTCACGCCGTGCAAAAAGCTCACGTTGTTGCCGACGGTTGCTGTTTCACCGATGACGATATTTGTGGCGTGGTCCACCAAAAGTCCGTGGCCAATCTTTGCAGCCGGGTGGATGTCCATGCCGAACTTGCGGCTGATGATGCTCTGGAGCATCTTGGCCGGGAAGTGGCGGCCTTCTTCATAAAGGATATGGGCTACGCGGTAGGCTTGCAATCCTTGGAAACCCTTGAAGAACAGTAGAGGTTCGAGGGGGCCCGTGCAAGCGGGGTCGCGGAGGACCGTTGCGTGCAAGTCCTTTGTCGCGCAAATGAGCAAGTTGGGATACTTTTCGTACATGACGCGGAACATCTTCTCGAGTTCTGCGCGGTCGATGACTTCACCGGCGAGCTGACAGGCGAGGGTTACTCCAAGCATATCCGCAAAGTTCTTGCGGTTAAGGATTTGCTCTTCGAGCATCAACTTCGAAAGCGGCTCGGTCTTGACGAGCTCTGCTGCGTCCTTGCGGAGTAACTGTTCCATTTCTTCTGGTGTCATGATGACGCCAAATATAAAAAATATGTGACCGCGGCGCGGGCCTATTTGCTTTTCTTATAACTCTAGCAATGCTTTGGCGGGAATCCAGAACCAGTCGGGGCGGAATTCTAGCTCGTAGCAGGCTTCGTAGATGGCTTTTGCGAGAATGTAGGGCTTGGATTCCTTCTCGATTTCTTCGGTAGAAATCCCGGAAACCTTGGAGTACCCTGTGACAAATGCTTTTTGCGCTTCGGCCGGGTCGGTCTTCGCGACGGCGCCTGCATAGGCAAAGCTGCGCAACATCCCGGCGATATCGACGGCGGGGGAGCGGATAGTGCGCCTGTAGTCGAGGCTTCGCGTGGGTTCCCCTTCAAAGTCGATAATCTCGAAATGCTTGGTGCCATTTGCACTTTGCGTAATCAGCACTTGCCCGAGGTGGTAATCCCCGTGGATGCGCTGCTTTTTGATAGTCTTGTCGCTGAACGTCTCGCGGAGCAAGTCACTGTAGCGGATGCGCAGTTCTGGGAGCTTTTCACGCAGTTGCGGAGCGTACTCGGTATCCGTGGAGTTTTGGAGCAACTGTTGCAATCGGTCGAATGGCGGCTCGATGCCGCTGTACTTGGGACCGCTTAAACGCTTGAGGCTTTCGTGCATCTGCGCGGTGGACATCCCGAGCTGGAAGGCGTCTGTGCTATCCATGTTGTTGCAGAATTCGCTCCAGGCGTCAAGTGCGTTCGGGAAATGTTCTTCGAGGATTCCCCACGTGTAAACTTCACCGCCTTTGGCCTTGTAATTGCAGACGGCGTAAAGTCTCGGGACGCGGCTGCTGTCGGCCTTGTTCATCGCTTCTAGAATTTCGGCTTCGGGATGTAACCCCGGTTCTAGCCTGCGGTATAGCTTGAAGAAAAACTTGCCGGGCGCGCAAAATGCGGAGTTGCTCTGCTCCTTTGATACGGGCTTGATGCTCGTGAGGGCCGCCCTAGAAAATGGCGATGTAATTCTAAACGAGAAAAATCCGGAGTCGCCTGCGAAAACGGACTGTTGGGAACCATCGAGGAATGCGTCTTCGAGAATCTTCCCGGCCGCGTTTTCATCGTCAATGACGGTATAGATATCGCTTTCTCCGTCGTCAAACGAAACCTTGATAAGTCGAATGCGCGTACCGCCAGCTTCTGTGGAATCAATTTGGTCGACGCGGGTGATGGTCCTGTTTTTTCCCATGAACCAACGTTGTTTGCTAAAATACTTGATAAGGTTCATAGTCCGAATATATAATTTTTGACCAGAAAATATTTTTTAAATAATAAACCATTTGACCAAAATAATATATAATATTAAACGTAGGAGATGGAAGGGTGGATTCTCCTTGGAAAAATAAAGAAAGTGCCTTCGATTTGGATTAGGGGGCGCTTTCTTCTTTTTTTATACGCTTTTTTTTATTTTCCGGGACTTGTGAGCGGGGCAAAATACCCCTGAGATCGCAACGAAGCTAGGACTTTTAGCTGTTGCGGGACGGGTTCGCGTGGAAGACCTTCAATGACGAAGGGAGGAATCTGCTTCACGGGCTTGAAAGCTTCTGGAACATCGCTGTAATCGCAGAGTTGCCATGCGGCAAGCAGTTTTTCGATGAATTCACTCCACGGAAATTTATCAGTGGGGTGCATGGTGAACCTGGCCGGCTTGAGATTGTCCCTTGCGTCGAGCAAGAGACTCCCGTCTTTGTAACAGGCGATAACGGCGGCCTTGCGTGAAGCGCCGTCGGTTGCTTTTTGGGCGGGTATGTTTAAAATGAGTTGCAAACCTATGCCGTGGCGAGGAGTTCGCGCTGGATAAGGCTGTACTCGTATTCCGAAATGGAGGTGATCTTTAAAATCAGCTCGCGCTTGAGCCCTGCTTTGATGAGCTCTTTTGCTTCGTCAATTTTACTTGTTGTTGCCATATTAAGCCTCTTTTTCTTAAAAGACGTAATATAAAAATAATCTTTCTGTGGTAAAAATGTCAATACCGGAAAGAAAATTTTTCGGCAAATATATAAAAATTGTGTTCTGTAACACATTGATGGTCAACGAATTAGGATTGACTAGATGTCCATGGGCTTATGGACGGCGGTGTGATTCAATTCACTAAGGTGGGCGAGATTATAAAAATTCCGGGGGGACAATACCATCCAGAACGGGAAAGTTTTTGCGGTAATCACGTTCGGCCTCACGGTCTAGCTCGGCCGAAATGACCATTTCGCGTTGGGTTGGGCCTTCGGCGAGAACGTCTCCATTTGGCGAAATGATGAGGGAGGTGCCCGCAAGCGGGAGCTTTTGGTCGCTACTTTCGCTGACGGCGTTCACGGCGGCGATATAGACCTGGTTTTCGATGGCTCGTGCCTTGATGAGCGTTTCCCAGTGGGCGCGTCTCTTGGCGGGCCACGCCGCTTGGATCGTGATGAAATTTGCGCCTTTTTTGGTCGCTTCGCGGAAGATTTCTGGGAATCGCAGGTCGTAGCAGATGAACGAAGCTATTGTCCAGCTTACAGATTCTGCCTTATTGTCATTCCCGACTTGATCGGGAATCTCCTTTAATTTAAATAAATTAATATTTTCGCCGGCTTTAAAGCTTTCCTTTTCCGGGAAGAACAGGTTCATCTTGTTGTAGCCGCAGAATTCCTTGGTTTCGCGCGGCTTGTAGATGCTCACGTGGTTGTAAAAACCGTCGCTTGCGCGGGTGATGCCTGCCCCCATGATGGTACAGCCGGTCGCTGTGGAAACTTCGGAGAGCGTGCGTGATGTTTCGCTAGACTCGTTTGAACTGAAGTCTTCGGCGGCATCGTCCAGATCGGCGGGGACATACCCTGTGGCAAACATCTCGGGAAGGAGCACGAGGCTCCCTGCATCGGGCTTTGCGTCGAGAATCATCTTCTTTGCGCGTGCTAGATTTTCGGTTTTGTTGCCTTTGGCGCTATCGAACTGGACTAAATAAACTTTAAGCATGCGTATAATATAAGATGTTGAATGCTTGTCGTGATTTTTTCTGCGTAAAATATCTATTTTGAAAGCATGAAGTTTCGCCTAATTTTCTGTTTTATCCTGTTCCTTGTCGTTGGGGCTCTCGCTGCATCCCCGACAACGATTATTGGTGTTGTCCTTGAAGCGGAATCCGATTTGCCAGTCAAGGATGTCGCCGTTTCTTATAAGTCCGGCAAGCGGATCGGGGAGACTGATTCCCGAGGCCGTTTTGAACTGTCTGTGGATTCCAAGAATGCGACGCTCGTGTTCAAGAAAGAGGGCTTCGATAGCGTCTTTGTGGACTTGCAGGACTATGCTGACCTTCTGGACATGGTGATAACGCTTAGCACGAATGTCACGAATCTCGGGGCAAGCACGATTATCGGTGATGGCGAGCCGGTCAAGTGGGAAGTCGAACGTACGGTGAAACTTGAAAAGCTCGAAGATGCTGCGGGCATGCGTTTTGACTTGACGGAACACTTGAGCCAGATGCCCGGTATTTCAGGACAGAAGGATTTTAGCAGTGCCCTTTACTATGACGGTTCTCGTGCAGGCGACGTTGCTTATCATTTGGGCCGTCTCCGTATCCCGAACATGCGCCACCTGGATGTCGGTTTCCCGGGCAACCTTTCTATTATAAATCCGCATACGTTGAGCGGTATCGAAGTTCATGACCATTATGGACAAGGTCCGGTGGGCCAGGGACTTGCAACCTCGATCCAGTACATTCCGGAACAGACGAAGGGCGAGTGGGGCTTGAGAGGTTCTGCTGGGCTTACCGTGCAGGAAGTTGTACTTGATGCTCCATTCTTTATTTGGGATAGCTTCCGCTTTGCGTTCCGTCGTCTCGATGGCGAAATGCTCAAGAATCTGGGCGAAAAGTTCTTTACGGAATTCCGCAAGCGCGATGACGATTGCTCTGACGACTGCAAGGTGAAGTCTTCGGATCCGTTTGACCTTACTGCGTTTGACATCTATGCGCAGTTGAACGGTTCTGATTCGCTTGGCAACAAGACTTGGGCTTTGCGTACGTTGTACAGTTCCGACGAATATAAGGTCAGCCAGGATACTTCGTCTACGTACGGTGCGGTCAATTCGATTGATATTATTGAAGGTAGCCAAAGCTATTTGGTTATCGGTGCCGAATACGCTTCGAAGTTCGGAGCTAGCTTCCATGCAGGTCTTGTGCGTGAACACCTGAGCGATACGTTGCGTGATACGACGGGGTTCCGTTCGGGCAAGCTCTCGGAAGAATCGGCAAGAACGTTTATTGATGGCTATAGCCAGACGCATACGACGCTTAGTGCCGGTGCAGATAAGGACTTCAATGCGGATATCTTTGGTGCAGGCCTTCGTGGTGCAGTTCTTTATGAACATCACATGGTTGAACGCAGCTATCCGATTCCTGGTGGCGAAGAAAGTAGCGATTACCAGACGGGGGTTCTGTCGGGTGCTGTAACGCTTGACTGGAAGAATGAATTTTCTGAGCACATCATCTCCGTGGGTGCTGTTGCCGATGCGGCAGACCATAAGGCATTGCCAACGGCCTCGTTCGATATGGAACGCAATTTGTCCAAAACGGATTCTGCTTACTGGAGACTCTTTGGTAATGCCGCTTACCGTGCCGACTGGAAACATTATTTTGACGATGGCGACTTGACGGGCCGCTTGGAATCGGGAACGTCTCTTAAGCTTGGACTTGGCTACCGCTCTAAGTACTTGGTTGCGCAGTTCTCGGGCTTTGGACGTTTCTACTTTGATCCGCTACTCCCGTTGCCGAAAGCTTTTGCAAATTATGAAGATGTAACTCCGGTGGACTACGCTTGGGTTTCGGGCGCATCGGGTTCTCTTGAATGGAAGACGTCGCACCACTTCTCGATGGCGATGAATGCAAGCTCTGTTTACGGTGAATACGAATTGAAGGGCGGAAAGTCGTTGCCGTGGGAAGCTAATTCCCGTTTGGACGTTGTGTCGCATTTTAGATATTATCCGCGCAAGGACTCGATTGTGTCTGTCATCTTGACGCACCATGCGGCATGGCACAGACCGCTTTACTACTATGCGATTAAGCCTGCTACGAATGAAAAGAACGGAACTCGAGAACTCAAGGATTACAACAAGTTTACGGATCTGTACAGAACCGACTTGCGCGTGAATTTGGATTTGACAAGGTCCAAGGGATTCTTTAGGCATGCAAGGTTCTATCTTGAACTCGACAACATCTTCTCGAAGCTCGATGTTGCTGCGCTTAAGTTCCTCGGTTCCGAAAATGGACGTGAACGTTCTTGGGTTGCTCGTGATAATGACAAGAATACCGCGAATGGCTATGACCTCGTGCCGTTTATTGCAAAGGGCATGGGCCTTTACTTCCAGTTCGGTGTAGAAGTGCAGCTGGGAATTTAATGAGTAGGCGGTAGGAAGTAGACTGTAGGAAGTTGCGCTAGTTGTCATTGCGAGGATCGAAGTGACGAAGCAATCTATTCTTTTGATAATTGCGTTTTCTGCAGTTCTTTCGTTTGCGCATGTGACGGATAGCTTGTTTGTGCCGCCGAAGCCAGCGAAACCTTTGCGTTATTGCTCTTCGGCAAAGCAATGGGTGGATTACGCCAGTCACGATTCTAATTTGGTTGAAATTACATATATGCGCGGGCTCCGCATGGACCTGCGCTATGCCACATTTAACAACGTGACCGGTCATGATATGTATTGCGGTATACAGCGTGCATTTATCCATAAAGACGGTTTGCCAAAGCTCAAACGTGCGCTCTCGATTATCGCCAAGGAATTACCGGGATATACGCTTGTGATTTTTGATGCGGCGCGCCCGATGTATGCGCAGTCGGTTCTAAAACAATCTGTGGCGGGAACGCCTTACAGCCATTTCGTTTCGTCGGGCAAGACGGGCGGGCTCCACAATTACGGGCTTGCGCTTGATTTGGGAATTGCCGATAGCACTGGCAATTTGCTGGATATGGGCGCCGACTTTGATTCGTTTGAACGTTGTGCGGGTGCAGTGGGCGAGGCTGATGCTTTAAAGTCTGGGCGCCTAACTCAACTGCAAATCGATAACCGCAACTTGCTCCGCAATATCATGAAGCGTGCGGGGTGGGTGATGCTCTCTAGTGAATGGTGGCATTTCAACGCTTTCACGCGAGCCTATACCAAGGAACACTACCCGCTGTTCCCTATTTGAGTTAAGAGTTACTGCGGCGATGCCGCCCATGGTAACTTTAATCTTGTATTTACGGCAGTGTCTTGATGCTGGCACGCTTGAGACGGTCGTTGAGTGCCATGCCGACGCCTGTGTTCGGGATGGGATCGACGAGTATCAAGTCGTAATCGGGCGTATCTAGGTCGTGCATGTAGGCGTAAAGCTTGGAGGTCGCTTCGACCATGTCGCCTGTTGCTGACAAATTTACAGTTGCAGGAACAGGGCCTTGCTGTGTACCGAATGCAATGCGCACGGTATGCTCTGGGAGCGGGTAGCCTGCTGGAACTTCGCCGTAGTAAAGCGGGACTTGTGGGCGGTAATGTGTATCGCACTGGCCGGGGGCAAGCATCGGCTGGCCCGGCTTGGATGTAGATTCCTTGATTTTTACTTCACCGAGGATGGCCTTGAACATTTCAGGCGTGATGGCGCCTGGACGCATGACGGTCGGTTCGCCAACAAGGGAAATAATCGAACTTTCGACACCGACGGAACAGGGGCCGCCATCGACAATGCCTGCGATGCGGTCAGCGAGCTGTGCCGCAACATGTTCAGCGGTCGTGGGGCTCACGTGCTTAAAGAGGTTTGCGCTCGGGGCGGCAAGCGGGAGTCCTGATTCCTTGATGATTGCCTGTGCAATCGGATGGCTTGGGAAGCGCACCGCCACGGAGGGGAGGGCGCTTGTGCAAAGGTCGGGGATGCAATCCTTCTTGGGGAGGATGATGGTCATCGGGCCCGGCCAATAGGCTTCGGCGAGCTTGTAGGCGCTATCGGGAATGTCCTTCGCGATGTCGGTGAGTTGTGCAATGTCTGCGATATGGACAATCAGCGGGTCGAACGTCGGGCGTTCTTTGGCTGCGAAAATCTTGGCGAGAGCTTTGGGCTCGAAAGCGTTACCGGCGAGGCCGTAAACCGTTTCTGTCGGGATGGCGACGACTTCGCCTTCCTTGAGGAGGCGGGCGGCTTCGCTTACACTTGTCCATGGTGGGAATTTCATGAAATAAAAAATAGAAAATGCAGAAGGATTTAGTCTATTTGTCATTCCCGGCTTGACCGGGAATCTCCAGTCTCTAGCGTATAAAAAGGAGATGCCCGCTCGGAGGCGGGCATGACAAGGTTGCGAAGGCTTTCGCCTATTGCTTAAGCTTCGGTTGTTGCTGCCGGAGCTTCTTCCTTCTTTTCGTCCTTGCGGCCGAAGGCAAACACCTGGTCGCAAGCGGAATTGAAGCGCTTCCAGATTTTTTCGGAGTGTTCACGAGGAACTGCACCGACTTCCTTCCAGAGGCGGCGGAAATGCTTGACCTTGTTCATCGAGGCAACGACCGTCTGATCGTTCAAGTCAGTGAGCAAGTCTTCGGCCTGTTCGCAGAGGAGAATCTTCTTCTGGAGGTTGTTCTGGCGAGCCTGTTCCTGAATGTCGAGCTGGTCGCGGCGGCGGGTGAAGAAGTCGTCGCAGACATCGCGGAATGCCTTGCGGAGTTCATCGTCGTCGTTACCGCAAGAACCGAGCGTGACCCATTCCTTCTGGATGTCGCGAACGGCATCGGCGAGCTGGTTGGAGCCTGCGCTTTCGGCAAACTGGCGGACCTTTTCGATCATTTCCTGCTTTTTCTTCTTGATGTCTGCAATCTTGGCCTGGAGTTCCGGGTCAGATTCAGCCATCTTGGCGACAATCTTATTGACGATTGCGTTGAAGCGTTCGTTGATGGATTCTACAGCGTCCTTCGGGACCATGCCAATCGTCTTCCATTCAGCATCGATGGCCTTGTAAGCTTCGATGACTTCTGGAGTGATATTGGCGATGTCGAGAGCTTCGAGCTTTTCGCAGAGGGCCTGCTTCTGTTCGAGGTTCTTCTGCTTGGCGGCATCCATTTCTTCAAAGTGGTTGCGCTTCTTTTCGAAGAAGGAATCGCAAGCGGTGCGGAAACGAGTCCAAATTTCGTCGGACTTGCTCTTCGGCACTGGGCCTGTTGCCTTCCATGCGTCCTGCAACTGCTTGAGCTTGGTGGAGGTGGCGTTCCAATCGGTCGAATCCTTGATGGCTTCGGCTTCGATGCAGAGGGCGACCTTCTTTTCGTAGTTGGCTTCGCGGCTTTCGTCTTCGAGCTTTACGTTTTCCTTGTGCTGGGCATAGAAGGCGTTCACGGCGTCCTTGAAGCGCTTGTTGAGGGCTGCAAAGGCTTCCTTCGGGACCATGCCGATGTTCTTCCAGTTTTCCTGGATTTCCTGCACGGACTTGAACTTGTCCTTCCAGAAAATTTCAGCGTTAGCGACGAGGTCTTCGACCTTCTGGCAGAGGGCTTCCTTGTCGACGAGGTTCTTCTGGCGTTCGGCGTTCTGTTCTTCGATGAACGGAGCGCAGTTTTCCTTGACCTTGTCTACGAGGGCCTGGAAACGGTCGCGGTAGTCCTGGAACTTGGCTGCAGAAATCGGTCCGATTTCACGCCACTTGCCGCAGAGTTCGCGGAACTTGGCAAGTACGGCCTGGCTCGGAGTTTCCTTGGAGAGCGCGTCCATTTCTTCGATGATGGTGTCGCGGTCCTTTTCGTTGTGCCAGTTTTCCCACTGCTGCATTTCCTGGAAACGGGAGGTGGCAATCTTGTATTCCTGCCAGAGATCGTGGTACTTGAACTTCTGTTCGCCAACGATTTCCTTCCATTCCTGATAAGTGTCGCGGAGAATCTTGTGGATTTCGCGGAATTCCTGGTTCTCATCGATGTTCTGGATACGTTCAATGAGACCGCGGAGCTTCTTGGAATTTTCTTCGATGACCTTCTGGGCCTTTTCGTTGAATGCACCGATGAGTTCGCTGAGCTTGGTGCGGAGTGCGTTATAAGCCTGGAGAATCGGATCGTCGCCTTCGAGGAGGGCGAGCTTTTCCCATTCGCGGACGATGGCATGCAAGTGCTTGCCCGTGTTTTCATCGATCTCCGTTTCGGAGAGAGCCTGGAGACGTTCGAGAAGGCTCTTGCGGATGGCAATTTCTTCTTCGCTTGCGTTTTCAGATTCTGCGGTCGGAATTTCAATCTTCTTTGCTTCTTGAGACTTGAAGTAGGCGTTGTTGAATCGCTTGATCAAGGCTGCGTCCATAAGGGACTTGCCTTCGTTCCATTCCTGGATGATGGCATTTACGCGGTCAGCGTTTTCTTCGGTCGTGCCTGCTTCGACAAAACCTTCGAGTTCAGTGAGCGATTCCGTGAGGCGTGCAATCTTTGCCTGCTTTTCGGCTTCGGCGTTTTCTGCAGCCTTCTTTGCGGCGTTAGCTTCGTCGTAGAACTTGTTGAAGCTTTCGTAAATTTCATTGAGCTTTGCGGCAGATTCGCCCATGCCAAGTGCGTTAGCTTCGTTCATCAAGTCGTCGAACTGCGGCTTGGTGGCGAAAGCGTCCTTTTGGGCGGCGAGGAAGTGAGCCTGCTTGATGAGGGCTTCGCGCTTGCTCTGCAAGAGTTCGGCTGCCTTTCTGCCATTGTCTTCGGCTTCTTTCTTTGCACGAACTTTATCCGAAATCTTCTTGCGGACGGACGTGTGCTTGGAGCTCTTGATGAGGTCGGCCTGCAATGATTCAGACGTGACGCGGTCTGCGGCTTGCAGTGCGATTTCTTCGCTGGAATCGCGGGTAGCGATCTGGGCGAGCAGGGACTGCTTGCTGCACTGCTTGACAAGTTCTCTCTTCAGATTTACGTTGTCTGTTGCCTTGAGGACATCTTCGGTATAGCGAGTGTCCTTGATGGCTTCGATGTAACCGAGGACTTCGCTATTCAGAGCGGATTCGTTAAAGTTTTTCAGCTTTTTGACGATTTCTTCGAAAGCTCTCGATTCTGCCAAACGGCGTACGCCGGCATCGCTGTCTTTTGTCGAAATATCCTGAAGTGTCTTAATAATTGCAAGTTTCTTAACTGCAGCCATTCGCACTTCGACATTATCATCAGAAAGGGCCACTCGTTCGACAATATCTTGACTAGTGAGTTCATCCAAGTCTGCAATTGCTTCAATGCGCTTTGCGGGGTTGGAATTTTGCCATTTCGGTTTAAATGCGTCAAAAATGCTCATAATATCTCCAATAGGTAGGCGGGGCTTCCTCAGCTCCGTATAGCATAATCTAACTAAAAAAATATTATAGTCAGGAAAAACAGTGCGAATTTATGCCCATTTAAGCTTGTAACAATACTATCTTTGCCGCGTGGCAAAAAGAATTCCCAAAACGTCAGCTCCGGAGATGGTCAAGGAACGCTGTAATTCGGCGCTTCTGTCGCGTTTTTGCGAGGTTTACATCCCGTTGTCCCCATCGGTTTTTACTTACGGGGTGCCGGAAGGAGCGGATATTCAGCGGGGGAGTGTCGTTTGGGTGCAGCTTGCCCGCCGTAAGCCTACGCTTGCCTTGGTGAGCCGTGTCCATAGCGATAAACCGTCATTTGACGTTCGGTATGCGTGTCCGCATGAGTCGGGGTATGTGTTTTCTGAACGTTATATGGAATCGCTGGAGTGGGTGTCTAAGTATTATATAAGCTCGCCCATGCGCACTCTGAACGTGTTTTGGCCCGCTGATTTTGACAAGTTTCTCGATGCCTTGCTGGCTGAAAAATCTGAACCTCGGGGCGAGGCTTCCTCGAATGGACCTGAAATGGAGGTCTGTTCGGACCTGCCCCCCTTGACAGGCGAACAAGAGACTGCACTAGCTAGTCTTGTTGAAGATTTGGATAAGGATGGTTTTCGAGGAACGCTCCTGCATGGTGTGACTGGCAGTGGTAAAACGAGAGTTTATCAGGAATTGGTGCGCGAAGCGCTTAAGCGCAATAAGCGCGTGCTTATTTTGGTGCCTGAAATTGGGCTTACTCCGCAGACGGCGTCGCGTTTTGAAGATTATTTGAAAGTACCTGTCGTGGTGCTGCATTCGGCGCTCTCGGCTCCGCAAAAACGTGCGGGTTATTTGGCTGTGCTAGATGGCTCTGCAAAAGTGGTGCTTGGGACGCGCAGCGCCATTCTTTTGCCGTTTGATTTTGATGTTGTTATTTTGGACGAAGAACATGATTCTTCGTTTAAGCAACAGGACCCGGCTCCGCGTTACCATACGCGTGATTTGGCTTTCCACTTGGCGCAAAAGTACGGAGCACTTGTAGTGCTTGGCTCTGCAACGCCTTGCCTTGAAACATTCCGCAATGCAAAGGCGGGGAACCTCAAACTGTTGACACTCAAGAACCGTGCGACTGCGGCTCCGCTCCCCGAAGTAAAAGTGATTGATATGGGCAAGGTGCGCCAGCAAAAAGGCGTGCTTATGTCTCCTGCATTGCGCGAAGCGCTTTCGGATTGCATTGCCGGTGGCGACCAGGCGATTATTCTCATGAATCGTCGTGGTTACTCTAAGATTAGAGTTTGTTCTGAATGCGGTGAAACGCTTTACTGCAAACATTGCCATATCCCGCTCGTGTATCATAAACAGTACAATGCGCTGATGTGCCATTACTGTGCTGCGCTTTATCCGGTGAATACTCCGTGCCCAACATGCGGTGCCGAAACGTATGAGTTTGTCGGCGGTGCAATTGAAAAGCTCGAAGAAGAAATTCACGAATGGGTGGCCGATGCGAAAGTAATCCGCATGGATCGCGATACAACGCAGAACGTGGGCGCTGTTGAAAAAATCTTGACATCGTTTAGGAATCGTGAATACAACATTTTGCTTGGAACGCAGATGGTCGCGAAAGGTCACGATTTCCCGGGCGTGAAGCTTGTAGGGATTGTTGGAGCTGATTCGGGCCTTGGCATTCCTGATTTTCGTTCGACGGAACGCTTATATCAGCTGTTGAGCCAGACGGCGGGACGCGCGGGACGTGCTGGTAGCGGTGGCCGCGTGTTTATCCAGACGCTTAATCCGACAGAACCTGTGATGCAGTACGCTATTCGCCATGATTTTGATGGCTTTGCTGAGACTGAATCATCGAACCGCCAGATGGCTTTTTATCCGCCGTTCTGCAAGCTTGTGGAAATCAGTTGTGGCTCACGCGATGAAAATCTGCTTCGCGATACGGTGAACCGCCTTGAAAGTATTTTGCGCAAAGAATCTTCGATGACAGTGCTTGGACCAGTCGATGCGTTTGTACCGAAAGTGCAGAACGTGTTCTGGGTAAAGCTCTACATTAAAACGCAAAACCTTGCGGCAGTGCGTAAGGTACTTGCTCCCATTTTGAATGCGCCCAAGGCCTGGGTGCCAAACGTTGAAATCAAAGTTGAACTAGAATAAAATTTGTTCTATATTTGAACAAACGTCGTTTGTAATTAGGGAGAAAATATGCGCTTATTTCTTTTTACTGTATTGCTTGTGCTTGCCAATATGTCTTTTGCCCAAAGTGTCTGGGATCAGTATCCGCCTAAGGGGTCTACGCCTATTGTAAAGAATGAGCCTGAAATATCCCCAAATGAATCGATGTATTCAAGGCCTCGGCTGGAAAAGATTGCCTATAGTTACGGGAGCTGGTATGCGGGTACCCGAAAAATAAGCGATAGCGAAATGGAATCGCTCGTAAGTACAAACCCTGATGCGGCCGCTGAGTTACAAAGAGGAAAAACACTATATAAGCGTGCTTTGGTGCTTTCTGCAGTTGGTGGTGCTGCATTAGGTTTGGGAGTCTGTTTCTGGGTTGATGATATCAGTGGTGGTAAGCCGCTTACGATTGGTGGCGGTGCTGTGGCCATTTTCGCGATAGTGCTCGGTGGAATTTCTGGGAACCACATGACGTCGGCTGTTGAAATTTATAACAAGAGCCTAGGCTACGATACTAGCTTGCAAATAAAAATTGCTCCGACCCCTCAGGGCGGAGCAGCACTAGCATTTGCGTTCTAGCTCTTATTTGTCTTTGAGCAGACCGAAAATTTGACCTTTCACAAGCCAGCTTACGCCGAAGAACGTGAGCGCAATCGCTTCAACGATGAAAATCTTTGCAGGGAATTGAATCGGTAAAACAAGCAGGAACAAAGTGCAGAACATGCCGATGCCGCAGACTCTGTAAATGATGTTGCGGATTCTTTTTTGCTTGGTGTCGCTTTCGCCAAGAGTGAAAAGAAATAGGCTGTTGATGGCCAAAAGTATAAAGAAGATAACTGCCGATGTTAAGTGGATGACGTTAGAAACGGCTATAGGCAATTGGAAAAATCCAACGATTTTGCCGTCTGCAGCGGAACAGTCACAAGGGAAAATGACAATCATCAAGCCGAATATGCCTGAGGCTGTTGCGACAAGTTCATCGCGCCAGTCGTAGCCCTTGTAGCAAATCAGAACGACTGCTGCCGTTGTCAAAATGCCTGCAAGTGCTGGGGTCAAGTAATATGTAGCCGAGATGGAGAGTGTTGTCCAAAAATCGTCGGGAATTTTTGCGGGCTGAACTTTGGCAATGATGGCTGCTCCGGCGAGCGCAATCCACGGGAGGATCATCCCTAAGAAACCTGCAAAATTGCGGATTCGCTTCATCCAGGATTCTGCGCATCTCTTTGTGATGGCTTTAACATCTTCAGCATTGCAACCAGAAGTAATATTTTCTTCGCTCATAAAGTCCCTTTTGTTCTGTTGTCTACAGATGTCATTAATATAACAAACTCTTTAAAAAGTCTTATTTATAGTTCTACGATAAATCGGTAAAAACAAAGTGCAGAAACGCCGAGAATAAAGATGAGTACGATCACGAACTGTATTGGATGCTCATGAAAATCGTAATCGGCTTGACCGTACGTGAACTTACCGCGGACAATCGCGCTTATGAAAAGTGCTAAGAAAAGAATGCCTAAAAGAAGTGTCATGGGGAATAAAGATGTATATGGGTGTTGTTTATTGTTTATAAGAACTCGGAATCTCAATGAGAAGCTCATCTTTAATGGTATTAGATTCCTTGTAATTATTTTTATCCCAATACCATACTGTATAGTGATAAATCGTATCGTTTGTCCCGTCTAGTACAATTGGTTCTGCTCTGTCCCAATCAAAATTTAATCTGCTTCTGGTTTTATATTGTTCTTTATCGGAACCGAAATGCACCTGCGTCAGCAAGAGTGATTGATGAAAGTCCCTTATATCAACCGTCTTTTGGGCTAGCAATTGTCGCCCACCTCCCGATTTACGTTTTATATAGATTTCTACATCAGCAGCTTTTCTTAGATGACGCCTGCACGGGAAAACATCCCCACCAATATAAACATTGCAGTAACTTGCAGCATAAAATTTCAAACTTCCGCTCCAAGTTTGTTTATAATTTGAATCATTTTGACTATAGGAAATATCCTTTTGTTCCTTTCCATTGATAGTGTATTCCAGCACATATTTTTCAGTAAACTTAAGAGGACCATCTAGAATCCCGTAAATATCTAATTTTTCAGCATCATCATAATACGCCATCATTCCTTCTATAACAGGATAAAAACACGAAGACAGCAGAATGGATATAGAAAAGAATAAAATATTTCTGAGCATACAGACAACCTTATGTTTGCTTCTTTGAGCGGCCTAAGAAATACCCATCACAACAAAGTCCCACAAGCTTGTCAAAACCGATACCAACCCAATGGCTGGCAAAACAAAGCAAAAGGACGGCGTTGGCGGCAGGAACAAACCAACGATAAAAAGAATCGCACTAAAAGCATATAGTGAATAGAAAAATATTTTGTTCATTGTCTAAAATCTAGTAATTATTCTGCTTTTACCTTAGCTCCATTCACTTTGCTGATTTCTCCGTCGAAATAGACGAAGTCGCTGTCTTTGTTTTTCCATACAGCGCGGAAAATGGTGGGGCGTTTGATGCCGTCGGAGTAGGTTTTGTAGTTTTCGCATTGCGCTTCCCACGGGGTGTATTCGATGGTTCCATCGGGTGATATTTGACCACGATCATTTGTTGTAAACGAGGTCATTTCGTAAGCGTTGTTGAAATGGAAAATTCCGGTTGCGGTTACGCCTTGGTTTGTAATTGTAGCTTCGACGGTGTGGTCATCAATTTGCTTGAACGTGATGAAATCTTTTAGGAGTGCTTCTGGCAAAAAGAATGCTTCGGCGAGATAGGTAATGAGACAAGCCTTGTCCATTTCTGGGCCGGTCTGGTCAAATAGCGTAACGATTTTTGCGAGAACGCCTTTCATTCCGCCTTTGCCGTTCATGTAGTAATCGTAGCCTTGGAACGGGATGCCGAACATTTTGCTGTCGATAAAGGCGAGCCTTTCTGGTGAATCGGCAAAGTCCACATGCGTGTAATCGATTTTGATTCGCGGCTTATTCACGCCCATGCCAAAATCGACATTTTTGTATTCCATGGTTAAGTGCGAGCGTCTTTCTTTGCCGATGTAACCGCTTGTTTTGAGATATTTTTGGATGAGATGTGGGAGGTTTGCGATACTTGCGGAATCTAGTGTTCCGGTGATTGCTGTGACGCTTTGCAACCTAGCCTCGACATCGTTCTGAAACTGCGTCTTGACGGGTGAATAGGGAATATTGAACCAAATTGCTAAAAGTAAAATGAGGGAGGCTATGATAATCAAGATGGTCATGAAAAATCTCTTTGCGGGTTTCATTTTTTGCATGATTTTTTTTGATGTTTGAAATTAATTGGAGCAACCTTTTGTCGGGTTGATTTTTGAATCGTTTACAAGACTCGCGATTTTTTTTGCTAAACGCTGGGCGTTGGGATGATATTCATCAATGTCTGGAAGTTTCAATATTATCGTTGTTGCGTTTTTATTATTGGCAAGTTCAACAAATGCGAATGGATGGAAACATAGGTCTCCTACCCAGGTGTATTCAATTTCCGGTTGATAATAGGTGATTTCTTCAATAATGTCTTGAACTAAGTCACGCGGCAAGTCGTTGCGATAACAAGAATCTTTTTGCGATTTTTCGCTGCTTATAATTTCACTGCTTATATAACGGAGTTCTGTTGCTTTTAGAGTTATAGAATCTTTATATACGGATATATTCGCTGTGAACTCATCTTCTCCGTTTTGTATAGATGCGAATATATTGATGTCGCTATTTTTATCGGCTTCAGGATGGTTCGAGTAAAAATCGTTTATGGATAGTTCAAACCGTTCCGTTTGAAAAACGTATCCAAACGCTCGATTGTATAGAAGTTCAGATCCTGACAGAATTAGGAAAAACGTAATAAATGAAATGGTGAGATAACAGGTCTTTTGCTTTTTTGTTTTTTGGCTTGTGGTGAGGTCAAATGTTGATAAAGGAAAAATAGCTATGAGTAGCCAGCAAATACACCATGCAAAAATATAGGGTCGCTGTGTAGAATCCTGCTCGTTGATTGCGTATATTACGGATATCGAAAGTGAGATGACAGTGATAATTGTGAGTAGAATTGATACGGTTTTCCCTGCAATGAACATTGCCCTGGGATGCTTGGTCGAAATGTTGGCGAAAATGCCTAATAGTAAAGGAATTATTGCAAAAATGATAAAAAGTACAATATTTACAATTATCATGAATAATGCGTCTGTCGGTTCCATAAATTCATTCCATTAGTTGTCTGTTTAAAACAAATCCAACGTGCTGTCCAGGTAAATTTCTTCGCGGACTTTAAGCTTATGCTCGGGTTTGGTCATGTAATAAAGCAAAAATTCCAAAATGAGAGCGCTGCCGAGGCTACGGCCTTCGATTTTAAAGTGCTGGAATCCTGCGGGGGCGTAGATGTTTTGAATGTCCTCAATCCCAATAAAGCCGGGATTCTTCATCGCATCGGAAAAATGGTAACCCCTTTTGGCTGTGGGGGAGACGCAGACATGGTCTTCGCTGTTTTCGCCAAGGCTTTTCTGGCTCACGTTCTCGTAGCATTTTTTGCGGTCATAGCAGCCGAACCAACAACATTCATTGCAAAGAAATTCAACCTTTTGCTTTTGTGCGTTTGTAAGTGCGTTCAATTTGTCGAATTGCTTGTTGAGTCTGAAATCGGGAACGACATAGCGGAATTCTTTGCGGTCTAGCTCCGCTTTGAACAACTCAAAATCAGTGATGACTTTCGTTGTCGAGGAGACGAAATAAAAGTTAGGGTATTTTGTTTTGATGTAATTCAGCAACAGGTCGGAATGAATGATGATTCCGTTTTGAACCGCGCGCATCTCGCCATTGTCTTGAAATGCGCGACTCTTGTCGGCTTCTTGAATTGTGTGCATCTCGTTAGCATTGGAAACTGCGCCGTTTTTAAACATTTTGCACAGCTTATTGCATCGAGTGTCTGCTAGATGTTCTTCGCGAATCAATGAATTGCTGAAAGTGAGTCTTGCCGAAATCCCGTATTCGTGAATAAGTTCTGCAACTTTTCGCGGCTCTGCTTCGCCAAAACCTACGCGCCCGCCGCCCCAAATGCAATCGCTTGGCGCTCCGTAAATGGAGCCAATTTCGCACCAGTCGTAAAACCAATCCCGGTGTTCACGCCAAAGTGGCAAGAATGCTTTGTACAGCTCGTAAAATTCAAACAGTCCGGGGAGGTGGTAAAATATTTTCATATTACTTTAATGCGGGTAGTTCTTTTAAGAGGGAATCTAGACGCGCTGTAAAGTGGATTGCACCCGGATAAGCGAGGTGGTCACGGTCGTATGCCATATCGCCGGTATAGTCGTGATCGCCCATTTTATTTTCGTCGAATAATATAAAGTTAGGATAGGTTTTAGAGAGGTCTGCAATTTCTTGGAGCAATATGGGTGCTTCGCTGCGGGGAATGCCGTAGCGACCAAATGCGCCCGTCTTCTTGTAATTCGGGTTCTGCGGGAAGACGACTCCGATAAAGTAAATGCCTTTTTCGTGTGCTGTTTCGACCATTTTCTTTAAGCTGTTAAAGTTTGTGCGGTATGAACCGGGAGACCTTCTATACAAATTGCTGTCCGAATCGACTTGAGGCATTTCTTCCCAGACTGATGCTCCTGGAATTGAATCTAGGCCGCGAGTTTGGCGGTATTTGTTTGCGTAGCTTGATATGCCCGGTGAATCGTACGTCAGTTCTGCAAGTCCTTCGGGGTAGCCGTCTTTCCAGTAATTGTGATCCTTGTCGTAAACGTATCCGGGACAGATTTTTGCGCGTCCATTAAAGAAGCTACCGCTAAAGGTGTTGAATCCGCGGTCGATGTCGATGGATGATACGATGTACTTGACTTTGGACATGTGCGGAATAATGTAATTGTCGTACAAAAATTCGGAGCCGCTGAGGGTGTTCCCGATAAAGGCGAGGTTGACTCCGAAAAATTCCTCGCTGAGTTCCATCGGGGCTACGCCATGTTGCGCTCTAGATGAACCGATGATGACGACGTCGGCCTTGTCTTTGTATTGCCAAAGAAGTTCCATTTTGTAACGGGCTTCGGCGAAGACCTGGGCTTGTCCGGCCTTGTAATAAACGCCTGCGCTATCGGTGTCTAGTTCGAAATTAATTTGATAAGGGACTCCGGAACTGGATGATTCGCTAGAACTTGATGCGGTGCTGGAACTGGATTCTTCGACGCTTGAGCTCGAAGTAACTTCGGAACTAGAGGATTCTGCAAGCAGGGAAGAACTGCTAGAATTTATTTGTTCGGAACTTGAACTTGGAACTTGCTTTTCGGAACTTGAGCTTTGTGCAATTTCGCTAGAACTTGAACTTTGCGCTGGTTCGTTTGAACTTGAACTTTGCGGAGATGTGCTGGAGCTAGAATTTAGCGTGGGTGTACTTGAACTGGAGCTTTCTGCGTGAGCGCTAGAGCTAGAACTTTGTGCGAATGAACTTGAACTAGATTTGGGCTTCGGAATAATCTTTTTAGGTTGTACCCATAGGCATGGATGCCACAGTTCTTCGCCTTCGGCCAAGTCGATAAATGTGGTATCAACTGTGCTTACGAGGACAATCTTTTTGTGGGATCCGTTGATGTTAGTCAATGTGGCGACCAAGTTTGAAGTGCTTGATACCCATTCGGTGTGGTCGAACGTGTTGCCGTTTGGGGCCGCAATAGATTGAATCAGTTTGCCTGTGCTATCGGCGATGAGAATGCGTTCGTGTGTTGCATAGTGTGAACCGACAAATTCTTGGCCTGTTTTTCCGCCAAAGTCCAAGAATGCGGTGCGTTTTGAGCCGTCTTGTGCGAGGCTTACATTGCATGCTTGTTCCTGAGAGTACCAGATGTCGTTCTTTTGCCCATAACGTACGCGGAGGCGCTTTGCTCCTGTGACTGAGAGGCTGTTGTCTTGGGCGATTCCTCCGTGGAAGGTGCCGTCAAAAAGTTTTTGTGGTGTGCCGAACTTGTCGTTTGCAAAAGTGACTTGCCATGTACTTTGCGCTAGCCATGATGATTCTTCGGAATTGTTGCCTGCATCGGTCACGTAAACGATTGCGGTGTCTCCATTTTCGAGAATTCTCCAGCGGGGGATGGCGGCGCTTTTGACTTGGAGTTCTATAGGTGTAGAGGAATTTTCTGAAAGTTCCCTAATGTATAATTTAGACTCGCCCTGAATGCCTTCGGGCTTGGTTGAGAATGCGACGAATTTTCCGTTGGGCGAAATTTCAGGATGGTAGACGTTTAGTGTGTCGTGAATTTCTGAAACTTTTAGGTTGCCGTTGTTGTAGTCGATGAAGGCTAGGTTGTTGGTGACATCGTTGCGGAAAGCGAGTTTCATATTGTAGGAACCGGTATAGCTCTTGAGCGTTGCGGCGCTAGCGATAGGTTCGATTTTACTTTCGCTGATGTGCCCGTTGCTTGTGAACCACGCTGGTTTGGGGATGACTCCCAAGGCGAGGCGGAACCCCACGTACTTGGCCATGGTAGAAGATGTTACGGAGTAAACGTCACCGCGGCTGTACAGGTTGCTGTTCGCTTTATCGGAATTGTAGTTGCCACCTTTGATAATGCGTTCGCCGATTTCGCCGCCGTCAGTTGAACCTGTAAAGTTGGTGATGGTAGTGTCCTTCAAAATCCCGAGCCAGTCGTTGGTCCATTCTGTGATGTTGCCCGAAAAATCGCAGAAGCCGGCGCCATCGAAACCTTTGCTGCAAACGGTATGGACTTTGTAATCGGAATTGCTGTTGTTCCAACTGTTCTCGTGATCCCAGCCAAGTTGGGCCGACAGAATCCATTCCGCTTCGGTAGGGAGCCTGAAACCTTCAATTTCTAAATGCGTTACGAGGCCTTCGATGTCGGTGCAATGGTTTTCTTCGTCAAAACTTGCGTTGGTGTATGTGTAAACTGTATCCAAGCCTAAAGATTTACTCTTGGCGTTTGCGATTAGGATTGCATCAAAATAGGTGACGTCGGTGAGAGGCAGACTGTCATTGGCGCAGTTTGGTTTTAGCCGGTCAAATTCCTTGTCCAGTTTTTTGTAGTCGCCGCAAGTGAATTCATGGACATCCATGTAAAACTTGTAGTTGAGTTTTGCGTCCATCTGCGGCTTTTCGCTTGCCCTTGCCGAAGACTTGTCGGTACCGATAAAGAATAATAGCTCTGGATGATAAACTTCTATCATCGAGTCGAACGTTTTGGTGAGCGTGCTGTCAAAAACCTCGACGGGATTTTCTTCGTCGACGGAAGGTCCTTTGGCTACAATGTCTTCGGAATTTGCGTTTACGCAAGCATCTAAGCAAAAGAATAATGCCAAAGCAGTAAAAAAGAATACTGTTTCTTTGCAGCGCATAAATCGATCCTAAATTCAGTCCTATTGAATATAGTTTATTATGGTAAGCTCTGCACTTCAACTTTTCGCAACAATTCACGAAAATGACGAAAAAATCACAAAAAGTAAAAATGTCATTATCTGACATCCTTTAAACCTATATTTGTCATGTAACCTTCAGAAAGGAGGCCTGCAATGGCTAATGAAATGTTTTATATCAAAGTTGAAACGCCCCAAAATGCGACGGTTTATGCGTTCACCCGTAGTGTGACGGGGATTCTCGATTATGCGGGAACTGCTTCTGCTACAGAATATGATTTTTCTCATATGCAGTGTGTTGACGGGAGTGCTTATTTCACGCCTTCTTGGTACATGTACTTGCCGAAGGAATTGCAAGCGACGATTAATGTCTATTTGCCAAACGATATCAAAAATTTAGATGTTGGGCAATATTCGTTCTTGTTGCATGTGGGGGCGCTTTTGCTTGCCGTTGATGAACGCGATGGTCTGCTTATCGCGGAACTTTTGCGCCGTCGAGCTGCGGTGTTTGCGAACTTTTTGCCGATTGTGTTACACCTCATAAAGCCCGTAGCGGCCGAGGCTCTGTTTGCGTATGTCTATGGCGGTTTCCGTGGCGACTCTGACTTTGCGCAGATTTACAAGGCTAATGCTCCTATTTCTACAGGCGAAACGAATGTTGCGGCGATTCTTTTGGAGGCCGCAAAGGATGCTCTTAAACCGAATCCCGAAATGGAATCGCCGGAGGAGATGTTTATTCGCTATTTCCGCGAAGCGGAATCATTTGATTTTACGATTGGGCTTGTGGGCGCAACGAATCATCCCTGGATTGCGGGCATCGAAAAATATGAATCGGTCGTTAAAACGGCGACGGCGTTCCGCTTCTTTGATGATGCTACGGTTGGCGCCAAAAGTCAGGAATTTTTCGCATCGCTTGCGACCATGGTGCAGGCGGAACCGTACAATCCGCATGACCATAATGCGATTAGCGTGAGCATTGATGACTTGGGGGCAAAGCTCAAGGGCTTGGTTTCCAAGAGCAAGGCTGGGTATCTGCGTGCAACGGGGGCCGCGATTTTGCGCAAGGCGCGTCCAAGCCTGTTTGCGTATGGTTCTAAGCTGTGGCGTTTGGGAGCGGACCCGAGCTTCTTTGAAAATTCCATTGTCGTAAGAATTCACACATAACACCTCACACAAAAATTCCCGCCTCTCGGTAAACGATGGGGCGGGAATTTCAAAGGTTGTGCGCGCGAATCTCGCGGCTTTCTGCACTTGTAGCTTTGGGTGCGATTTACTTCTGGCTTAAAATAGCGCGGAGTTCGTCAGCAGCTTTCTGAAGATCATCGTTCACGATGGTGTATTCGTACTTGCCCTTGGTCTTAGCAAATTCGATTTCTTTCTTCGCGTTTGCAAGGCGGAGCTGGATGACTTCTTCGCTGTCAGTGCCGCGGCCACGGAGGCGACGTTCGAGTTCTTCGTCGCTTGGCGGCAAAATGAAAATGCCGGTGGCGTCCGGGTAGACCTTGTCGAAGTTCACCTTGCCGAAAACGTCAAGGTCAAACAGCACGCGGTTTCCTTCGGCAAGAGTCTTCTCGACAAAGCTCTTGGGCGTTCCGTAGTAGTTGCCGTGAACCAGGTTGTATTCGACTAATGCATCGTCCTTGATCATCTGCTCGAATTCTTCCTTGGTCTTGAAGAAGTAGTGGACTCCATCGATTTCGCCTTCACGCGGCTTGCGCGTTGTAGCGGAAATGGAATACTTGATGTCCGGGAAATCCTTGATGACAAGATCCTTGAGGGTGGTCTTGCCCGCGCCACTGGCGGCACTCATAACGAAAAGCTTGTTTTTCATTTTTTAGTCAATGGTCAATAGTTGTTAGTCAATAGCCATTAGCTTTAACTAGGCTCTATATGCGCCAAATATAGCTAATAACCAAAGACTAACAACTCGCTCGTCTATTTCTTGTCTTCGATGTACAGCGGGCGCTGCTTGACTTCGTCGTAGATTCGGCCGATGTATTCGCCGAGAATGCCGATGGTCAAAAGCTGCACGCCTGCGAAGAACACGATGGCGGTCATGAGAGATGCCCAGCCCGGAACCGTTGTCGCAGGGGAGAGGAACTTTTCGAGAATCGACCAGACGAGGAGTGCAAAGCCGACGATTGTAGCAATGAAACCCATGTAGAAGCTAATCTTGAGCGGAGCCGAGCTGAAGCCCGTGATGCCGTCGAACGCGAGGCGCAACATCTTCTTGAGCGGATACTTCGAAGTGCCTGCGGTGCGTTCGGCACGGTCGTACTTGACGCCTATCTTCTTGAAACCGACCCAGCACACGAGCCCACGCAAGAAGCGGCTGCGTTCCGGGAGGTTCTTGAGCTGGTCCACCACGCAGCGGTCCATGAGTCTGAAGTCGCCGGTGTCAGGCGGAATGTCGATGCTCGTGAGCTTGCCAATCAAACGGTAGAAGCAGAAAGCCGTAAAGCGCTTGAAGAGCGTCTCGCCTTTGCGCTTGTTGCGCTGGGCGTAAACGACCTGGTAGCCTTCACGCCACTTTTCGAGCATCTCGTGGATGAGGCTCGGCGGGTCCTGCAAGTCGCCATCGATAATGACGACGGCTGCGCCTTGGGCGTGGTCGAGGCCTGCGCTGAACGCTGCCTGGTGGCCGAAGTTACGGCTAAAGTTGATGATTTTGTTGTTCGGGTTCCCGGGGAGGAGGCCTTCCACGATTTCTCGGGTGCGGTCCTTGGAACCGTCGTTTACGAAAATGAGTTCGTGTTCGATATCCTTGAGCTCTTCCTCCAAGACGCGGTAGGTTTCGGCAACGATCTCTTCTTCATTAAAAACAGGTATAATTACGGATAAAAGCATAGTGCAATTATAGCAATTTAAAAAATAGTTACTAGTTAATAGTTGTTAGTTACTAGGGAATTTTTGTATAAATTACTTCTAGTAACTTGGAACTGCGGCGAAGCCGTTATGGTATAAGTACGGGGTTGATGATGTCTACGTGGCTACAGTTGATGCCTTCCTTGGGGTACGACTTGATTGTGAGCTTTTGAACGCCCGCGATGTTTGCCTCGACTTTGTGCAATTCGCTGTTTTTAAAGAACGGAGTCTTTGCAAGCGATTTGCCGTCGCCGATAACTTCTACCGCAACGCCATCGCTGCAAAGCGATTCGTCGTCAAGGCCAACGGAGAACCTGACCGTAGTAAACTTTTGTCCGACATCGAAAACTGTTGTTGAAGAGGCGTGCATGCCAATGCCGCTTATAAAGCTTTGGCCGTTAACGCTGAGCTTGTTCCCTTCAATGCTCTTGTTCTTGCGCATGTTGCCCCATTCCTGCTTGTGGCTTTCGATAGGGTAGTCCGAGAGGGCTATAGCGCCGTTTCCCTTTTCAAAGTAGAACTTGGAAACATCGGCGAGCTTGCTTTTTGTAGCCAAATCTTGCACCAGGAATCTCACTTGGTTGAATCCAGGCTGCAAACTTGCGAGGTCCACTTCCTGATCGTAAGAACCGAACTTGTAATCGCCTTGTTCGATTATTTTGTCGTTGATAAGGAGTGCGAACTTCCATTTGGCAGCGGCCTGTCCCTGTTCCTTGAGCTCGTAATGAACTTTGAGCATGGCGGGCTTTGTGGCGATAGAATCGGCGGGGGCGACTTCCAGTTCGTTTATGGCGATAATCTTTTCGGGATTGTAGTTCTTGCGGCCATTGAACTTCGCTATCTGGACCCAGTAGTTGTTCGTAATCAAGATGTTCTTGACTCCCGTCAAATCCATCTCGCGTTCAAATACGTCGCAGGTCGTGGCGATGCGGTGTTCCACGGCTTTCTTGTGGTACGTGTGGCTGTCCCAGCAGTCCAGTCCGCGGATGTAATAGACTTCGCCCTTGTACTTTTCGATCAAGTCCTTCATGTCGCTGTTCGACATTCTGCGGGCATTGTCGTAATGGATGGACGATATGCCGTAACCCACAAAGTGCCAAGGACGGCCGTAAATAAAGAATCGGTCCGCTTGCGGCAGTTCCTTGAGCCATCCGAGAATTTCGTACTCTTCGATGGTCAGGTGGTTGCGATTGTACATGATATTGTCATTGAAATTCTTCTTGTAATGGAACGTCCATCCGGTAAAGGCGAGAGCCACAATCAATACGCCGAGAATCGCTCCCGTTCCGTTCTGCTTTTTGCTACCTGTCGGGGTAGTAAAGTACTGGATCATGTGCGTAATTGGGAGGGCTGCCACAAATGCCATAGATGGCAACATCACGAGGCTATAGCGCTGGTTGATTTCGATGCTGAAATCGCCGGAGACGTTTTCGAGAATCACATACGTCTGGATGTGGTAAAGGAGCAAAAAGGCGAGAATCTTGAGGTACGTGAAATCGCTCTTTCTTGCATCGTTGATGGCGCGGAAGATGAGATAAATGCCGCCGATGGCGAACAAATAGTTAAAGTAGCTGAGGAACGGATTTGTGAGGTTGCCGTTCTTGTCGAGCTTTGCGGTCATCACATCCCAGTTCTTGGCGAGGTCTTCAAAGAAGTGTCCGTGGGCTTCAAATTCGCCACCCTGGAAACCGAATCCCTGGAAGTAGCTAATTGTGAGGAGTACTGGCACGGAGAAGAGCGAAAGCGTCACGAAGAAAACAGGGGCTTTTTCGTCTTTCTGGTCGAGAAGTCTCGGGAGCGCAAAGAGGACGAACGCAAAGACACAGAAGATTGTTTCTTGGCGGGTCTGGGCGAAGAAGGCGAGGATAAGGGCGAGGAGCATCCAGTGCATGACCGTGTTCCTGTCGTATGCCCACTTAAACACGAACAGAGCTAAAGCCGAGAGGAATATATAGAGCGGTTCAACGGACATGGCGCGGAACTGGAAAAGTACCGTCGGTTGGAGTGCCATGAGTAGCGAGGCAAGGAAGGCAAGGAGGGGTTGTCTGGTCCAGGCGACAATTGCAAGGAACATGAGTAGGAATGAAAGCGGGAGCATCACGAATTCGGCCGTGAAAATCCAGCGGAGATCGGTGCCGAATAGCGACATGCCGAGGCGGTAAAGGAAGGATAACCCCTTGGTCTTGAAACTATTTGACGTGGCCTTGCATTTGAGGGTGCCTTTGTCGAATTCGCCCTGGTTGCAGGTGCCGGATTCGTGGTTGTAGTACATATTTTGGGCGACGGACATAAAGACGCTTTCGTCACTTTGGACACGGTGGCGGGCCTCGATTTGCGTGAAGGCGAAAATCGAAACGGCGACGGTGAACACGAGCGTCATGATGCTTACGGACTTTGCGGGGAGGATTCCCTTGAACCATTCCCTAAAATCCTTGCTCAAAAAGCAGAAAAGAATGATCCCAAGAATGAACTGAATCGCAAAAAGTGGGAGCGGCCAGCTCAAATCCATGCGACGGATGGTTTCCCTGTGATTGATGTTCGGGGCAAGGTAAATAAGGAAGGGGATGGCTATGGCAATGAGGGTGCCTAAAAAGCCTGTGGGGTGAGCTAAGTTCTTGAATAGTCTCAAGATAGCGTCTTTGATATTCATTTGGTTCCTTCTCGATAACACGTAAAAGCGCTCCAGGAATTGCTTCATTTGGGGCGTTTTGGGATTATTTTAGGTTGTTGCGAAAATATAACTTTTTATTGCTTTGGGCTTTTCATTTGACAATATACCTTGAGAGTTTCGCAAGAAAAAACTAAATTTGCCGCGTAAAAACAAAACTCTAAAGGGGTTAGACCGTGCAAGATTCATTAGTTACAAAAGCAGCTGACAACGTCCGTATCCTTTCTGCCGCAATGGTGCAGAAGGCCAAGTCCGGACATCCGGGTGGAGCCATGGGCGCCGCAGACGCCATCACGCTTTTGTTTGCTGAATTCTTGCGTTACGATCCGGACGATGCCAACTGGATGGCTCGCGACCGCTTCTTCATGGACCCGGGTCACATGAGTCCGCTCCTCTACTCCGAACTCGTCCTCACGAACCGCCTCACGCTCGAAGACGTGAAGAACTTCCGCCAGCTTGGCAGCCGCACTCCGGGTCATCCGGAAGTCGATGTCGCCCTCGGTATTGAAAACTCCTCGGGCCCGCTCGGTATCGGTCACGGCATTGCTCTCGGTGGTGCTATCGCCGAACGCTTCATGGTCGAACGCTTTGGCTCCATCCTCGAACACAAGACCGTCTGCCTCGTTTCTGACGGCGGTCTCGAAGAAGAAATCGCATACGGCGTGGGCCGCATTGCAGGTCACCTCAAGCTTTCGAACCTCATTTTCTTCTACGACGCAAACCAGGTCCAGCTCAGCTGCAAGACAGAAGACGTGATGGACCACGACTTCGTGAAGCAGTACGAATCCTGGGGCTTCCGCGTTATCGAATGCGACGGTTCCAACATTGCTGAACTCCGCAAGGCATTCAAGGCCGCTTGGGCCGAAACCGAAAAGCCGGTTCTCGTCTACGGTCACACCACGATGGCCAAGGGCGCTATCGCCGAAGACGGCAAGAGCTACGAAGGCGCTGTCTCTACGCACGGTCAGCCGCTCAATGCCGCAGGTGCTTCTACCTCTGCTACCGTCAAGAATCTCGGTGGCAATCCGGACGATCCGTTCCAGGTCTTTGACGACGTGAAGGCTGGCTTTGAAGCCCGCGCTAACGAACTCCGCAAGCAGGTCGCCGAATGGAAGAAGGCTAAGGCCGCTTGGGATAAGGCTAACGCCGAAAAGTCCGCAACCCTCAATGAATGGCTCTCGGGCAAGGGTCTCAAGATCGACCTCTCCAAGCTCAACATCAAGGAAGGTGTTGCAACTCGCGTCACGAGCGGTACAGTTCTTGGCTACCTCGCCGAAAATTATCACAACATCATCTGCAGCTCTGCAGACCTTTCGAACTCCGACAATACGCAGGCATTCCTCGACAAGACGGGCATCTTCCGCGCTAACGACTTCAAGGGTGCATTTGTCCAGGTCGGCGTTGCAGAACTCACGATGGGTGCCATTGCAAACGGTATCGCTCTCCACGGCGGTCTCTATCCGATTTGCGCAACGTTCTTTGTCTTCAGTGACTTCATGAAGCCGGCAATCCGTATGGCCGCTCTCATGGGCCTCCCGGTCAAGTACGTGTTTACGCACGACAGCTTCCGCGTGGGTGAAGATGGCCCAACGCACCAGCCGATTGAACACGAAACGCAGATTCGTTTGCTCGAAAGCCTCACGAAGGCTAGCGGTAAGGCCGAAATGCTCGTGCTCCGCCCGGCAGATGCTTACGAAACGCTCGCTGCATGGGAAATGGCTTTTGAAAACAATGACAGCCCGACGGCTCTCATCCTCACTCGCCAGGTCGTGAACACGCTTCCGGGTGAAAACCGCTACGAAGCAGCTAAGGCTTGCCGTAAGGGCGCTTACATTGTCAGCGACAACACTGCCGCAGGCAAGAAGCCGGATCTTACTTTGGTTGCAAACGGCAGTGACGTTCTCCTCGAACACCAGGCTGCTGAACTCCTCCGCGACGAAGGCAAGTCTGTGCGCGTGGTTTCCATGATTAGCCCGGCTCTCTTCCTCAAGCAGCCGAAATCTTACCGTGATAGCATCATCGCTCCGTGGACTCCGGTGTTTGCAAAGTCCAGCGGTCTTCCGCTCTTGTTCGCCCAGGTCGTGGGTGGCTTCGGTAAGGTCTCTGGTCTCGAACGCTTCGGTGCTTCTGCTCCGGCAGGCGTCCTCGAAAAGGAATTCGGTTACGTTCCGGAAGCTGTTGCCGCAGCCGCTAAGGAATACCTCGCTGAATACGCCAAGAACGTCGAAGACTTCAAGAAGGCAAACGCTTAAAAATCGGGGCCGCAAGGCCCCTTTTTCTTTTGTAATTTTATTGTGATTTTGCGCACTTTCTCTTTAAAAAGTGTTATATTCAAAGCATGATTTGCCCGTTTTGCAAGAATGATAACGACAAGGTTGTCGATAGCCGCGTGAGTGGCTCGTCGATTCGTCGTCGTCGTGAATGTTGTGCTTGTGGCCGTCGCTTTACGACCCGTGAATATATCGAAGTCCAACCGTTGACCGTTATCAAGCGCAGCGGCGAGCGCGAACCTTTCCAGCGCGAAAAATTGCAACGTGGCATTATGAACTCCTGCAAAAAGCGCCCGGTTTCCATGGACGATATCGAACAGCTGGTGACGCGCGTGGAAAATTCGTTGCAGATGTCGGAAGGCTTTGAAGTGAGCTACGATCAGATTGGCAACCTCGTGATGCAGGAACTCAAAAAGCTTGACGCTGTGGCGTATGTGCGTTTCGCTTCCATCTACCGCGAATTCAAGGAAGTGGGCGAGTTCGTCGACCAAATTAAAACATTGGATAAATAAATTAGGAATTCGGAGTTGTCATCCTGGAGGGCGTGAAACGACCGACGGGATCCAGTGAATTTTCTATTTTTTCTGTGTCATCCTGAGCCCTTCGACAAGCTCAGGACAGGCTCCGCAACGAAGTTGCGAAGTCGAAGGATCTAGGATTCATTTTCTCGAATGGCTTTTGATTTAAAAAACAAGTTAGCGATTGCGCACGAAAAGCGCGCTCCGTTATTCGATGTAACGGATGCTTTGCGCATTGTGAATGGCGCTGCCGATGGTTTCCCGGGACTCACGATAGACAAGTTCGGTGACCGTTACCAGATGCAGTTTTTTGGACCGGAGCTATTGACGAGCAAGACCGAAATTGTCGAGGCCTTGGGCGCTCTTTTCAATCCCGTTTGCGTAGTCTCTAAGGAACGCCTTTCGAGCTCTGGAAAATCGCTTGAGAACGCTCCGATGGATGTCGTGATTGGTACGCGTGAAGATGCCGTTGGAACCGTTCGCGAAGGCAATGCCAATTTTCATGTGGACTTGCTCGATACAATCAATCCGGGGCTTTTTTTGGATATGCGTCACGTGCGCCTCGAAGTCGAAGAACGATTCCGCGAAATGTCCGGCGCATCTCCGGCGAATCTCGAAGCCTCGGCGCATCCCGAAAATCCCGGCCTCCGTTTTTTGAACCTATTCAGCTATACATGCAGTTTCTCCGTACACGCCCGTCTAGGCGGTGCTGCGGTTGCTACAAACGCCGATATCAGCGGCAAGATTCTCGACAAGGGCCGTGAAAATTACGCCTTAAACGGCCTCGATTTGCGCCCTGGAGAGTTCTTCCGCGGTAACGCTATCGAATACGTGCATTGGGCTCAAAAGAAGGGCTTACGTTTTGACGGTATCGTGCTAGACCCGCCGAGCTTTGCGCGTTTCAAGGGCTTTAACTTTAACGTGCGCGAACACTTGATGCCGCTCGTTGCTGACTGTGCAACGCTCCTGAATCCGGGCGGATTCTTCATGGTGAGTTCCAACTACAGCGAATTCAACCTGTCCGCTTTTGCTCGCGATGTCCTCGCCGCAGTTTCTTCCGTGCACCCGAATGCAAAAACGTCTTGGAAAAAATCCCAAGACGTAGACTTTGTCGGTAGCGGTTCTACAAAAGATTCTTGCTTAGTCGCGACTCTTGTAGAGGTATGAGGTAAGTGCTTAGAACTTAGAACTTAGAACTTAGAACTTAGAACTTAGAACTTAGAACTTAGAACAATCTCTTATCTAAGAGCAAATAACTAAGTTCTAAGAGCGTAGCGGTCTAAGTTCTGCCAACTGCGGCGTAGCCGCTCACTCCTCACCACCGTCCATTTCAATTTTAAGCTCTTTGAGCTTGCGCCAAAGTGTAGCACGGCTAATGCCGAGCTTTTTGCAGACTTCCGTCTTATTGTTCTTGCATATACTGAGCGCATGCAGAATGTGCCTGCGTTCCATCTCGTCGAGCGAAAGAATTTCTTCATCTTCGGCGGGTGCCGGATTATGCGTGATGAACTTCGTCGGATTGTGCGTTAAAAGCCCTGCGCTATCCGTCTTGCCCGAAATCGGTTCAAAATGAATCGGCTTTCCGAGCGGATTCTCGGCAGACTTTTCATTTTCTTCCGCATCTTCGGCGTTGTCGAAAACAGGCTCGCTAGCGCTTTCTTTAAGGCCGCCGGCGTCCTTGATATGCGGAATCGCAACCGTCTTTTCGCGGGCTTCCACCTGCACGTATTCCGGCAAGTCTTCGAGCTTGATGACGCCACCTTCCGAAAGCACAATCGCATGCTCCATGATGTTTTCGAGCTCGCGGATGTTGCCGGGGTAGGGGTACTTTGTCAAAGCGTAAAGAGCCGCCGGTTCAAGGTCATGGATTTCCTTGCCCTGCGATTCCTTGTTCTTTAAGATAAAGTAACGGATTAAGTTCGGGATGACGGGCTTCCTGTCGCGGAGCGGCGGGAGCTGCAAGTGGAACGTGTTCAAGCGGTAATAAAGGTCCTCGCGGAATCGCCCTTCGTGCATCGCCTGTTGTAAATCGCGGTTGGTTGCCGCGATAATGCGGATGTCGAGGTAGCGGGCTTCCGTTTCGCCCACGCGACGGATCTCGTGGCTTTGCAGAAAGCGCAAAAGCTTCACTTGCGTTGCAAGCGAAAGCTCGCCGACTTCGTCGAGGAAAAGCGTACCGCCATTGGCGGATTCAAACAAGCCCTTTTTGTCGGCGGTAGAGCCTGTGTACGATCCCTTCTTGCTACCGAAGAGTTCGCTTTCCACGAGGTTTTCGGGGATGGCGCCGCAGTTGACCGGCACAAACGGTTCGTTCGCGCGCTTGCTGTAGCGGTGGACGACGTTTGCCAAAAATTCCTTGCCCGAACCAGACTCGCCGGTTATAAGTAAGGTACTGTTGGTCGGTGCGACCTTATAAACTGTTTTTAGAATTTTGCGCATCTCGGGCGTGTCGCCGAGAAGGCTGTCCAACACCTGGGATTCCATGAGCTGCGTGTTGGACTTGTTTTGCTGCTGTGCCTGGATTTTGCTTGCCGTGCTCTCAAGGAGCGATAGCGTGACCGGCTTCTTCAAAAAGCTGCTTGCACCACGGGTAATGGCGCTAGCGGCACCCTGCCAGTTGCGGTCATCGCACAGGACAAAGATTTCGATACCAGGCTGGCGTTCCTTTAAATAGCTGATCAAATCCATATTGTCGAGCATTAAAAAAGGAACCTCGATAAACGCAAGGTCTATCGACGTCTTTTTTATTAGCGGCATCAGAGTCTTATCGTCGGAGCAGACCAGGAGGTTCGTTCCGGCTACAGACCAGTTCCGCTGTAGCTCCTCGACAAATTTCCGATCAAAATCAGCGATCAGGATATTCATCATTTATGCTATTACGAATGTGCCTTGATAATCTCGTCAACTTTGTTGCGGAGCTGCTGGAGATCCAGCGGCTTGCTGAAAATTGCGGCAACATCGAAGTGCTGTGCCGTTGCAAGGTAGTCTTCAGCAGAAGTACGGCCACCACCGCTAATCGCGATCGTGCGGTCGCTCATGCCCATACGGCGGAGGTCAAGGACAACTTCAAATCCATCGCCTTCCGGCATGATGATATCGGTGATAATCACATCGTACGTATTCTTCTGATAAAGCGACTTAGCCTTCTTACCGTTGCATGCAGTATCGACAGTGTAACCTTTCAATTCCAGAGCAGACTTCAACATGAGGTTGAGCTGAGCGTCATCGTCAATGATGAGTATTGTAGACATTAAGCCTCCATTTTCTCGTTTCTTATAGACCAATATAGATTAAAAATAGTTCCTTCGCCCAAGGTCGTTTGTACTGTATAGCCCGCATTGCCTTCTTTTAGCAGTCTTAGTGCCGAAGACAGGCCCAAACCGAGGCCTTCGCCTGGCGCCTTGGTCGTAAAGAACGGTGAAAAGATGCGTTCGAGCGTGGCTGTATCCATGCCGGTACCCGTATCTTCGACAGTGATTTTGGCATATGTGCCAGCTTCGATCTGCGGGGCGTAAGGCGTGATGAGCGGTTCCGTGAGCACTTCGCGTTTGAGTGCAATCGTGAGCGTTCCGCCATTTTCCTTCATAGCGAAGATGGCGTTGTTTGCAAGGTTGCTGATAATGCGGTCGAGTGCCGATACGTTTCCGACGATGCGGATGTTCTTGTCGAGGTTGTCTGCCTTGACCTTTACGTTCGGCGGGAGCGTAATCCAGAGCTTCTTCACCACGTCGTCGATAATCATGTATGGCGCGAATTCCGTGAGCTTGTCCTTTTCAGTTGTCTTTCCGCGGATGGTGTTCAGGAGTTCCTCGAGGGATTCCTTACCGCGTGTGGCCGCCTTGCGAGCTTCCTGAATGAACATGTAAGCTTGGTTGTCCTTGTCGAGCACTTCGAGGGCGAGGTCGCAGAATCCAATCTGGGAACCGAGAATGTTGTTGTAGTCGTGCGCAAAGCCACCGCAGATGGTGCCCAGTTCTTCGAGCCTCGAGTGGATGTGCTTTTGTTCTTGCAACATGTCTCGTTCTTTTTCGAGACGCATTTCCTTGGTAATGTCGATCTTGATGCCGATGATTTTGTACGGCTTGCGCGGGGCCATAATGGGGATAAACATGTTGTTGAAAATCATGATATCCTTAGCAACACCTTTGCGGACGGCCATGTTGTAGTCGTCCTGCTTCAAAATCTCGATATCTTCTTCCTCTTCGTTTTCTTCATTGAACGTCTTTTTAACTCGTTCGTAAGAGATGAAACTTTGCGGTTCGCCTTCATTACGTGCCAGGAGTTCCTGTGGCAAAATCTTGTTGTCCGGTTCGGAGGTCTGCAACAGGTTTCCGCGGCTCTTGATATCCGTCTGGTTTTGCGTCATGAACACGCCCTGCTCGTTCTTGGACCAAAAGCGGAACGGAAGCGTACTGATAAGCGTATCCAGGAAGTACTTACTTTCATCGACCTTCTTTTTCCAGATGTTCAATCGTTCCTGATAACGGATCTGGTCGAGCTGGTATTCCTTGAACTGTTCATCGCGGTTTTTGATAATCTGCTGGTAATGGAGCGTGTTGGAGACGTCGCTGAAAAAGGCTACGTTATAGTTTGTTGTCAATGATTGACGGATCTGGTAAATCGATACGTTGAAAATATGGTCTTCGTTGTCAATCTTGATTCTTATTTTGTTGTAAGTCGATTCTCTTGAAGGGTCTGTAATCTGAGGGAATATCGAAGACACCTTCTTGTTGTGAATCGCTTCTTGAGTCGTGTGCAAAATGCTGAGTGCGGCCGGGTTGGCGAGCTGGATTTCACCTTTGTAGTTGTAATAAAGCAATCCGTCGACCATGCGGTCTTTTAACTTGTCCAAGAACCACGAAGCGCTTTTGTTCTTGAACGAGACCGACGTAAAGTACTGCCCGGAAAGGATTGCCAAAAATACCGAGATGAACTGCGACCATTTTAAGAACTGGTCGAAGTTGTTGAACTTTGTAGAAATGGGGATGATAAAGTCAAAAAGTGCGGCAAGCGTTATAAAGAACACGAATGACGCCAACATGTATATGCTCACCTGGTGGGGGAGCATGGTGTCGCTGGACTGCACGATATTGCGAAGCATGATGTATGCCGTGACGATAATGCACGGAAGAACAAAGATGCAGAACAGCAATGTATAGAAATAGAAGTACGGCCTTTCTGCAAAGGGGCGGTAGCCAAAGAAGTTGAGGCTTGTAATAGACGACGGGTCGTTAATGAATAAATAAGTCGAAATCAAAACGGCCAAAGCCCCGAGAATATTCAGGAGCTTCCAGCCATTTTTTCGCTTTACTTTCAGGCTTATTTCTGCAGTGTGCTGTATCGCGTTCCCAAGCTGGATCCAGCCAAGAGCCGATGTGCAGAAAATAAGTTGTCTTGCCGTATAGGCTTTTGTGCCTGCGACAAAGTTTTCACCGCTAAAAAAGATGTCGCCAATCAAGTTGCTCGCTTGCCAGAAGATGCTGATAATCACCAACTGGTGAATGGATCTCGGGAGCTGCTTGACGGACGTCTTTTGCCCAAGCATGATGGGAAAATAGCATACGATGATTAACGCAACGACAGATAGCGCTATAACGTAGGGTGAGTTAGTAAATAGACTCTCTTGCATATTTTCCCAGTCTCTTGAACGGTTTTACTTTGTCCTCTTGATGCCGAATGTCTTTGTCTGTTCGAAGGATGTCTTCGTCGAGAAGTTGTTGATGACCTTCTGGTCACCCTTGACTTCGGGGTTGTTCAGGTTCGGCGAGAACGTGGCATCGATTTCGGCCTTGTAGATGAATGCACCTGTACCCACAGCTCTGTCTTCGTTGGTGCGGATGCCGGCAGTACCCTTGTTAGCCCATTCGATGGCGAATTCCACCAAGTTGTTGGGCGAGAGGTACTGCTTCGGATCAACTTTGAAGGATCTGTGGAAGCGGTTGACAAAGCTGCCGAGGTTCGAGTATATCGGAATGTTGAACTTCACGAGCAGATTGTCCCAAGCGCATTCGTCGCCGAGAGAGGCTCCACGCGGAACGGTGAGCTTCACGTCAAAGATGGCGCCGCCGATATCGGCAGAGTCGATACCCATGAGCGTAACCTTGTCGTTCTGAATGAGGTCGAACTTGTTCGTTGATGGATTCTTGACGTAGAAACGCATAGTTTCGGCGACATCCACCTTGGTTTGGTTGGTGGAATTGGCGTCGGTGACGATTTCGCGGAGCTTCACGTCGAACTTGATTCTCGGAGCGCCGTTGCCGTTGACCAAAATCCAGGGAACATCAAATTCCGGATAGTTGCCATTGGCGTCCTTGAATACGCTTGTCATACCGGAACCCATTCTGACGTAGTCGCCTTCCATGACGTTGCCGGTTTTGTCGCCCAGGTAGAAGAGCGTAATGCCCGCGTTGTCCTGCATAAAGTTCCAGCTCGAGAAGGCGTTGCTCTTGACATTGGACTGAATATCGGCGCGCTTGTGTCTATAGTATTCCTGAGAGGAATCAGCAATGACTAGCGGTTCGCTTGCGGTAATGCTTACGATATCTGAAGTGGCAGTCTGGTTGATCTTTGCAGATACATAGACCGGGCCGACCTTATCTTCGGCTAGGACTTCGTTTGTTTCGGTTGCAGCGCCTGTTCCGAGGTACTGCGTGACAAGTCCTGCATGGCTAAGCATCTTTCCGCCCGGAGTTGAACCTTCGTAGTTACCGGCGGTATTGCCGAACTGGAAGGGCTTTTCGAGGTCGATGGAGAGGTTTTCGCCAACAAATACAAACTTACTCTTTTCGACGGTGAGCGTTTCGGGCTTTGCCGTACCGAAGATGATTTCCAACTTATCAGGTGTATGCTTTTCGTCGAGAGCCTTTTGGAACGTGATATCGACATGGCTTGCATACCCGTTCTGGAACTTGTCCGTGATGACGGCGTAAGTCATCGGAATCGGCAAAATCTTCAAGAGGATTTGGACCTTTTCCGGTGTGCAGATACCTGCGACTCCGTTGCCATTCAAGTCGGTAATCGTTCCTGCCGGGTTCAGCTGTCCCCACATGCCTGCAGTGACTTGCGAACCGTTGCCTGCATCAAACGGAATTTCAAAGTCCCAAATGTTCTTGGCTTCGTTATAGAGCTTGGCAGAAAGCACGGTTGGCGTTGCTGCCAAAGTTACACCGTCTGCACCATAAAGGATAAGCGGGAAACTTGTACCCGGAGCAGAAATCGGTTCGCTAAATTGCAGATAAAGGTGGTCCGTCGTCGACGTATCCTGGCGTTCGAGAACCGTTGCCGAAAGGAGAGCCGGCGGCATGCCATCGGAGTAGGTGTCATCGACGGTCTTTGCGCTACCCTGGATGTTGCTCGTGAGCGAAATCTTTCCGGTTGCATTTGTTACGATTTCTTGCGGCACGGAGATTTCGACGATGAGCGACTTGCCGTTCAGAGACAAGACCTTTTCGGCGGGGATTGTTTCATTGCCATAGGTAAACGTAATGGCCTTAAAGCTCTGGTTTGCCTGATATTCCGACGAAAGTGTAATGTCCATGGCGTCAGGAATATGGTCGCAGTTCAAATCGACAATCTTTGCAACATCGATAATCGGCCAAGGCGGCAATTCCTCGATGTTGAGTTCTGCAACAGCCGGCGTGTAGGCGTAATCTTTTGTATTCGGGTGTGTTGCCGAAATGATTGTTTTTACGGCAACTTTAGAGCTCACGTAAATCGTTGCAACGCCATCGTAAAGCGTAATTGTCGTTACAGGAATTGTTGCTGCCGGGTCCGTGTAGAAGAGAACGTTCGGGTCGTCTGTGACGAGTTCTACGTTCAGGTTCTTTTCGTCCTTGATAAGCTCGAGGGCGCTATCGAGGAGGGAAATCTGGACTTCGACATATTTATCCTTGTAGCCGGTAATGCTTGCCTTGTCGAACACGAGGTAGCGTTTTTCGAGCGGTTTCGTGATACTGTCGATTTCAACATTGCTACGGACCACGGCGCAGGCGCAGTCATACTTATTTTCGGCCTTCTGGTTGGCATTTCTGTTGTGCCAGCTGACCCATTCCATATAGTTGTTGCCGTAGGCGAGTGTCGTGTCTCCGCCGAAGGTGATGGCGTCTGTGCGATTTGATTGGGTGTAAATGAATGGGTACGGATTGCCGTTCATTTCAACTGCATCAAGCATGCCGTTCGGCGAAACCTTGCTTGTCGCGAGGTAAGTCGTCTGCGGATTTTCTTTTTCGATTGAGTGAATGGGGCTTACGAACGGGCTTTCAAAAGCGATGTCAATGGTACGTTTGACTTGCGGTCCTTTCTCTGGTGTGTAGTCTGGAGCGTAACCATAAACATATTTGCCGTGGTAGTAGGCGGTTACATAATATGTTCTGGTGAACGCCTTTTCTGTTTTTCCATTGACGGTTTCGACATACATGTTGGAATTGGACTCTTCCTTGTAAAGAGGTCCGCGGGTTAAATCGATGCCTTTGAAATAGGCTGGATCGTCGTCGCTTGTGTGCGGTCTCAATGACCAGCTATTATCGAGTTCCCCGTATGTTGGGTTTACGATAAATTCAAAGAAGTAGCTCCCGGATACAGCGAGCTTACCCTCAATATGGACTTGCGTGTAGTAGCCATTTTCTGCAGATCCATTCATTGATGTCACATTATATGGGACCGGTTCTTCGAAAACGATGGTGGGCCAGCCAACTGCTTGACCTGTACCGTCCCAAATGGACTTGTTGTTGCTGGCTCCTCTGACTGGGACGGGGAAATAGAATCTCATATCGAGATCTTCATAATCGACCGTATCCTTGTTTGTAATGAAGACGAGGAATGTATTGCATTTTTTCCAGTCCGAGGTGTTGGCACAGCCGTCTTTTTTGAGCGGCTTAATGTAAATTTCCATTTCGACTGTCGTTGCGTACTGCTCTGTCGTGAATGAGTATTCCTCAGAGGTTGTCTTACCCGAGGATACGGTGAAATAGTAAGTTGTACCTGGTTCAAGCCCTGTAAGGATTGCTTCGTGGAATAAGGCTGAACCGCCATTGGCGATATTATGTTCTGTGTAGGTGCCTTTTGTTTTTCCGTAATGAATCGTTCCATCGAGGCGGTCGGAACTCCACCAGTAAATCTTTGCACTGCGGTTATCGACCTGGCAAATGGTGACTCCACTGATTGTGGTGGCGGTCGAGGTCATGGTAAACTTGTACCAATATCCATGGTTGTCGTCAGTAGAGATATTGCCTTTCTGGTCAACACCTTCGAGGAAGAAGTAGTAGGTCTGGCCAGGAACAAGTCCTGTTAGCGTTACGGAGCCTTCTATGACGGCTTCTGTCATTTGAATGGTCTTTGCCGTAGTAGAGTTTGGTGTTGCGTCATAGGTAACGGTCACTAGGGCGAGTTCATCGGTCTTCCAACTGATAATTGCCGTAGAGTCTGAAGTCGGGATGCCGACAACGTCACTGAAAAGAGGTCCGTCGTTGTCGGGAGGAAGCTGTTCGGCGAGGCTTTGTGCCGGGAAAAGGAACTGTGCCGAGAAGTCGATACATGTTTCGGTCGATGTGTATTTGCTCCAGTCTTCGATCAAAGGCAAATTGGGCGCGCGGCCACCCATCAGAGCGCCAATGGGGCACTTGTATTCATAGGGCATACCGCCTGCGTTGTATCCGTCCGGATTTGCGGAACGGTTATGCGGGTGCTGTGGGTTCTTGTCGCCTGCGCCAAGCAGCAAGGAAATATCCCAGGGGTTTGCGCCCAAAACGTAATACATGTTGTCAAGAGCCACTTTTAAGTAGCGTTCATCCTTCGTGAGTTCGTACAAAAGGAAAACGGCCACTGCAGAACCCATGTTGTATCGCATCACGCCCCAGTCAAAGGATGTCCACACCAGGTTGTAGGGCGGTTCTACATGGAGCGAAGAACTGCCTTCGCGGGGTTCTTCATTGCCAGATCCCGGGTAAAAGACTGCGACGGAATCACCGTTGGAGTTCGTTTCGACCTGCTTGCGGAATGCCGCCATGACGCGCTTGGAAAGAGCATCTCTTTCTGTTTCGTTAATATTGAATTTTGCTTCGTATTCTGGGTCGTTCAAGATGAGCTTTTGCATGGCGAAAAGCACGTATGCAAAAAGGTTCTGGTAGTCTGTTGCCCAGGAGTTGTTGAAGCCTGGACCCGTGCCGAGATAGCCTGCTGGGAAAAACGCCAAGTCGTACTGTGCTGTGGAATTGATCATTCCATTTTCGTTCATGTCCGTATTCTTGTACAGGTCGTAGGGATAAATCGTGTCGCCGGTAGCGTACCAAAGCGAAACTGCTGCTGCCGCTGCGTCGTCTTCGCAGAGGCCCATGCCACTATAGTATCCCTTGCCGTTGAAGTATGGGGTCTGGCTTTCGTATGTTGTTGCCTTGCCGCGTCTTGCGCACTTGTCGTTGGCTTCGTACTGTTCCGTGTATGTCATGAAGGTCGTCCTGACGATTTTTTCGTAGATAGTCTTGGCGGCGTCAAGCAATTCCTTGGAGTAACTCGGATTGATGAACCTGTAGCCTACGGCGACGTTGGCTAGGGTTGCCGCATAAATGCCTGCGACGTTTGTGCCGATGCCCTTGAGCACAAGGCGGTCTGGACCGCCTTTGCTCTGCACCTGCATGTCCTGTTTTTCGGGTACGTCCCAGTAGTTGTGGTCCCAGTCGCTCATGCCGACGGTGTGGTACATGTCGCCTTTTTCGATCAAGCCGTCTGCGACGGAGGCGTTATAGAGCTTCAGAATGTAGTCGG
Organism: Fibrobacter sp. UWB2; assembly: GCF_002210425.1. Classification (NCBI taxonomy): domain Bacteria; kingdom Pseudomonadati; phylum Fibrobacterota; class Fibrobacteria; order Fibrobacterales; family Fibrobacteraceae; genus Fibrobacter; species Fibrobacter sp. UWB2. Next base: position 37,109 of record NZ_MWQK01000004.1, on the reverse strand, counting down.
CACCGACCTTTGCTTCGTAGAGAATGTCCGGAATGCCGTCCTTGATGGTGTCGCCATAGGAATTGCCGAATCGGTCCTCTGCTTTGTCCTGGTAAGTGAGGTAAACCATGGAAAGTACGTATGCGGCATAGCCGACCGTTTCTGCAACTTTAAAATGGTCCCCGCAATCGTGCCAGCCACCGGTCAAATCGTGACCTACAGCCGAACCGTCTTTCAGGTGGCATGCTCCATGGAAATGCGACTTGGTATCGCCGCAACGCTGGATGCCAAAGAACATCAACGACTTTTCGAGAATGGAATTATAGATATAAGGGCTGATGTGGAATGTCGCTGAAGTATCTTTCCCGACAACGATGAAGTATTCACCTACTGTAGATAAGGAGGTGAAATCTGCTCGGTAGAGTGTTTCCTTAGCATCGGTTGTATCTCCAAGGAATCCCATGTCCTGAATGGAGTTGAAGGCTTGCCTCACCATGATGCCCGGCTTTGTGACCGTGCCGATTAAGGAAAGGTTTCCGCCACCGGGGACTTCCTTGCCGCTATTGGCGTCAATGACCTTGAACGTCATCTCCTTCGGGTCTGCAACGTAGGCGTATTTGTAATGCTCCGGCTTGAATCCGCTTTGGTTCAGGCGAATAGGACGTCTGTTGAATACGTTTACCGTATCGTTGTACTCGCGGGTGCAGGTTTTACATGTCCTGTCAAGGTTGGGGAGGGTATGAATTTGAGCTGCCGCTGCAAATTCAAAACCGAACAGGGCAAATAAGAATATGATGCTAATGAGTTTTTTCATACTGCTTCTTTTTTTATTCAAAAAATAAAGAGCCGCCAGGACTAAAAGTCCTGGTGGCTAATTGCGTAAGTTACTTTCTTCTCTTGAAGCCAAATGTCTTCGTCTTGCTGTCTGTTGCCTTATCGGCTCTAGCACCGACTTCGGAGCATTTTGCCTTGTAATCGTTGGTTGTTTCGTCGAAGGTTGTTGCACAGAAGGTTTCCGCCGTGAAGTCGAACTTCGCGATGTAGGCTCCTGTTCCAATCTTGTTGCCCTTCTTGGAAACCGGGGCTTCGTTGTCCTTGGCTGCCCATTCCAAATTGAGCTTGAGCGTGCCGTTATCGACAAGGTTTCTTGCTGCTGCGAACTTTTCCTTCGGAATGTCGAGCTTGTATGTATTGATGTACTGCCCAAGGTTGTCGTAGAGGTCTGCGACAACTTTCAGGTGGATGTCATACATCGGCTTTCCATCGCGAGTCGTGAAGCTTGCAGCAGGCATGACGATTTCGACTTCGAAATTCGGGCCCGAGCCATAGTATGCAGCCGTATCGACCTGGTCAATGACTGTTCCGTCACCGCTGATGAAGTTGTACTTGCCGCCGATAGCCGTTGTTGCGATGAATGCATCATTCTGGATTGTAGCCGGGCGACCTGCATAAGCGTAAAGCTTCGGAGTCGTGACCGGGTTAGTGAGGTTCACTGCAAAGCGGATATTGTCATCGCCTGTGATGCGCACATAGGGGTTTGCTGTTGTCGGTGCAAGGTTGTTCTTGTCGACAAAGACGCCACCGAGAATCTGCGGGACGAGGCGGACGCGGTCACCAGCGTGGAAGACGTTATCCTTCTCGTTGTAAGTGAACAGCTGGCTTCTGCCTGCTCCGTTCGGCTGTTCGGACGGAATGTATTCGTCGCGTTCGCGCTGGATGTACTTGCCAACGCCGATTTCGGTAACCGGTTCGGATATGGTAACGGAGAGCACTCCGTTTCTGATCATACGTGCCGAGGAGACAACCGGTGCGCAGTTGTCGTACAACGTGTAGTTCGTTTCAAAGAAGCCGTTTGCAGCACCCTTGAGCGGAGAAACCGTTCCGTTACCATCTTTATCGCCGCTTGTAGAACCATACGGGTAGGCGAGATTTGCCGGAATAGTGATTTCGATAATGCTATAGGTGTTGACAGAATCCTTTGTGGTAACCGAGTCAATCTGAATCGTGAACGGAGCCGAAACCGTATCTCGGATGGTCCAGTAGCTTTCCTTCGGCACAATGACGCCGCCGGTCGTGTCTGCTGTCGTGATGAACGAGCGCGTAATGCCCGGGTCACCCCAAATGGTCACGATGCTATCAAAGACATCCTTCGGCTTGAGCTTTCTTTCGAATATGATGTAGACTTTGTCCGGAATACCATCGCCTTCGATATCGATCATTTCAGCATGGTAGACTGGGACCGGGCGAGAAATAAGCGTTACAGGAACGCTCGGATTACAGCCGGCCGGGTTAATCTGGTTGAAGTTCTGGTCGGTAATCATAAATCCGCCAGTCGCCTTTGCGCTAGCCAAAGCGCCAATCGGTACAAGCAAATTGTTTACGTTACCGCTGATAATCAATTGCCAGCTCTTGCCGTTGTTCGTTGTCGTCGGGGCTGCAGCGAGAGTCGGTGCGCTAGTTGTACCTGCAATCACGAGCGGCCATTCGTTCATGTTCGAGAAGATGACCGGTTCCGAGAAAGCTATCATGACGGTATCGAGACCGCTATCGTCGTTGTCCGATTTTTCGAGGATGGACACGCTCACGAGAGTGGGGAGGATGCCATCGGTAATCTTTGCGCTTTCGGCATTGGCGACACCGCGGTCGGCGACGTAAGTCGTAATCTTTCCGGACGGATTTGCATTGGTCGGAATGAGGCTTGTGTCAAGAGCGATGAGGATTTCGTTCTTGTCTGTATAGTTTGCTGCGACAAGCGGAACGCTGACCGTATCGCTCATGCCTTCGATAAAGTACCTGATGCTATCCAGCGGGTAATCGGCGCTGAGCTTGTTCGTGAAAACGATTCTAAGCTGGTCGGCCTTGTTGTCGCAGTTGCTGTCTTCGGCGAGAACGGTCTGCGGAGACGGAACCTTGGATTCGGCGTAGAACGTCTGCTTGGAAACATCGTCTTCGTCATCCGGGTCGGTATAGACAACCTGGATAGTGTCGCCTGCAAAGAACGAAATCTCGGAAGTGGCGTTTCTTGTTTCCTTGGAGTGGCTGACTGCTGTAATCGGTCCACCGACAAAGTGGCCCGGATTGGCGGCGTCTGCCGTCAAGGTGACCTTGAGAACATCGTTCTTCTTGTTGTTGAGAACCTGGACTTCGAGCGTCTGCACGTTGCCCTTGATCTTATCCTTGTCCATCAAGTCGATAAAGAATACTGTGCCTTCGGTATTTGCTGGGCTTGTAATCGGATTGCCTGCAGCATCCTTGATGACAAGTGTCGAGGCTGTAGCATCGCCCTTGGAGAAGTTGATATAGTAGTTTCTGTTCTCAAATGCGCAACCGCCGCCTTCGGAGCATTTTTCACATGTGGGGTTCGGGCCTGCAAAGATGGTGATGTCGATTTTGTTGCTTCCAATTCCCATCTTGACCGGAATATCGAGGTCCCACATGTCGGTGGTCATATTGTACTTGGCGATAATTTCTGTGCCAGCTTCGTTCAAAAGCCATCTGTCGGTACCATCAGCAAATGCTTCGCCGCTGACCTGTACACCGTTAGCCCAAATCTTTGTAACGTAGCCACCTTCGGTGATGTGTGCGTAACCAGTCACATGGACGGTGCTGCTAGTCTGGTCAATGTCGATATGAGAACCATTGGAAACGTTGAATGGCGGGTCAAATGTCACGTCCATCTGGTAGTTCGCTTTCTTGGTTTCCATTTCGCTCTTGGAAGGGCTGAATCCCCAAATAAATTCGTTTTTACGATAAACGACAATGTAGGGGTTTACAGGAATATCGTTGTCAAGGTCGCCGTAGTCTTTGTCTTCTTGAGGCATGCCATCATAATCTGCGCCATCGACGAGGAATTCGTGCGGAGCCCAAGACCAGTCTCCTGTAGTCTTGTCCATGTGCTTCTTGGCCGGAGCACGAAGTGTCTCGCAAGTCTTGTAGCCGTCATTGCTAATACCCGAAGAATAGGTCAAGTCAACACGCAGACGAGACTGGGACTTGATAATCGAGGAACCCAGCGGCACTGGGAAGTAGTAAGCGTACTTACCTGTTGTCGGATTGTATGTGTCGTCCAAACGGACCGGTAATGCGGCACGCATCAAGTCACGGAGTTCGCGGTCGTTTTCGCAGGGCTTGTTGAAGCCAGCTTCGTCGTAAGCTTGGCAGATGTCGGAGTCTATCAACGTGGCGCACTTTTCTACTTCTTCGGGCTTTGCGCTGAAGTACATGCGCAACGTAAGGCTGTCGAATGCGCGAGCTTCGTTATTGTAAATGTTGAGATTTAGGAATTCCGTTCCTCCAAATTCGTATTGATAGGCGCGGACTGAGAAATCGTACCAGCCGACAGGCGTTGTGAACTTGAGGAGGTTGCCCTTGTCATCGACATTAGTCTGTACACCGTTACTTTCAACCATAAAATAGTAGGTCGTCTTTTCTTTAAGTCCGCCAATCTTTACGTAGTGGAACTGGGTCGGAATGCCGGACACGTCTGCATTTCCCGTTCCTGTATTGAAGGCAAATTCTTCGGCCTTGGAGTGCGGAATTGTATCCCAGTAGATCTTGGATTCGTATTCTCCGTTCGGGGTGTACCACATGATTTCGGCGCTGTCGGCACTGACGTTACAGACGGTAACGTTTGCGATGTTTGCGTTTTCGATGGTGCTGAGTGTCGTGAATGTGAACGGAGTCTGCGTGCTATCCACGAGGAACTTCGTCTTTGAGTTCTCTGGCTTGTAAGCGTTGGAACCGGTAACGTAGAAGTAGTAGGTCGTACCCGGGGTGAGACCTCGCAAAACCATTTCGTGCTGGATCCCGGCAACAGAGTCTACTGCGTTTAGAGTGTACTGGCCTTCAGTTGTGCCGTAAGAAATGATGGTTGTACCGCGCTGCGTGAGCTTGATCATGACAATTGCCGAGTCCATGCTCACATGGCGGATTTCTACGCTAATGTCCGGTGCGGCCGTACGGTCAAACTTGGCCGAAGCTATCATACCCGAACTGACGAGCGTTGCGGCAGCATCGATACAGGTTTCAGATTTGTGGTAGTCTTCCCAGCTCTTGTTGTCGGGGACCATGGAGTTCGTCGTTCCCGGAGTCACGCCACCATAAAGTGCTCCTACAGGCGGATTATACTTGTAAGCGGCACCCGGTTGGTTCTTGCCTTCGGGGTTTGCTGCGCGGTGGTGCGGGTGGGCGTCGTTCTTGTCGCCGATACCCAAAATGTAGGACACATCCCACGGGTTTACGCCCAAGAGGTAGTTCAGCTGGTTGATACCCAACTGGAACATTTCATCGGCCTTCCAGTTAGGGGTTCCCAAGTTCGGAAGAGAAAGATTCTGTTTCTCAATATCCTTTGCTACGTCAGCATAAGCCAAAACTTCAAAGATGTTACCCGCCTGGTAACGGTTGTAAATCCAGGTCTGGTCCGTCTGCATTGAATACCAGATGGGGTCGTACTTGACTTCATTGCCCTTCCAGCCAATATCTTGAACCATGTAATTGGAAGGATCCTTGCGGGGCAAGGTGATTGTCGCCGTACCGGCGCTCACATCGCTCAAGTTATGGATCATGCTCATGATACAGTCTTCAATGGCGTTGAGACGTTCTTCCTTGGTCATGCCAAATTCATTAATAGCCTTGTTTTCGTCAGCAAGAATCAACTTGTAAAGGGCATAGGTCGCATAAGCATAGGCGTTGGCCCAGCTCGTGTTCTTCACGTTCTTAAGGAAGCCCTTGTTGTCGGTCACGAACCAACCACCCTCAAAGCAGCCCACGCAATTATCCAAAAAGGACTGCGGAACCGTCGTGCCAAGTGTCCTAGAACGAATTGCATCGTCACCATACTTTGAATCGCCTGTGGCATACCACAGGGCAACAGACGCAAGCGCAAGGTCGTCAAAGTATTCGTTATTGCCGTTGTAGGCTGGAGAAGACCAACCGGCAGCTTCGGTATTATTCTTATAAACCTTGCCTTGAGCCATAGACTTTGCAAAGTCATACATTTCCTTTGCAACTTTCAAACAGCTATCGGCAAAAGCCCTATGTTCAGGGTATTCAGAATAAAGCTTACCCACAAGGGCAAGGCCTGCTGCCGTTTCGCCACCGATGTTTGCTCCAATTTCACCTAGGCGCACAGTACGCGACATGGGACCGCCACGGTCTGTAGCTGCGGCAGATCCGTCAACAGGCAGTTTGTCGCTGTTTTCGGGGCGGCCCCACCAACCGTGGTCAGAACCAAAGTTACCCACAGAAAGAGCCATGTCGTCAATCACGCCCTTGGCGCGAATATAAGCTCGCAACACATAATCTGCACCATGCTTTGCTTCGCGCAACATATCCGGCATACCGTCTGTATTGACCGTTTCGCCATGGTTGAATGCGTAATGGTCTTCGTCGGCATCGGCGTTTGTTGCGGCAAGGACTGCTGCAACCATGAATGCGTACATTTGGGTCTGGGATTCCTTCAAGTGGTCGCCACAGTCATAGTAGCCACCTTGCAACGTTCCTGCAAGAGCTGCGTTATACTGATCTCGAACATCTTCTGCTCCCGTCACTACGGCACCGGCGCCATCCTTCATATGGCTTGCTGCATGGAACCAGGAATCACCATCACCGCTGCGGTTGATGCCGTAGAACTTGAGGGCGGCATCCTTCACCATGGAGTAAACCTTGTTGGAGATAATGAATGTGCTCGAAAAATCGTTACCGACCTTGATACGGAGACGCGTTTCGGTCGGGATTCCCTGCGGAATGTGACCAATCATGAGCTTGCCGGCTTGGCCGGTGATGTCGACTTGGTAGCGTTTCTGGTCGTTCGTGGCGGCGTTAGTGCCTGCAATAATTGTCCAGTCCGACGAAATGCTTTGACCAGAAGGGGTTAGTGAGCCCATTACAGCAGGGCTAAAGGATTTGCCGTTGACGTCAACGACTTCAAAGGAGGAGGCGTTACCAATGTAATAGAATTGGCGTTCCAGATCCGATTCCAGATAACCTGCCTGGTTAACGCGGATAGGAGACATGCGGACGTTGATGGCGTCGAGGTAGGCTTGATTCAATGTGTCTGGAATCAGGGCGTTCGGGGCGTATGCTGCCGGAGTCCTGTTTCTTGGCACCATGTTGTGCTTTTTCGTGACTGTGGTGTCGAATCTATCGAATACGGTGCTATCCCAAGTCAATGGGAAAGTCGGTCGAATCAGATCATAAGGAGTCGGTTGTTCCTGCTGTGCTGCCATTACAGAGGTGGCAGCGCACAAAGCTAACAGATACTTCTTAATACTCACATTGTCTCCTTTACATATGTAAAAATCGGGCAAAACGAGTCTTGCCCTCTAATTATATTCTCTCAAAAGATAAAATAGATTATTTATGTAAAAATGTTTTACGGGAAAAGCTTTTTTTGTTCTCAAATTATACTCTAATTTTGTGATTTTTCTTAGAGGTGGGAATAAGTGTAGCATATAGGACGAATGCTCAGTTTTTATACAAAAGTTTACAAAAAAAGACCGTCCTTGCGGGCGGTCTCTAAACTCTTGAAAAGCGTTCTTAAAGTCGCTTATTAGTCCCCAGTGAAGATGATCACGAGAACAGAAGCGATGAATGCTGCGGAAACAGCGATGAATTCCCACGGATTGTCCATGACGGCGGACTTAGCGGTTCCGCTGGTTTCCTGAGCGACTTTCTGTTGTTCTTCAGCCTTTGCCTGGGCTTCTGCTTCGGCGGCCTTCTTTTCTTCTTCGGCCTTGGCGAGAGCGGCGGAGTCTACCGGAGCTTCGGTCTTGGCTTCGAGAACTTCAGTGGCTTCAGCGGCCTGAGCCTTAGCGGTGTCGACGACTGCCTGTGCCTGAGCCTTGGCGGAGTCTGCGGTTGCTGCTGCCTGAGCCTGCGTTGCTGCAGCGGCGTCAGTAGCCTGAGCCTTTGCGGAATCAGCTACTGCTGTAGCCTGTGCCTGGGCGGCTTCGGTCGTTGCTGCGGCTTGAGCCTGGGCAGTGGCAGCGGCGTCAGTTGCCTGAGCCTTTGCGGAATCAGCTACTGCTGTAGCCTGTGCCTGAGCGGCCGTTGTTGCTTCTGCGGCCTGAGTCTGAGCAGCGGCGGTGGCTTCAGCGGCCTTTGCCTCTACTGCAGCTGGTGCTTCGGCTGCTTTTTCTACCTTGGCGGCAACGGCCTTCTTTGCTGTGGCTGCCTTGCTAACCTTTTTTGCGGCCGGAGCTGCAAAAACCATAGCTGCCGAAATCATCGTGGCGAGCAGAATTTTTTTCATCGTTCAATCCTCTTGGAAAATGAATTTTTTTGTTTCGTTATCAAAAATAATACATCTTCTGTGATTTTGGTCATGGAAAAAGTAAAAAAGTTCAAAAAAAATGTGAAAAAAGGAGATGAACGGTCGTTTTTGGGGGATAAAGTGGAGATAAAATGGGTGGTTTATTCTCTGGAAAGAATTATTTTTACTGCCGGAAGTAACGAATTAACCCTTAACCCCTATTATCTACTATGGCATTCAAATACGAAGCTACCGTCCAGCACGGTGAAGATACTACCGAATACGTAAATCTCGGTAAAGATGGCGTTTCTGTCGCCGAATTCGAAGGCAAGAAGATTCTCAAGGTTTCCAAGGAAGCTTTGACGAAGATTGCTCAGGCTGCTTTCGAAGAAGTTGAATTCTGCCTCCGCCCGGCCCACACGGCCAAGGTCGCCAAGATTCTCCAGGACCCGGAAGCTTCGGATAACGACAAGTTTGTCGCCCTCACCATGCTCAAGAATGCATGCGTTGCCGCTAAGGGCATTCTCCCGTTCTGCCAGGATACCGGTACGGCTATTTGCGTTGCCCACAAGGGCCAGCAGGTCTGGACGGGCTTTGATGACGCCGAAGCGATTTCTGAAGGTGTCTACAACGCTTACACCACCAAGAACCTTCGCTACAGCCAGATTGCTCCCTTGACGATGTACGAAGAAAAGAACACCGGTTGCAACCTCCCGGCTCAGATCGACATCCACGCCGAAGAAGGTGCCGAAATGAAGTTCTTGTTCGTCGCCAAGGGCGGTGGTTCTGCCAACAAGACTTATTACTGGCCGATGACCAAGGCGCTCCTCAACCCGAAGTCCTTGGAAAAGTTCCTCGCCGAAAAGGTGAAGACGCTCGGTACAGCCGCTTGCCCTCCGTACCACCTTGCTATCGTGATTGGCGGTACCTCTGCCGAAATGAATACGCACATGGTGAAGCTCGCTAGCTGCGGCTACCTCGACGATATTCCGACGAGCGGTTCTGAAGGCGGTCGTATTTTCCGCGACCTCGAAATGGAAGAAAAGGTTCTGCACATTTGCCAGAAGACGGGCATTGGCGCCCAGTTCGGTGGTAAGTACCTCGTACACGATGTTCGCGTGATCCGCGCTCCGCGTCATGCTGCAAGCTGCCCGGTTTCTATCGGCGTAAGTTGCTCTGCTGACCGTAACATCAAGGCAAAGATTGACGAAAACGGCCTTTGGCTCGAAAAGATGGAACACCATCCGGAAAACTACATCCCGGCTGGCAACGCAGTGAACCTCGCTCCGGCTATCGAAATTGACCTTGACCGTCCGATGAAGGAAGTGCTCGCCGACCTCACCAAGTATCCGGTGAAGACGCGCCTCTCCCTCAAGGGCACGATGATTGTGGCCCGCGACATGGCACACGCCAAGATTGCCGAAATCTTCGACAAGCAGGAACGCGGCGAAGAACTCACGGACGAAGAAAAGACCGTGCTCAAGGTTGTTTCTGACCACCCGATTTACTACGCCGGTCCGGCCAAGACCCCGGCAGGTATGCCGACGGGTAGCTTCGGCCCGACGACGGCCAACCGTATGGACCCGTACGTGATGCGCTTCCAGAGCAAGGGTGCTTCGATGATCATGGTCGCTAAGGGCAACCGCTCTCAGGACGTGACCGACGCCTGCAAGAAGTACGGTGGATTCTTCCTCGGCTCTATCGGCGGTCCGGCAGCCATCCTCGCTGAACAGAACATTCTGTCCAACGACATCGTGGCCTTCCCGGAACTCGGCATGGAAGCCATCCGCAAGATCACTATCAAGGACTTCCCGGCATTCATCCTCGTGGATGACAAGGGCAACAACTTCTTTGAAGGCTTGATTTAGTTAGAAGTAGGAAGTAGACTGTAGGCAGTGATTTTTGCTGATGCTGTCATTCCCGCCTTGAGCGGGAATCTCCCTTTCAATAGAAACGCCCCGCAAGTTTATGCTTGCGGGGTGTTCTTGTATGTGAAAAATTTAGGAGTTTCTAGTCTTTGAATTCTATGCTTTCAATGGCGTCAAAAAGTTCTGTCCTAACATTTGTGTCAAACGTTAAACTACGCATGAAAACAACAACGATATTTCCTTTGGGTGTTAATCTTGATGCGATGCAGGTTTCCTCTGGCGTTCCGTCATCATGTGTTATTTTGTAGCATCTGTGTGTATACTTTTTTTTCGGAATTATAGCCAGCATCGATAAGGTTTTCATTTGTACAATCTTTGAAAAATTCATCGTAAGCGGTGAAAATTCTGGTCGTCTTTAATGAATCGCTTATGTCGTTTTGGAAAACTTCAGGATTGTTTTGTACAGCTTTGCTGTATGAAGCGAGTATGAAACCCATTTCTAAATCTTCGTTAAATAACGTAACGGAGGCGATTCCTTTAGTGGTGTCATGAACAGCGTTTTTGTAATAAAAAGGGAAGTTGACGTTGTATGGGGTGTCTATTTCGAGTTTCTCAGGCATTTCTGTCGCAATATATGCTTTTGCTGTTGATACACGGACGTAGATGAGCATCTGTCCAAGAACGATGGGGCGCATTCTTGTCCCCGTCAGAATGGCGCAACCAGAAAGTACTAGTACCGCGAAAATAAGCGAAATGGATAAAAACTTTTTCATAGAATCTCCTTTTTAGTTATGCTGAAATAATAATAAATTCTATACGGATTTATGATTGCAGGGTGTTCTTGTATATAGGAATTTGTTTATATTTAAAGCGATGTTTAAGGCTTTGCGTATCTCTGTATTTCTTTTGGCGTGCTACAGTTCTGTAGCGATGGCCCAGCTTTTATCTGATACTGCGAAAATTCAAAATGAAGAAAAAATTTGGGTCCCTGAATCTGTATTAAACATGTCTCCAAATTTACCTAAATGTATGGACTTAGGAAATGGATGTCTCGGTGAAAATTTTAATTATGATAAAGTAAAAGATGGAATCGAATGGGATAAGTGCCGCAATGGGGACGAAGATTGCTATTTGACAAAAAATGTGAAGAAAGCGGAACCCTTTGTTAAAGCTCTAGTACAGCCGTTTATCTATAATCACGAAAAGCGTGAACGCCAGTCCGGCGAATCGTCAAAATAATCGTAATGTAATTGCTATTGAAAAAAGCAGACTTCTTTCGAAGCCTGCTTGAATGAGTTTGGTTGTGAGGAGTGTGTTATTTTGTATTTGAAATTCGAATTGTTTTGTTATTGGTCTTGATGACGTAAATGCCACCTGGTAGATTTACACGAGCTTTATCCCAAAAGTTTTGCATAGAGCTTTCGCTTGCTTGGAATGAGGTCACGCGGTTTCCAAGGACATCATAGACGGAGTAGGCTTGCGATGAATTTGTGCGCTGGCTGAATTGTGGTAAAGCTGTTTTTTCTTTTGCCGCTGTAAATTCAATCCAGTCAAGATTGAAGTATGGCTTGTCTATTCGAATTTTGAGTACATGGTCGCCTGCTGTAATTGCAGGCACGGTTGTAGTGACTGTTTCAAAGTTTTTCCAATCGCCGGTGTTTGGCACCATGATTTTGGCGATATCCTTATCATCGACGAGAATGGAGAAGAAAGTGCTATCGCTTGGCGACGATACGCGTGCGGTAATGTCGAGCGAATCGTTTTTGGAGACTTTTATCGTATAACGCAGCCAATCGTTGGCATAACCCCAGCCGTAAATAATGGCGTCGCCTGCGCTGTCGAGGCCTGCATTGTCTTCGCGGTACAGGTTGTTTTCGTTTTCGATATCGCTGTCTAGGAAGCCGCGACCGTTTCCGCCTTTATCATAGTTCTCGACTTCAATTTTTCCAGGGATAGTAAGCGTGTCCTTGAATGGTTCAATTTCGACTTTTTTAGAAATGTCAATTTTACTTCCGTAACCGGCGGCGACAATATTTGCTTGTACCAAATCATCCACAGAATCGGGCGGGTTTCCGATGGTCATCACGCCTTCAAAGAACGTTCCTGCGCCGCCATCGCTGCCGTCACCGCCGTTGCCGAGGACAATGGCGCCTTGCAATTTGCGCGGGCTGTAGCCTCTTTTGCGCGGGCCGTCCCACATGGTGTTGAGGGTTCCTTTTTGAGCACTGCCGCCTTTGAGCTTGAACGTCCCGTCGTTCGGGCCTTTGAGCATGGCGGTTACATAGTCTGCTTCAATAGAAAGTGCGTCCGGCCACGGTGTCGTATGGGTCTTGCCCCATTGCCAACCAGCATCGTTTCCCTTGAATACGCCGTCTTCCAAGTCGGCGGCAACCCACGGACCGTTTCCTTGTCCTGGACCGCCCCAGTCCTTGTCGCTTCCGAAGTAGATGCATTCCATAGTTCCCGGGCCGTCATCGTTACCGGTCGTTTCTGCGTTTCCGTAGTTGAAACAGCACAAGTCGTTGTAATGCCTGCCATCAACCACCATGTACATGGATTCTTCTTCGTCTCCGGTGGCTACACCTTTGGTGTTGTTATTGCGGTAACCGGTAGCGGACCAGGCGTCGCGATAGAATCCGTAAGCCTTGCGCCCGCTGATGTAAATCGGGGCTCTGTTGGCGTCCGCTTCCTTGGCGCCTTCTTTTAGCCAATAGACTGGTGGCGATTTCTTCAAATCGTTCTTGTAGCTGCTCTGATCGTAAATGATTGAAATTGTGCATTTGGAGCCTGCACAGAAATCGTCTTGCACGGAAGATTTGACATAACCTCCCATGGTCTCGACTGGAATGTCCTTGGTTTGTCCATCGGCTCTGCGGACTTGGTAGAGGTTCCCGCTGTAGCTGGAGTAGAGCGCGCGTGTCAAGCTGTGGGCGGCAACGCATGGTGTTTTTGCCTTTGCGTAAATGTCGCATGGGCCTTCGTTAGCATTAGAAACTACGGCTGTAGCCGCCAACAAGGCTACAACCTTGAATGATGTGTTGGTATTCATCCAAATATCCCCCTTTGGTGATTTCTATTAAGAAAATATCTCTTTGAAGGGGGATAAATATTGGCTTTTAGAAATCTTCCATTGTCAATTTATCAAAGGCGAATAATCGGATGTTTAAATAACTTTGTCTGTGACGATGCGCCATTCGCCTGGCTTTAATTTGCCAAGCGGGATGTTTCCGATTTGCACGCGGACAAGGCGGAGCGTGGGGAAGCCTACGGCTGCAGTCATGTGACGGACTTGGCGGTTCTTGCCTTCAATGAGCGTGAGCTTTACCCAGCTCGTGGGAATGTTTGCGCGGAAACGTACCGGCGGATTGCGTTCCCAAATCCATTTCGGGGCTTCGACAATTTCAGCTTTGCAGGGCTTGGTGTGGTAGCCCTTGATGTCTACGCCTTTGGCGAGCTTACGGACGGCTTCTTCGGTGATTTGACCGTCCACTTGCGCGAGGTATGTGCGCGGGTGCTCGTATTTCGGGTCCAAAAGTTTTTTGATGAGCTTGCCGTTATCAGTCAGGAGCAAAGCGCCTTCGCTATCATGGTCGAGGCGACCTGCGGCGTACACTCCTGGCGGAAATCCGAAGCTATCGAGGGCGGAATGGCCCGCTTCGGGGGTGAACTGGCTCAAAACACCAAAAGGCTTATTGAAAATAATAACGGTAGACATGCGCCCAAATGATAAAAAAAATTATATTAAAACCATGATTGATATTTATACTTTGGCGAAAAATCCGCTTGTGTTCCAAAAGCCGAGAACAATAACTTCGGCTTATATTGATGTTTCTGGAAAGATGGGCCTTGCACAGACTGTGCTCATGGTCCAGGACAATATTACAGAAAATTTTGGCGCCATGAAAATGGACAATTTCGTGGTGAAAGAAAAGGGCGGCTTCTGGGTCGTTTACAAGGCGAAGTTCAAGTTCCTCAAGCGTCCGTACTGGCGCGACAAAGTCGTGACAACGTCGTTCCCGGCAGATAATCAGCTGATTCGTTTGAATGAAAATACGGCGATTACCACGGTGGAAGGCGAGCCGATTATTTTTGCAAAGCAAGAAATGTGTTGTCTGAGCTTGGATCGCCATCGCCCGATGCGCCTTTCGGATGTGGACTTCCCGACGGAAGGATTCCCGGATGCGTTTATGACGGACGAATTCGACCGCTTTAACGTGAAACCAGAAGAGTACGAAGAAGTTTATCAGCAAAAGGTGTTGCCGCAACATATCGATATGTCGCACCACATGAACAACATCGAGTACGTGAAGCTTGCGTTGAACGTGTTTAGCGCTTCGGATTTGGAACTCTGCATCCCGTCAGAGCTCGAAGTTCATTACTTGGGCGAATCCGAAGAAGGGCAGACGATGAGAGTCTTCCGTGCAGATCACAATGGCGCAACTTACATGCGAATTCTCGACGAAAATGATCGCGCCGTCTTCGAGATGAAACTCCGTATGATGTAAGATTGTTGTTCTGATTGTCATTCCCGACTTGATCGGGAATCGCCTTCTTGTTCTGTGAAAGGAGATGCCCGCTCAGTGGCGGGCATGACAAGGTTCTCTAGTTTGTATTACAAAATATCAAAGAACTCCGGACGGTGAAAGTCCGGTTTTTCTGTTTCTATGCGGAACGCGCTTAGGTAATGGGGCGTGTTTGCTTTATCGGCGCACTTGTAGAGGTTTCCGCGGAGTGGCGCATCAAACGATTTAATGCCAAAAATCTCGGCGGGAATTTCAATCGACATTGTCCAGTAGACGGAATCGTCCTGAATGCTTGGCGCTGTTCCCGAACGCTTGATTTTTGCGATATCTTCGAGTGGAAGAGTTTGTCTGTTATTGCGGTCTTTTCCACGGGCGGCAAGCACGAATCCTCGGCTTGTCGTTTCGAAGTTGAAATATTCGGCTGGGTTTGCGGGGTTCTGCAAAAAGATTTCCACGCAGGAATCTTCCCAGCTGCGTCCGTTGTCTTCTTGAACGGCGGCGCGGTAGCAGTCCACGGGCTCTTCGACGGTAAATTTGACGACGACGTTATTGGGCGTTTGCGAAAACTCGGCAGTGACCATCGGATGAATAATTTCCTGGTTGGCCGTCCATTTCATATTCGGTTTTAAAAGCATGGATAGAAGTTAGAAAAAAGTGATTAATCAGTGATTTAATCGATTAATCACTTTGCCTGTTTGGATAAAAGTGCTGAAATTTGCTCAAAAACGCCAATTTTGTATTTGGCATGTTTTTTGCAAAATGCTTAGCGATTCCGCAGTGACGTGAATGCGCCAAATAGCGGCGAACATTAAAAAATAGGAGGCCGATATGGCTGAAAAAACTGAAAAGAAAACATCGAGTATCCCTGCAATGTCCCCTGCATTTGATTGCCTTGCCGTGACGAATGTGCAAGTCTATCCGTTCAAGGAAGGGGCAAATCTTGGCCACATGAAAGGTGTGGCGACAATTGTGCTGAACGATCAAATCCAGATTCGCGGGCTCCGTGTGATGGATGGCGAAAACGGTATGTTTGTGGGCTACCCGATTGATACGTTCTACAAGGGTGAAGATTATCGCACCGTGTGCTTGCCGATTACTCGCCAGTTGCGCGAACACATCGAAAATTGCGTGCTTGAAAAGTATCAGGCCGCAGTAGCATAAGGTAGGTGCAAATTGTTTCGCAGAATCCGTTCTTATTGCTTGTTTGGAATTAAGGCTGTTCCCGTGAGTGTAGAAGTCGATGCCTCTCAGGGACTGCCTGGTTTTACTCTTGTTGGGCTTCCGGACAATGCGGTAAGGGAATCTCGAGAGCGTGTCGTTTCGGCGATACGTTCTATCGGGAAAGTGGTGACCGGTTTCCGTACAACGGTGAATCTGTCGCCGGCGGATCTGCGAAAGGAGGGGAGTGCATTAGACCTTCCGCTAGCGATAGGCTTGCTTGTTTCGACTGGGGAGATTGAAGTCCCTCAGTTGGATCGCTATGTCTTTGTGGGTGAACTTTCATTGGATGGTTTGTTGAAGCCTGTCCGTGGAGTGTTATCCATCGCAATGAATTTGTCTACAGAACGTGACTGTATTCTCGTTATTCCGCGCGGGAATGTGCAGGAAGCTTCGCTGGTGGAAGGTCTTCGTTTTATTTGTGCGGATTCGCTTGGCGAATGTGTTGAAATTCTGGAGCGCAATTCCAGTCAAGATGTGAAAGTTGCAAAAGGGATTGCGTCGTACTGCGTAGATGTTGATGATAAAGTACCTGATTTTAAAAATGTGGTGGGGATGGATGGAGTAAAGCGTGCTCTTGAAATTGCTGCAGCTGGTGCGCATAACTTCTTGCTAGTGGGCTCACCTGGTGCGGGCAAGACTCTTTGTGCGAAATGCTTGCCGGGAATCCTCCCTGAAATGACTGAATTGGAAATTTTGGAAACGACGCGAATTCATTCGTGTGCTCGAAGTGCAGGAGATTCTGACGAGTTTAAACCTGTGCTTGTAAGACCGTTCCGTTCGCCGCATCATTCGGCGTCTATGGTTTCGCTTGTGGGCGGTGGCACTAGGCTCTTGCCGGGTGAGGCGAGCTTGGCGCATAACGGCGTGTTGTTTTTAGATGAACTTCCCGAGTTCAATCGGAGTGTTTTGGAAGCGTTGCGCGAGCCGATGGAAGAAGGAGAAATCTCGGTCAGTCGTGCAAGTGGGACTGTGGTGTGGCCCGCGCGGTTTATGATGGGCGCTGCAATGAATCCGTGCCCTTGTGGCTATTCAATGGACCCTAAACGCGAGTGTACCTGCTTGCCCGAAGCGCGTAAACGTTATCGTGAAAAAATCTCGGGACCGCTATTGGACCGTATCGATATCCAGGTGAGTGTGCCGCCTGTAGATGCGGCAATGTTTGCTGTAAAAGGGCGAGGGGAGTCGTCTGCCGATATTCGTAGGCGCGTGTGTGCGGCTCGTGCTATTCAGCGGGAACGCTTTCGCAATTTGACTTTTAAGTCCAATGCCGAGATGTCTTCGGAATACGCTCGGAAATTTGCGGCGATGATGCCTGCCGTAGAAAACTTTGCGGTAAATGCCGCTGCTAAAATGGAATTGAGTGCGCGCGGATATTTTAGGTTGTTAAAAGTCGCGCGCACGATTGCTGACCTGCGCGGCGCCTCCGCCGTAGACGTCGTGGACCTCTCCGAAGCTTTGCGCTACCGCGCCTTTAGAGGCTAGTGGCTAATTTGGAAATTTTTGTCATCCTCGACCCTTGAACGCGCAGCGCGAGAGGGGAGGGGATCCAAGAAGAATTTTATATGTCGATAAATATGCAAAAGAAAGGTTTTACATATATCTTATTCAATAAAAAGAATGGAACTCTTTATGTTGGAGTGACTTCTGATTTGAAAAAGCGGGTCTTAGAGCATAAGTCTAAAATCATTCCTGGATTCACGAAAAAATATAATGTGGATAAATTAGGTTATTTTGAAGAGCTAACATCAATTCGCTTTGCTATAGAAAGGGAGAAAAAATTAAAGCGATTGCATCGGTGCGATAAAATAAGATTAATTGAATCTGTTAATTCCGAATGGAAAGATCTTTTTGAATTGATGGCTTAGGAACACTGCTTTCTAGATCCCCTCCCTTCGGTCGAGGATGACTGGCTCGGACAAGTCTCCTTCCTACTTCCTACCGCCTACTGTCTACTGATTTTCACGCTTGCTTCGGCGCCGAGGCAACCGGGGACGGCTTGGGGCTTTGCAACAGAGACTTCGACTGCGGTTGCTTTGGGATAATGTTCCAAGACGTATTCTGCGGTCTTTACGACAAGCGTCTCGACCAGCTTGAAACAAGAAAGGCGGATGAACCCTTTTAGTTCTTCCGCCAACTTTGCATAGTCGATAGATTCGTTTAAATCTTCAGTTTCTGCAGCTTTAGCGAAGTCCAACCAAAGAGTCAGGTTCAAGATTATTGGCTGCTCGTTTTCGCGTTCGTAGGGGAGTATACCAACGATGCAGTCAAATTGAACGTCTTTGAGCCGGATTCGCCCTTGTTCCATTACCATGCGAACAAAACGATAGCAGTGGTCAAGGAGACAGCTGTTACGCCGAACCAAATGTTACGGCCCATAGCGTAAGAATCCTTGGTATCCTTGTTGACCTTCATTCTGGCCTTAAGATTGACGTAGGACCAATCGCTGTTCTTCAAGAATCCTTCAGGACCGGCTTGGTTTCTGTAGTAATCAAGGCATTTTGCCTGATCGCCAAAGGAGCTACATGCGATCTTGATCTTTTCATCAACTGCGTTAGCCACTTTTTCGAGATCCTTATAAGCCTTGTTTGCTTCGCTAGACTTCATCTGCTGGAGAACGCCCATAACGGCGCTGCCTGCGGCAACAGCAGAAAGGGCAACGGCGCTCCAGAAGCGGACTTCGTCAGCAATACCGAAACGGTCGGTGACGTCCTGAGCTGCTGCAGATGCGGAATAGTCGCGAGAGTCTGCGTAAGAGTTCGATTTGTTCAAATCGCCGGAAACGTCAATGTTCTTGTTCTTTGCGGCAATGATGTCTTCATCGCAAGAAACGTCGAATTCATCGCATTCCTGCTTCGGAGCGGTACTGGCGGATGCCTGAGCTTCGCCCTTGAGTTCGGTGGCGATGCCGTTCACAAACGTGATTGCAGATGTTGCGCCTGGAATGTAAACGAACTTGCCGTCGAAGTAAACCTTATCGGCGTCGTCACCCGGCTTCATGCCGCGGCGGACGTAGAGCTTGGACTTGATGACGTTCTTGTACGAAACCGTAGACGGAACGCTCAAGGCAGTCATGGAAGAAAGGTCGCCGGCTTGGCCCATGTAAAGCTGGTAGGCGTTGAGGCCAGATTCTTGAGCGAACTTCTGGCGGAGGACGACGTTTCCAGAGGGAACGGCTGCGGCTTCATCAACAGAAACGGTATTCAGTTCGCCGCTAGAGGCGAAAACCTGATTGTCGGACATAACGGCATCTTTAGCCGAGAAATCAGCAATATCATAAACTCCAGCAAAAGCTGCTGCTGCGGAAAGGCATAAGGCCAATAAGAAAGAACGCTTCATCGTATCTACTCCGAATAATCCAATTTTTTTGGAAAAATATATAAAAAAAACACCAGTAATGAATTATATAAATTTTTTTCACGATTAGAATCACGATTTGGGCGAATAAATTATAAGTGTGATAAAAATGTCACCTTATAATATGAAATGACACCTTGTTTGTAAAAATCTAGTTACAAGAAGTGCGGGAAATCTTCATGTTTTTTCTAATGACTGATAACTAACGACTAATAACGGCCGTTTCTATTTACTATATTTCCCTGCGTAAAATTTTAACCCTAAAAAGAGGATTGCTACAATGGCAAAGCTTTCTATCGAAGATCTCGAACTCGCCGGCAAGCGCGTGTTCATCCGTGTCGACTTCAACGTTCCGCAGGACAAGGTGACTGGCGAAATCACCAACACCAAGCGTATCGAAGCCGCTCTCCCGACCATCCAGTACGCTCTCGATCACGGTGCAGCCGTCGTGCTCGCTTCTCACCTGGGTCGTCCGAATGGCGAAAAGAACATGAAGTACACGCTCGCTCCGGTTGCCAAGAAGCTCGAAGAACTCATCAAGAAGCCGGTGAAGTTCCTCTCCGACTGCGTGGGTCCTGAAGTCGAAGCTGCCTGCGCCGCTATCAAGCCGGGTGAAATCATCCTCCTCGAAAACCTCCGCTTCCACATCGAAGAAGAAGGCAAGCGCAAGATCAAGAACGCCGATGGCACCGAAACTAAGGAAAAGGCCGACAAGGAAGCCGTGAAGGCCTTCCGTGCAAGCCTCACCAAGCTCGCTGACGTCTATGTGAACGACGCTTTCGGTACCGCTCACCGCGACCACTCTTCCATGACTGGTGTTGAACTGCCGCAGCGCGCTGCTGGTTTCCTCATGAACAAGGAACTCAAGGCATTCGACCAGGTGCTCAACAATCCTCCGCGTCCGTTCCTCGCCATCCTCGGCGGTGCAAAGGTCGCTGACAAGATCCAGCTCATCAACAACCTCCTCGACAAGGCCGACAAGATCATCATCGGCGGTGGCATGGCTTTCACCTTCAAGAAGGTTTTGAACAACATCGAAATTGGTTCTTCTTTGTTTGACGAAGAAGGTGCCAAGCTCGTTCCGGATCTCATGGCTAAGGCTAAGGCTGCTGGCAAGGAAATCATCCTCCCGGTTGACTACATCGCAGCTGACAAGTTCGCTGCCGACGCTGCCACGAAGGCTGTCACTGACGCCGAAGGCATTCCGGCTGGATGGATGGGCCTCGATGTGGGTGCTGAATCCACCAAGCTCTTCGTGAATGCAATCAAGTCTGCAAAGACCATCGTTTGGAACGGTCCTGCAGGCGTGTTCGAATTCGAAGCCTTCGAAAAGGCTACCAAGGCTATGGCTGACGCTATCGTCGAAGCTACCGCTGCTGGCGCAATCACCGTTATCGGTGGTGGCGATACCGCTACGGCTGCCAAGAAGTACGGCGCAGACAAGAAGGTGACCCACACCTCTACGGGTGGTGGCGCTTCCCTCGAATTGCTCGAAGGTAAGGTGCTTCCGGGCGTTGCTTTCCTCACTGACAAGTAATCGCAAGAATGTCATCCTGGAGCCCTAAAAAGGGCGATAGGATCCATCACCTTTGAAAGACTCTGCAATTTTTGCAGGGTCTTTTTTGTGTTGTCATGCCGCACTTGATGCGGCATCTCCTTTCAAAACATTTGCGTTTGCGAGGGTTTCTTTTTTATATTAATTCGCATGAAAATTATTTTGTTGTGTGTCGCGTTGTTGATGATGCCTTGCTTGGCGAATGAATCGGCTGTGGTTACGCCAGTTGATTCCGCGGCGTATTACGATAGTTTAGCGAATTATAATTATCAAAGGTTTCGTGCGAATGAGACAATGTCCGAAGTGCTTTATTGGACGAGTGTTGGATTGTCTATTGCCACTCCGATTTTGGTGTTTGCCGCTAGAGGCGCTGCAGATTGTTATGGTCCCGAAGGATGCCGTGGGGGAAATGTTGTTTTGGACGCTGCTGCGATTACCGCTGCGATTTTGGTCTTGCCTTCTTGGATTGCTTATGGAGGTTTTAGTATCGCGAAAATCAGACGTCAGCGGGATTTCTATAATTACAATCGAAAAAAAGATGAACTTTTGGAGCAGCGAAAATCAAAAGAAGCTGAATCCTTCAATTTGCAAGTGCAAATTTCTCCTCTGCTGAATCCTCTGGATGGGCGCTACGGCGCTGTTTTGGCGTTCTCGTTTTAGCCTTGTTCGCCTTGCTTTGGCTCGGCGGTTTCGTCGTGTTCCTCGATTTTACTGACTTTGGTGAACCAGTAGTCTTCGCTGTTGATGGAGCTCATGTTGCCGATGAGCTGGTCGAGGTCGAGATTCTTGATGTCGTTGTTTTCGTTAGGCATGTCTAAAATATAGAGTGTTTTAAAGGCGATTTTTGAAAAATGGCGAAATTTACGTGAAAATTTTCAATTTTTGAGCTTTATTCACGTAAAATTTTAATGTTGTATGTAATAAAAGCTGGTGAACATGCCGCTTTTGTAAATTTTTTTGCTTTTTGGAAGTGATTTTTTCGCGAAAAAGGATCTTTAACCTGTGTTTTGTGCCGGTTTTGAGCGCGAAATCCCGATTTTTCGAAAATTTTGATTAATTTGTACTAGAATTTACGTGAAAATTTGTGAAAAACGCGCTTTTCTCACGTAAAAAATGATGAAAATGCAAAATTTAGTTTTTCAGCGCCTGTCACGAATGTAAATTTACATTGTCTTTTGCGAAAGGAGCATTTATGTCGATTGCCGAATTTTCGAAGAAATTCCATGCGGATAAGCGCGGTAATTGCGCTATGGCTGTAGCTTATGGCTATGCGCGTGCTACGGGCAAGTCCGAAGAAGAAGCGGTAAAGGCCGCTGAAATGTTCCGTACTTTTGGCGGTGGCAAGGCACCGGATGGCTTGTGCGGGGCGCTCTATGCGGCGAAGATGATGCAGCCCGACCATGCCGAATCGATTGAAGATGTCTTTAAGCGTGGGGCGCAGGGTTGTACCAAGTGTCAGGAAATCCGCCCGAACAAAATTATCCCGTGCAACCGCTGTGTGGAACTGGCGGGCGAGGCGCTGGACTTTTTAGAAAAATAATTACACTCTCACGTTCAAGAGGTCTTCTTCCCAAGCTTCTTT
Organism: Fibrobacter sp. UWB2; assembly: GCF_002210425.1. Lineage (NCBI taxonomy): Bacteria > Pseudomonadati > Fibrobacterota > Fibrobacteria > Fibrobacterales > Fibrobacteraceae > Fibrobacter > Fibrobacter sp. UWB2. The sequence goes on along the minus strand of NZ_MWQK01000004.1, from coordinate 14,776 downwards.
TTGCTTGCGGAGGGCTTCGAGAGACTTGTCGTCAGCGCCACTTTCGTCGCGGGCTTGCATGAGCTGCTTGTAGCTTTCGGCAAGTTCTGTGGCGTGCGGATAGTCCGACGCAATTTTAGCAAGAGATTCTAGAATGGCTTCGTCGGAGTACAGGCGGGCGATGCCTTCGAGCGTACGCTCGATGTACTTTTGTGTTTCATTTTCTCGCCTGAACGATTCTGCCTCTTCAAATTCAAGGGGCTTTATTTGGTCCATCCATTCGCATTCTTTGGCGTAAAGCTCGTTATCTTCGGCGATGGCGTCGTTGCGGCCAAAAATTTCCAACTGCGACTTGAGGAACGGTCGATAGCTATCGATGTCGATTTTTTGCGGAGTTTGGCTGACAAAATTGGCAAGATTCTTGAGATTTGCTTCGGAAGGATTGTTCAGGAGGCATTCCTTGAGCACGGCCAACTGGTCTTTGGGCGGGAGTCGCTTAAAAGATTCCGAACGGGTGGTGTTGGCGCGGATTCTGAGGCGCAAAATGCGCAACAGCAGGAGCATCATGATGATAAAGAAAACAATGGACCAATTCATGGGCGGAAAAAATAGCTAATCCGCTAAAAACGGTCGTGAAATTTTGACGTTTTGTTCAGATATAATACGTGAACTGTCATGTTTTCTCAATATTTTCTGTTTTTACATATATTTTGCATTATAAAAGGACCTCATTTTGTTTTATTTGGTTTATATTTAGGTGGAATTGTTGTAACCTATTAATAGGTGGAGATTGGAATCTTATGAAATTTTATAGATGGATAACCCTCGGTGCTCTGTTTGGTTGTTCCGTTGTTGCTTTTGCCCAGACCCAGGATGTCCGCACGTTGGATATTGTGATTCGCGATTTCCAGCCGAATCACCCGGACTTCGAAAACTTTTCGGAAGAATCCGTCGACCATATTAACGAGATATATAACTACGTGACACCGACTGGTGCCGCATTGAATTTGTATGGCTACGATGCCGTTTGGTACTCTAGCTCTAATTACCATAATACTTGCGGTAATATGAACACGTTCACCAAGTATGGTGTCGGTGCTGAAATTGGTACTGATGGTTTCCCGAGACAGGTGAACACGTATCTCCCGGCCTATTTGCAGACTGTTTCTGCTGGTCCTGTCTTGGAGTATGGTGAATGTTCCCAGAAGTCTACTCAGGGATGGACGCAGCGTGGTTACAAGAATGCCCAGAATGACGTGAGTGGTTACAAATGCCCGAATGGTGGTACAGTCTGGGCTAACCCGGTTATTTACACGCCGGGCATGGTGAACCCCTATTTGATGTTTGCTCCTCCTGGTGCCGATGGCAAGATTGATATGTATGACGGTGTCGTCATCAGCAAGATGAACGAACGCTGCGATAACAAGTTCTTTGAACAGTGGTATCTCGACGTGCCGGGCCAGAACAAGCGTGTCAACACGACAATGGATATCCCGAGGGATCCGGCTGGTACCAAGTACTACATTTACGACTATAACTATAACAATGGTGGTTACTCTCCGCTGGATAGCATCAACCCGACTACAAGAGAATGGGTGATGAACAAGCCCTGTAACGCTTCGATCCAGACGAACGGTGTGTGTGACCAGTATGACCCGCAGACTCTCTCTATTTTCTGCCCGCCTTACAATTACCAGTACGCCAAGTCTCAGGCCGACTTCTTGAACCAGAATACGGCTCAGCTTTGCCAGGATTGGTTGAATCAGGGTGGCCCGCGTGCTGTTGATAACGGTAGTGGCCATAGCGCAGCTTGGCAGGCCGCTGTGATGAACGGTAGCCTCGGCTTGCAGCATCTCCGCAATTACGCCTTTACCATGATGGGTTATGCAAGCTTCAAGTACAAGGCTTCTAACCAGACTCCGACTCCGGAAGTGTTTGAATTCGCTGGTGACGATGACATGTGGATCTTCGTGGATGGCGTGCTTGTTGTCGACTTGGGCGGTACGCACTTGTCTGCTCCAGGCAAGGTCAACATCCAGACTTTGGCTTTGAACAATCATGGTTGCCATGTCGGTGAACCGCTTTCCGGTTACACGAACTGCTCCGGCGCTTCTGATGCAACTGGCTGGGCCGATGACACTTGGCATCATTTGCACTTCTTCTATGCTGACCGCCAGTCCGATGGTTCCAACATTTACATCCGTACGTCTCTTGCCGAACTTGCTCCGTCTCGTTACGGCCAGCCGACTGTTAGCGATGTCGTCGTGAAGGTGGACGAAAACGGTATTTCTCACAACAGCATGTACATGAACGTCCCGCTGGCTGACTCTAGCCTTATCGCCATCAACAATCCGAACGTTCCTTCGATGGTTGTGTTGCGCGAAGTGACCGATGCTAACGGCCAGAAGGTGACGTTGGTTTATGGCTTCTATGTGACTTCGATGACGGGCCCGGTTGACAAGGGTGCCGATGGTCAGATGTACCAGTTTGAAGGTGTCGTGAAGGACCTTAATGGAAACATTGTTGAAGGTGGTCTCCTTGGTGATGACCGCTTGGCATTCAACGTTCCGTATAGCCAGGGACTTAACGATGATGGCAATGGCGGTAACTACACTGCACAGGAATGGGCTCAGTTGATGGCCTGGTCTCAGAAGGTGACTTTCTATGTGGCTTCTAGCTCTGGCAAGCATGTGGAAGGCTTCGATGAACGTGAAAAGTGGGGTAAGATTTCTTATACCGCTGTGGCTACGACTCCTGTGGTGCCTGACGATCCTGCTTATGACCGTCCGGACTTTACGAATGAATCCCAGACGCTTACGAACTTGGCTGGTAGCGGTACGATTCCGACCGACATGACGGCTGACCTTGTTTTGACTCCGATTCCGGCTGTCAATAACGTTGACCCGCTCAAGTGGGCTAAGGATAGCGCCAAGGTGCTTATGACTTCTGGTGCTCAGGGCGCAACGACAATCCCTGCAGGTGCCGGCGTTGTTTATGGTGCAGGCCAGGATGCAAACAAGACTCTCTGCTATAATGACGGTTCTGCTAGCGTTCCGGGCAAGAAGAGTAACGAATCTTGCACGAGCTGGTCTTTCCCGACTACTCAGCCGTTCCATGTGAACATTCGCGTGTTTGACCATCTCGGCCACTTTGTGAACCAGTACAGCAAGCGCGTGACGCAGGAAGAATTTGAAAACGCCTTGAACGGCTTGCGTTCTTCTACGAAGTCTGCAGGTGTGAAGATGCCGGGCTGCGGTGAAACTCCGATGTATGGCTCTACGGGTGCAATGCTTGCTACGATCAAGATGTATCCGGTTACGGACAAGGGTCGCTTGCTTGCAACGGGTCCGTATGTTTACCAGATGACGGTCGTGAAGGAAGCTTACTCTTACTGCTATGCAAGTAACGGTAACAACCCGACCATCATGACGATGCCGTTCCAGCGTACTACGGAAACGATTCGTCGTGGTTATCGCAGAACTCAGAAAAAATAAGGCTTAGTTCTATAGATTTTTGAACACCCTGTGGCTTTGCGCTGCGGGGTGTTTTTCTACATTGTGATTATGCTTTACCGTAAGTTTATTTCTCGTCTGTTTGTTGCCATGATGCTTGCTTTGCTGGCTTGCGTTTTTTCGGGCTGCTATAGCTTTACTGCAAGTACGCTTCCGAGCCACATCAAGACGGTCAACATCCATGAAGTCGAGGACAAGACTTTGGACCCGGTACTTGCAAACAACATTCATACCGCTGTTGTCGATATGTTCAAGCGCAATGCGGGTGGCGTGCGTCTTGTGAATGACGAGGCAAATGCCGATTTTGAAATTACTTTGTTAAGCTATTCGAACAAGCCTGAAAACTACAATAGCAATAGCGATGTTGAAACGTATCGTGTGACAATCCGCGTTGAAGTCAGGTTTTACGATAACGTAAAAGAGAGAATCATCTACGAGAGCAAGTCGCTTTCGGCGGATGGTGTCTATGACGTCCAAGCTAACGAGACCGAAGACCGCCATGGCCAGACGCGTGCCGTTGAAAAGCTCCAGGACCTGATTGTCTCGAATGCCCTTGCCAAGTGGTAACTATAGCCCATAAAAAAAGCGACTCGGCAATATCGTAGGAGTACGCATCTTGCCGAGTCTGGGGTTGGTTTGGAGTATCACAAATATGCTTAATTTTGTCGCTTTTGTTAAGCCCTGCTCTGAATAATTCCCCAAAAAATTGCGGAAAATCACATTACTACAGAAAATCCTGTAGTGTCACAGGCTTTTCGTTCAATAAGGCCTCTATGAGCGTGCTGCCTTTGTAGGTGAGCTTTAGTGAAAAGAACGGTTCGCCGCGTTCCAGGAGGGCTAGGAATATCAGGTCGCCGTCCCAGTGGGGGAGTTCCTTCACTTTTTGCTTGTCCACCCATTCCAGTACGCCTTCGTCGCAGTCTTTGATGGAGCCTGTAAATTCGGTTGCCGTAAAGAGGTGCATGAATTCGGTCTGGTCCATGCCGTCGCTGATGAACGTGACGATGCCGCGGTACTTGGGGCGGATGAGTGTGAGCCCTGTTTCTTCGAGTGCTTCGCGGTGGATGCAGTCTTCGGGCGATTCCCATTCTTCGAACTTGCCGCCAATGCCTATCCACTTGTCCTTGTTGATGTCGTTTTTCTTTTTGATGCGGTGGAGCAGCAGGTACTTGCCGTCTTGTTCGATGTAGCAAAGGGTTGTGTTTATCATGCGGGAAAATATAGAATTGTTTGCTTTTAAACACATTTTTTAGGGCTTTTTGCAGAAATATTGACAAACTGCGCGAGATAAATGTATAATTATTGTATGATTTACGAAACTTTTGGCTGGTACTATGCAGAATTGGGTTAAAGAAATCGTCGTAGATTCGAAATTTGAAAATGTCAAGACCTTGACGGACTTTGTTGAAAGCTCCTTGGAGCCGCTGAATCCGTCGCCTAAGGCTATCATGCAGATTGGCGTAGCCATTGATGAACTGTTCAGCAATGTTGTTCGCTATTCGGGATCTTCTAATATGAAGTTGATTCTGAATGTGAACGAGGACGTGCTGACAGCAAAGCTGACCTTTATTGACGAGGGGGTGGAATACGATCCGCTGAAGAAGACGGATCCGGACGTTTCGCTCTCGGCGGAAGACCGTGAAATTGGCGGGCTCGGAATATTCCTCGTGAAAAAAATCATGGATGGCGTTGAGTACAAACGTGATGGTCAGAAGAATGTTCTAACCGTTGTCAAAAAACTGGGTTAATTTATTGTAGATTTTAAAAATACAAAGAGAGGCTGATAATGAAAATCGAAAAAAATGTGGATGGTACCAATACCTCTTTCGCATTGGAAGGGCGCTTGGATACGATGACTGCTCCTTTGCTTGAATCCGAGATTCAGGGCAAGCTGGACGGCGTCACGGATTTGGAATTTGATTTTGCCAAGCTGACTTATATTTCTTCGGCGGGATTGCGCGTGTTGCTTTCTGCTCAGAAGATTATGAACAAGCAGGGCAAGATGATCATCAAGAATGTCTGCGATGAAATCAAGGAAATTTTTGAGGTGACGGGATTCTCGGACATTCTGACTGTCGTGTAGTTTGGTTTAGAATTTGTATGGATGAAAAAACGGCACCAGTGCGGTGCCGTTTTTTGTATGAAAAGGAGATGCCCGCTCGGTGGCGGGCATGACAAGTTCTTATTTTACGCCGATGAGGCTGAGGTCGCGGACTGCGCCCTTGTCTGCGCTGGATGCCATAGCAGCGTATGCCTGGAGAGCCTTGGACACGACGCGGTCGCGGTTCTCAGGTTTCCATGCCTTGGCACCACGGGATTCCATTTCCTGACGGCGTGCGGCGAGTTCTTCGTCGGTGAGTTCCACGTTGATGGTGCGGTTCGGAATGTCGATTTCGATGACGTCGCCTGTGTGCACGAGGCCGATGTTACCCTTGTTGGCGGCTTCCGGAGAAGCGTGGCCGATGGAGAGACCGCTCGTACCGCCGGAGAAGCGACCGTCGGTGAGGAGGGCGCAGGACTTGCCGAGGTGACGGCTCTTGAGGTAAGAGGTCGGGTAGAGCATTTCCTGCATGCCAGGACCACCCTTCGGGCCTTCGTAGCGGATGACGACGACGTCGCCTGCCTTCACCTTGTTGCCGAGAATGCCGTTCACGGCTTCTTCCTGGCTTTCGAACACGATTGCCGGACCGGTGAACTTCCAGATGGATTCGTCAACGCCTGCGGTCTTTACGATGCAGCCATCGATGGCGAGGTTACCGTAAAGAACAGCGAGGCCGCCGTCCTTGGTGTAAGCGTGTTCGCCATCGCGGATTGCGCCGTTTGCGCGGTCGAGGTCGTGGTCAGGATACATGAAGTTCTGAGAGAATGCTTCGATGTTGTACTTGCGGCCCGGGCCTGCGAGGTAGCGCTGCTTGGCTTCGGCTGTCGGGTTACGCTTGAGGTCGTTTGCTTCGAGAGCGTCGCCCATCGTAGCGGCGTGAACAGTCTTTGCACTCTTGTGGATGAGGCCCATACGGTCGAGTTCACCGATGATGCCCATGATGCCGCCTGCGCGGTTCACGTTTTCGACGTGGATGTTGTGGACGGTCGGGGCGACCTTGCAGATGCACGGCGTGTTGCGGGAGAGGCGGTCGATGTCCTTCATGGTGAAGTCCACGCCAGCTTCCTGAGCGACGGCGAGCAAGTGGAGAACGGTGTTAGAAGAACCGCCCATGGCGATGTCGAGGCGCATGGCGTTTTCGAAGGCGTCCTTCGTGGCGATGCTGCGCGGGAGGATGCTTTCGTCGTTCAAATCGTAATACTGGTGGCAGAGTTCCACGATGCGCTTACCGGCGGCTTCGAAGAGCTTCTTGCGTTCGGCGTGCGTTGCAACGATGGTGCCGTTGCCCGGGAGGCTAAGGCCGAGAGCTTCGGTAAGGGAGTTCATGGAGTTTGCGGTGAACATGCCGGAGCAGGAACCGCAAGTCGGGCAAGCGTTGGCTTCGATGTCGGCAACTTCTTCATCGCTGATGGTGTTGTCTGCAGAATCGATCATGGCGTCGATCAAGTCGAGAGCGCGGTCCTTGCCGTCCTTTGTCGTGACGTGGCCAGCTTCCATCGGACCGCCAGAAACGAAGATTGCCGGAATGTTGAGGCGCATAGCGGCCATGAGCATACCCGGAGTCACCTTGTCGCAGTTGGAAATGCACACGAGGGCGTCTGCGCGGTGGGCGTTTGCCATGTATTCGGTAGCGTCTGCGATGAGGTCGCGGGAGGGAAGGCTGTAGAGCATGCCGTCGTGGCCCATGGCGATACCGTCATCGACTGCGATGGTGTTCATTTCCTTAGCGACACCGCCGGCTGCTTCGATCGCGCGTGCGACAACCTGGCCGACATCCTTGAGGTGGACATGACCCGGTACAAACTGGGTGTAGCTGTTCACCACGCAAATGACGGGCTTACCAAAGTCTTCTACCTTGGTTCCTGTTGCGTGCCAAAGGGCACGTGCACCGGCCATTTCACGGCCTTCCATAGTCTTGAGCGAACGAAGTTTCGGCATAATGATCCTTTTTTGTCTTTAATAATTCCGGCGGCATTATATATGCCACCATAAATTTCGGTTATAAGTTAGAAAATTAATTGTTGTTATGATAAAGGGAATGCGCCTAGATTGTAGCAAAGAAGGCGTTGAGGCTAAAGCCGCCGTGGCTTGTTTGGATGACTTTGGCGGTTGGGTTATGCTCTTTCGAAAGGGCGGGGCATTCGCGCAAAAGGTTTGCGGTGCAGGTGTACTTGGTGCCATCGCGGGTGTCGTCTTTTGGGGCGAGGATGGCGACTGTGAGCGATTTGCCGAAATGGTGCAGGTCGCGAGCAAGTTCTGTTAGCTTTTTACCTATTTGCGTGTAAAGCTTTGGGGCGTCAAAATCGAGGCGCTTGCCGTAGGGCGGGTTCAGCACGAGAATGGGCGAGGTGTCGCCGCAGGCGTCTGCAATTTCTTTGGCGGTATAGCTGAAGAAATCTTTTTGTTGCGGTGCGATTGGCGCAGGCGAAATGTTTGCAAGCGGGCTACATTCGATGTTGTGCTTGATGATGTTTACCGCGCGTTCGGAAATGTCGCTCGTGATGATTTTCGCGATTGTCGCGAATGTGTTGCAAGACTTTACTGGACCCTTCGTTTCACTCAGGGTGACGGGTGCAGAAGAGTTGCTTCGCGTAATAAAATTCCACGTGGCTTCCTTGAAAGCGGGCTGGTGTTTAAGTGCAAAATCGCGACAAGTGCCGGGAATGATTTTGTTTGCAATGCAGGTTGCTTCAAGACTGAACGTGCCACTGCCGGACATGAGGTCGATAAGGGTGATGCTTCGCGGATGGCTTGTGTCATCCTGAGCGGAGCGCGGAGCGCGAAGTCGAAGGATCTCTATTGCTTCGAAGATCATCGCGGAGGCGATGGTTTCTTTGAGCGGAGCGTCGTTCACGAATCGCTCAAAGCCGCGTTTATAGAGCTCTTCGCCGGCGAGGTCTAGCCAGATGGTGCAGCGGTCGTCTAGAAAGTTGACATAGAGATTTTGCGACGGGGCGTTGCGGGGTGTCCCCGCAGAGGGGGTTGCGGATGCCGTGTCGGCAGAAGCGAGGGGGAGGCTTACCCCTTCTATTATTTTGTACAAACGTTCGGCGATGGCGTCGCTGTGGTACAGGCGGGAATGTTTGCACGTAACGTGGATGTGTGGTAAGTTACTAGGAATAATACTCTCGTCTCTCGTCTGTAGGGCGTTGTCCGTTCTCTTGTCAAAATACAGTTCCCATGGGATTTCGGCGGCTTTCTTTTCGAGATCGCGGAAGTTTTCGGCTTTGAAACTTGCAACTTCCATGAGCACGCGGTAGGCGATGCGGCTTACGGCGACGGCTTTCCAGGCTTCAGTGAGTTTTGTGGTGAATTCGACTTTGCCATCCCCGATGACGTGCGGCGGTTCTGTTGCGCTTTCGCCTAAAATGATTTCTAATTCTCTCGAAAGAGTTTGTTCAAAACCAAGCGGAGACACGGCTAAAAAGCGGTGCGGTTTTCCGATGATGTGTTTCTTGATGCGTTTTTCGAGAGCGTCACTCATGGACTGCAATATAAAAATTGCTAGGAGTCCAGGTCAACGGCAATGAGGTCCTTGGAAGGAACAGTCGGGGAAACCATGGGGAGCTTGCTCAGGTCCAGGTTGATGGCGATGATTTCGCCGGAGAGCGACATAATGGCACCGGTAGATGTGTTGAAAGTGCCGATGACTTTGCCTGAACCGTCGCTAACGGTCATCGTCTTGGGGGCGATGACGTAGTATTTGGATCCGAGCTGGTAGAAGTAGCTCGGTTCGCTCACGACTAGATTTTGTGGAATTTGAAGGTTAGAAGTTTTATTTGATGCAGAATCCTGGGTCGCTGCACTTTCGGAGCAGTTCCACGCAGTGGCAAGAATGCCTGCTAACAGTAAGCATCTAAAAATGGGTAACTTCATAATCTTTCCTCGAATTGTAAATCTATATTGACAATTCAATTTTGAACCTTAAAAAAGCTTTTCGTAAGTTTTAAATGTTCTCTTTGTGTTCTCGAGCACGCTTGTGGGGCTTTTGCGACTGGATGGGGTGGTTTATGGTGCGTTGAGGGCCTGTTGGGAGCGTTTTTTTAACTTTTTTTTTATTGTGTTACTATCTTTCTTAATATGAATATGAAAAAGTTTGTGTTATTTTCTGCGATTGGCCTTTTGGCCGTTTCCGCATTTGCGGCTCAGGGCGCTCCGATGGGTGCGTCTGTTGATCCGACTCCCGAAGAACAGAAGGCTCTCGATGCCTTGAAGGGTAAACTTGAGGGTGCTATTGTCTGGTCTACGAGCCGAGCAAATTCTCTCCATGATATCTGGATTATGAATGCGGACGGAACAAATGTTCGCGCACTCACCAAGAGCAATAATGTGGACTGGTTCCCGCGTATCGCTCCGGATGGATCCAAGGTGCTCTTCAACCGCAGCAAGGGTGGCTGGGTTCCTGAAAACGATGCAAACTACCCTGAAAAGTGGGACTTGTGGACTGTCGGTATTGACGGCACGAACGAGATGAAGATTGTCGAAAATGCAACGTGGGGCACTTGGCGCCCGGATGGCAAGTCCATTGTGTTTAGCCGTGCAGGCAAGGTCTTTACGATGGACCTCGCGAGCAAAAAAGAAACGCTTGTGCTTGATGGCGAAAAGGTCTTCAAGAAGGCGGGCGTGATTTTGCAGGAACCGAACATGAGTCCGGATGGCAAGCACCTCGCGATTACACTCCGCGGTTCAATGCGCGAAACGGGCGTGTGGGACTTGACGAAGAATGTGTGGACAAAGTCCGGTGACGGTTGCCAGATTGACTGGAATTTTGACGGCACAAAGCTCTACCGCGTGAACCCCACGGGTAACGGTGGTACGGCTGCTCCGAGTGAAATTTTGTGGTTCACCGCCAAGGATGGCAAGCAGGTGGAAAAGGTCGGCTTCTTTGGAATCCCGAAGAACGTGAAGCTGATGGACCTGCCGGGCCGCCGTAGCCATGAATACTTCCCGCGCCTCTCGCCTGATGGCAAGTGGCTTGTGTGGGGTGCAACCGACAAGGGCCATGACCACGATTTGTTCGACTACGAACTGTACATTTGGAAGATTGGCGAACCGGTCGAAACAGCAACGCGTATTACATACAACAGTGGTAATGACCGCTGGCCGGATATTTGGTTTGGGAAGGTTCCTGTGAGCGCAGCTCCTGCAGCAACGGCTAAGGCTGTTGAATCTGCCGCGAACGCAACGGCTGCCGCGATTGCCGGTGGCGTAAGCGAAGCCAAGATGGATGAACTCATCAAGGCGATTGACCGCTTGACGGATGCCGTGAAGGCTCTTGCTCCGGCGAAGTAATTTTTGCAAAACATTAGCCCGGTAATACCGGGCTTTGTCATAGCTTTGCTTAAGTGTGAATAAAACCCGCGAAATTGGTTCGCGGGTCTTTGCTTTAGTCTTTTACGCAACGAAGTGTATGTGGAGGTCTGTAGTAGTATTCGGATTCGTAACTCAATTTTTTCCCGATTATGGATGTGCGGGTAAATGGCTGCATCGTAGCTGTAAATGTCCATCTCCAAGGTGAAACGACTTCTTTTTCTCGATCATGATTTCCGGTAATGTTGAAATTGTCTACAAGGCTTTCATCGTAAAAGGCGTAGGTGTTTGTTCTTTTGTTGAAGTCCTGTTGTGGGTAAATGAGCAATTGCTTAATTTGTTCATTGCTTTGGGAGATTTCTAATAGCTTGTCCCATTCATGGTAATTTGGAATGTGATATTTTTCTGGACATATTCCTTGAATCTTTTCTCCGCTTTCAGCTGCATAGAGTAGTGGGTAGAGCTCGGTTGTATCCGCATCGTCGGGCTTGTTGAGAATCTGCTTATATGTGTAAGTTCTGCCGTATCCAGGGAAGTGTTGAGGAGCATAATATGTGTTGGAATCCGTTGTTGCCGGCGCTTCGAATTCCAAAAGGCTTGCCATCCAAGTGACTGTGGTTCCATCAGACATCTCTATGTCGAGTGTCTTGTAGACATTTCCGTCACGATTGTCGATGAGCTTTCCATACTTTGCTGTATCTACAGGTATTTTTTCTGGTTTTGGGTAATCTTTGATGCAGCGTATTTTCTCGGTACCGCTGGTTACATAGTTTGGATTGAATGTTCCACTTGTTTGGTAAACTTCACCTTTTGAATAATGGATGTTTATATACTCATCCGTTGTGGACACGTAGTATTCGCTACTCCGATAAAAATCAAAGCCTTGGTCGAATAATAGCTCTCCATATTGGTAATTCTTTTGGATCAGTTCAAGCATGTTGTTCCATTCTTTTTTGCTCGTAATGTGCCAATTGTCAGGACATAGTTTTGTATATATATCTTCATATACGTATTCAGTTTTATTAAATTCAAGTGTATTTGCCATCCATACGGCAGAATCTCCGTTCTCAAACTTTAAGGTGAGCGTTTTATAAACATGACCATCACGAGAATCGACTAAGGTTCCAAATTTACCGGTGGTATCAACAATGGGATCGCTCAAGCTTCTGAAACCAGTGTATTCAACCCATGTAGAATCATGGCAGATATGGAGAGAATCCCGATAAGCATTGTTCTTTTGTAATTCACCCTCATTTTTACAATGCCCCCACACTAATCCTTGATGTTCCGGTGAAATGAATTTGTTTATATACTTTTCAAAATTTGGAATAGTCTTTTTCATGTATTTCATGTTTTCTCGGGCTGAATTGAATGTCCCGTATGTCGCTGAATAGGAGTTCTCTTTTACTCTATTCTTTAAAGTCGTATCGCTCCATACGCCGTCTGTTTCTAGATCGTATGTGATTTGTGCTAAAAGGTCAATGGTTTGGGCAATGTCGCCATCGTGATGGTTGAGGAGTATAAGGGTAATCGCTAGGAGCTTTGCGTCTCCTTCGCCATTGGCGAAAATATCCATGTTTTCGAAAGGCGTCCCGTCATCATCGATGTTGAAGGCTTTGAGGACTTCAATTTCGGCTTGCTTTTGGGCTTGTGTAACATTTAAACCTTGTTGTACCAAGTATTGAATTCTGTTAAACGCCAAGTGACTCAGAATGTTGATGTTGACGTCTTTGTTTTTTTCAATCTTGACAAGACCATTCAATGTGATGGGGGTGAATGATCGTTTTCCTGTAATTTCGTTGATGAAATTACCTTTGACAACCATCCATGCGTAAGGCTTGCTTAGGACTACGCTATCGATGTGATACTTGCCTTCGTCGTTGTCTATTGTTGTGGAATAGTGAATTCCTGTTTGGTGCAGTTGCTCGTCGAGTTCGTAGAGTGTAACGGTTGAACCTTTGATGAATGGCCCTTTTTGCGAAATTCCCGATACGGTTTCTCCAGATAAGACAGCGTCGCTTTCGCCATTGGATGCAATTGGGCTGAACGTTGACTCGTTGCTACATGCCTGAAATAGCAGGCTTAGTGCCAGTATGGGAGTTGCGATGAGCCCATTGAAAAAAGATTTGATAAGCATGGTTTCCTCCTTTAATTTTTGACACAACGAACGTTGAGTTTAAGGTCTAGAACATTTGATTTGAGTGTTTTGTAATTGGTGTTCCAAAAGTCGATTATTAGGGTTGGAAAATAACCCGTATTATTCAGTAGTCTTGCTGATGAACCGAAAAAAACGGAATAGAAATTGGATTGTCTGAGAGGAGTGTTATCGTAGATGTAATCGCTGTTTACATCAAAGGAGATGTCTCCTTTTGTATCGCAACTGACCTCTTCGAGTTCTTCGGGTGAGCCTGTTTTGCAAGTAGAATAATTTTCATTTATTTGTGCATAAGCAAATGCAATGAAGTGTGCGTATGGTACAAAGGAGTTATGATTTGTAGCAATGGGCTCGAAAAATATAGGTATTGCTCCGAATTCGATGTTGTCTTCTAGTATTCTATTAGTAAAGTAGATTTTGTTCCAATCTTTGCTGTATAAGTTGCTAGGTGAACCTACATATTCAAGAAGTGCTTTCCATTCGTTAGTATTTGGAATATGCCAGCCTTCAGGACAGATTCCTTGGTAAAAGATTTCTTTCCTGTCTAGTACAGCCTCGTAATGCTGAATGAATGAGCTGTCCTTTAGGACTAAAGCTTCTTCTCGTGTATAAATGCCTTTTTGATTTTCTTCGTTTTGAGTTGCAGAATTGCCAGCAAATTGAAGATTTTCTGCCATCCATTCATACGTTTTTTCTTTAAAGGTGAAACTTGTTGTTTTATAGGTTTTACCATCTCTAGGGTCGGTTATGGAGCCTGTTTGGTGTTCAATCTTTTTTGTTGAATTTTCAAATTGTTCGCCTGAAAGGAGGAACCATTTTTTTCCAGTACAAATCGCGTATTCGTAAGTGAAGGATGTATCGGCTGTGTTGGTTGGCATATTTGTTATTTCTATGGGAATTGCGTATTGCAACTTGGTGTGTTGGCCGAGATTTTCTTGGGTGCATGACCCGAGATTTTCGTAACGACTTAAGACGTTTGTTGCGTTCTCTTTTTGGAATACGAACGAGTATGCGGCTATTTTTTCTGTTAAGCTGTTGTTAAGGGTGCCGTCTGCTGCGAAATCGTTGGCAATGCTGTCGATGAGTGTTTTTACTTCTTTGCAGGAGAAACTGTAATCTCTGTGAACGGTTTTGGAAATCGGGATATATTCTCCAATAAAGAAATTTCTATCCACCATTTTGCTGACTTCGTACAAAATACGATCTTCTTCGGTTTGTCCGTTAATGTCGAGGTCTTCTGCAGAATGCTCGTGTTTCTCGTAACCGAATTGGGCGAATATTTCTTTTTCGGCTTGAGCTTTTGCAGCGTTGAAAGGCATCCCGGAACTGACGAGATTTAAGATGCGTGGGTATTCAAAGTGCGTGAACAAATTGATGTTCGTGGAATTGCGGCTGCTGATGTCGCTTGCTGCATTTAGAGAAATAGAGCAGTCCGAAAATGAATGCGTGAATTCTCTATTGTAGAATCCTTCGGCGGTGAGCAATGCGTATTGGCTTTCGAGATTGATGTTTTCAATCTTGAATTCGCCGGCATCGTTTCGAATGGTGGCGTAAAACTCCTTGCCGGTAGGGGTGAGGCTTCCGTCTTTGCTTGTTTCTCTGAGGTATACGCTGGAACCCTTTGCAAACGGCCCTTTCTGCGAAACGCCTGCGATGGTCTTGTTTGTGATGGCGACAACGCCTTCGGTTTCTTCGCTGATGCCGCCTGCAACATTGCGA